>NZ_CP163512.1:1864694-2175477 GCF_041075285.1 Providencia rettgeri | reverse complement strand
ACATGCAATCATTGCCACTTTTCAAATTCGATAAAGCTAACTTCATTAGAATAGTTTGTGCATAGTTCTGTACTATTATAGCTCAGTATGTTTTTAGCATTTTAAAGTTCAGCTTAATTAATGCCCCTTTTATGGGGATTAATCAGTTGATTTTTCTTTGTATTCTACATTCTCGGGGGAGAGTGTGAGTATCAAGGGGCACACTATGTTGGCTATAAACTATCCTGTTTGATAAAACGGCATAGCCACTTCGTGAATAACCTATGTATACCACTGTAGTTTGTACTCAAGGTTGTAACAACATCTTTTCACTCCAAACAGTTACTGCGCATAACGCAGAAAATAGCTAGAAGCTTATTTTCCGATTGACTGGTTAATATCGGATTGGAAACTGTCACGTTTATGCTCCCCTAGGGATAACAAACTGGCCAAGAATAAGTGAAACTTATTGCGTTGAGTGTTCAACATATCCTCCTAAATCATTAATAGTTGACCATGAAATTTTGCCTTTATTTAGGGATGTTGGATAAGTCATATCGCTAAAAGGTGCCAGCATGGTATTATTTTTTTCTGATGAAATTTCAATCTGTTGATTGCCGATTTTTAATGAACTCAATGTAACGAAATACGGTGAATTATTGGTGACTTTTAACCCACCTTGAACGGGTGAAAATGTTAGCCCTGATTGTGCTTGGTCGGATGATTGTGTTAATCCCGTTGGTCGATAAAACACTTTAATGATACTTTCTAGGGCTATTTTTACATCACCTTTCATTTTGTTCGCCCCCAGTTCAGCGTCTTTCTCACTGCGTGGGATCGAGCGGGCGTGTAAATAGTAAACGGATTCACGATCTTTCGGGAGTGCAGATGATTTGGTCGTTTCTGCAATACGGACATCGCGTTGTTCTGCTGATTTTAAATAGAACATAGGAGGAAGCACATCAAATACGGTTTCTTGAGCAGAGTTACTTGCCGTTTTCGTGATATAGACTTGTACGAGATACTCTTCCTTCTCTGTACTATTACGAATAGTCACAGGAACAGATTGGCTATTTTGTGGGAAAATAACGCGAGTGCTGTTAAGACCAACGCCAGCTGCGGAGGAGCTGGTTATTTCAGATACAAAAAGCATCATACTCATTAATGAATATTTTGTGATTGTCATCAAACGCATTATTTATCTCCAATCGTGATTACTATTAGTAAAGATGAAATAGCAATATGTTGCTATTTCATCTAGGTAGTGATTATTCGTAGCTTACAGAGAATGTGATTGGCGCATCAATACGCTGTGAATCAGGTGTTGCTACAGTTGAGTATAATGCGACTTTCATTGGTACCGACGCTGAACCACCTTGCGTTAAGCCAGAGACACCGCTTAAATCAATGCTTGTATTTGGTTTAACTGGTTTAGCGTCAGCAGTCAGCTTCACACCAACAGTGGCTTTTGCCGTATTGTTGAAGTAATCACCATTTGCATCTAACGCAGTACCTTTAGCAAATAGCTGCACTGAACCAGCTGATTGGTCTTTGCTACAGTTAGTTAATAGCAGAGAGAAATCTTTTGCGCTATTTGTGATATCGCCAGCCGCTTGAATGTCTGCAGAAATATAAGTACCTAAATCAATGTTAGGGTTGCTAACGCTTAAATCACAAGTTGCAGAAGCGATTTGACCCGATACAGTAACTTGTGCGTTTGTTGCAGCAGATGCCGCACCAGTGAAACCTAAACCGGCAGCGATACATAAAGCGATAAGATTTTTTTGATTGATCATAATGGAACCTTATTAGTAAGTTATAAAGTGTAACGTTTAATATTTGTCTGCAAACCTAATAGATTTTTGGCAGCAGAATAGAAATTTAATAATGTGCTTTCATTATTAAATTACTTTCGGTTTTTATTTATAAAATAAAAATATAGAAATTAACTTTGATAAAACGATAGTTTTATCTTGCTGACTGTGTTTTTTAAGTGGACACACTAACGGAATAGGTAAATTCTAGCTCAGAAAAAAATAATTTCCACATTAAAACGCCTATGGTGAGTAACCAAATGTAACCATCATTTTTATTGAATTAAGCGTCTTTTTAACTGTTGATAGAGATTAAAACTCATATATAAGAATAGATATGCGATTAATGAGCCTTATGGTTTTTCGAAACATAGATGTTGTAAACTTTTCCATCGCATCACAATTATCAAAAATATTCGTTTTATCTATATTTAATTTCTATCTGATTTATATTTTTGGGTTTTTATGTTGGGTTAAAGGAGGGGGTATATACATTGCCATTTTATTTATTTGTTGTCATAACCCTTTAATGTTGTTGTGTTAGATTAAAAGAGTGATTTTATGTGCTTTTTTGGGGGTTTATGTGTGAAATATAAACTCACAAATAGTTACTGATATTCAATATCCCGATATTTGTCGAGGTATAGTTTGGCATACTATTCGACTGGTTTATTCAATAACATATCTGAAATTGATTTTTAAGTGAGTAGTTACTCATAGGTATAGCCAATAAAAAACCATTAACATGTCTTAAAAAACCAGAAAAATAAGACATGTCTTATTTAATGTTTTTTTTATGTGTTCTGATAGTTAATTTTATTAATAAACTCATTGATAATGTTATATCTAGCAAGGGTAAATGGTAAAGTGCCGAGCGGTCTTTTAATAAATAGATTGAATCACTAATTTAAGGATGAGTAATAGTGTGTTTTTAATAACAGGATGATAATTAAAATTTGACTTATAGGGATTTAAATCACTACCTATTCCAACATGGTTGAAAACGGTAATTTAATATATATCAATTAATGGGAGAGTTGGGGGGAAGCATGTTAAAACATGTTAGGTTGATGTGTTGAAATTAATGGAAAAGGGGGGAGATGTTATTGAACGTTGAAATTAACAGCCAGCCCTATTTAAGGCTAGCTGTTAGGGATAATTAGCGCATAACAGCAGAAAGCTGGTATGCACCACGAACTTTACCGGAGGAGCCAATGCCTCTTGAATAAAGTTCATATTCAAGAGTTGTATTGACATACAGTTCTTTTTGACTAGTCGTAATAGAGGCGAGGGAAATCATGCTACCATTTAGGGGTATAGCTTGTTTGTTACCATTATTAAGGAGAAAAACTTTTACATAGGCGGCTGCTCTATTTGAACTGTCAAGTAAATTGACATCATAGTTCGAACCTGCTTTATACTGAGTAGGGACCTCAGCAGCAATCCCGATAGATGCGTTTGTTTCATTTTTTAACTGGCTACAGTAAATTGACATCGGTTTTTTGATGGTGGCTAATTTGGTATTAGCAGTAGCGTTTCCATCTTGAGTTTCAAAGTTGACTTTACTATCTGTTTGTAGGCTACAAGTGAGCCCTGAAACAACAACATTGATGGGACCACTACTGATTAATGGAGTCCATGTTTTGTAGTCAGATTCAAATCGATGATCTTTAATGCCAAATCCAATACTATATTGTAAGTTGTATCGACCACTTTTTTGGTTGCCTGTTCCATATATTAAGAAACGACCTTGTACGGTTACATTGTGTAACATTTCATTTACTGGGCTTGATTGCTGTGGTCTCCAAGGACAAAGGTCTCGCTCAGGATTACCTGTGTACTCATTTGTTCCAGAGCCTGAACCATTAAAATAACCTGTAATGACATCAATTGGAGTATTTAACTCAGGAAGATAGCGATTAAGTGTTCTTCTATCTCTAAAGGTAAGATCAGGTACCAACATTAGATCCGAGCTAATAGGAATTCCCCAAACGCCATCGATTTCCATTGTGTATTGTTTAGAACATACATGATAGCCGCTCATATAGTTTGTTAGTGTTACGTATGGATAGGGATCATATCTGCCGCCAATTAATGCACCAGACCAGGTAACCGCACTATTTTCCTTGTAAATATAGTTATTATAAACCCCCACTAATCCTCGACCACCTAATACTTTTACATCTGCCGAGAATGCACTGCTTGATATTGCGAATACAATGACGCTGAATAAAAACTTTTTCATGAAGTTATCCACGTGGTTTATTGGCATGTAATAGTTAAATTACGTAATGATGAATACGTATTTTCGCTTGACTGCGTCATATCAAATGGCGCTTGACACTGTTCAGCGCTTGCTTTGCCCCATACAACTGTCAAGATACCTTTTTCAGGTAATCCACTTAAATAAACGCGTCCATTGTCACCAACAATGCCCGAGATCGCATTATATGCATCTTGATCATCCTGTTTTAATGAGGCCACTGACCCCATCGGAATGGTTTGTATGCTGTTCAGTGTGATCATTGCTTGATACCCTTTTAACGTTTTAAAGTTTGCCTTAACTAACGCACCTTTAGTTGGGTATAAGTTCGTTGATGTTTCTTTACTTTCTACGTTTTCTGGTAGCGTGTTGACATCTAGGCTGACTATATTTTGGCTGTACTCCATAATGTTTGGTAAAATAGCATAGCCACGAGAGTCGACGATGGCGGAACCATTATTAATACTTGTTCCAGCCGCATCAGGGGCATAAATAACCGCAGCAGAATTACCGATATATTGGCCAAAAGACACCCCACCTGGGTGTATAACAACACCGCCATATGCCCCAATATGAGTTAATTGGCTTTCACTGCTGTAGCTGTAGCCACCACCTAAGTAACCTTTACTGCCTTGGTAGCCAACATTAAGTGAGCTGGATGTTTTTTGGTCACGATTATCGCCACTTTCATTTAATTGATACGTGAATTTGTTATCAAGCAGTTGTCCGTTTACCCCAACTTGTTGGTATGTTCGTCCATGGTTATCATGACTTATCTGGAAGTTACTGTTGATATTTTCAATATCTTTTTTATTTGAAAATAAGCTAAATGGAATACCAATATTGACGCTAACTTGTCGATTTTCAGGCCAGTTTCCATCCCCTTGAGTACGACTAATACTGTAGTCAAGGCCATAAGATACGCCTTTATATAAACCACTGTAGCCCACACCCAAGGTTGTGACCGTATCTTTTCGACCCCAATAATCACTACGCATACCGCGAAAATAGATAGAGCCCCATTTCCCGATTGACTGATTAATATAGGACTGGAAACTGCTGCGCTCACGTCCCCCTAACCAAGGAGCAACATTATCTTTCAAGCGATAGCCTGCTTGGTTGAAGTCGGCGAAGCTATAGTAGTCTTTTGTTGAATACCGCAGGGCAGTTAAGTCAATGGATGTACCAAAATCGGATAAGTTTTTAGAATAACGAACACGGAAAGATTGGCCATATTTTTTGTCACCATTTATTGTGGCTGACGCATGTGTCGCATCAAGGGACATGGCACCAAATGTTCCTAATGAAAAACCAGTTCCCACTATCCCAGTCCAATAATGTTCAGCACCCAAAAAACCGGAATAGAGTGTGATCGCTTTAGGCAAACCATAAATTAAAGTTCCCATCAAGAAATTACTGCGTTTATTTCCTTCAGTAATACCTCCGTTATATTGCCCTGCCGCGACTTCATATTTAAATGTTCCAGCACGCTGCATAACCGGTAATGAGGAGAAGGCTTGAGTAAATACGCGAACAGTACCATTTTCTTCATGAATGGAGACTTCCAAGTCACCCGCAGTACCTGTTGGGTAGAGGTCATTAATGACGAACGGACCGGGTGCAACATAGGTTTGGTAGATTGTATTACCATTTTGGCTGATTGAAACACGGGCGTTGGAATTGGCTATCCCTCTAATTTGTGGTGCGAAGCCTCTATCGCCACGGGCTAACATTTGCTCGTTAGATAATAAGCGCACCCCTTTTAATGGAACGCTATCTAAAACGTCATTCAGTGAGCTTGTTTCACCCATAACAATTTCAGAGTCTAAACGCTGAATGTCACGTGAAACAGTGGTATTGTTAAACTCATTTTGACGGTTACGCGCCGATGTACCATCGAATTTACTTTCGTTTTCGAGGTAAAAGTATTGGGTGCGTAAGCGCCATGGACCTAAATTGAGTCCCCCAGTGAGGTTGGCAAAAAAAGAATTATTCTTGGTTTTTCCACCAATCCCCCCGGTAAATTCTTGTCGGCTACCATTAAGTTGATAATTTAGCAACAGACCTGGAATACCCTGATCTAATAGCTCAAGGGGGACAGCTCCCCGTCTTGCTTGCTTCATCGCAATTTGTGGAATGTTAAGGTTTAGAGTCAACTTGGCCACATCAAATTGAACTTGAGCATTAGGAATTATTGAAGACAATGATTCAATTTTTTGAGTTGCAGGCATACTTTTTAGCGCTGGAATACCTTGCACATTGACACCAAAATCGTCAAGCATTGCAGGGGTTAGTTCTGGCTCAATAGTGCCTTGATTATTTTGTGAAAAGTAAATTTCTTTTTGACCAATATCTTCTTTATTAATTTTCATCGTGACCATATAACGCCCTGGCGTCACTGAATCAGAATGAGCAAAAGCGGATAAATCAATATTATTGATATCTGTTCCTGCGGGTAAATTTAATAATGCAGGGTCAAAATAAGGTTCAGCCTGGATCGCACCACCAAATAGAGAAAACATCAGTGCTAATGAGAGAGGCTTTAAGGTAAATGTTTTATTTTTCATGATATATTCTCATCTAAAACGCCAATGCTCAGTCTTGTAATTAATCCGTATTCATTTAGAACTTGCCATGTAACTTGCCCTGATGCGGATTGAGGTATATCAATATGCATTTCACCAAAAGGCAAAATACTGTCATCTATTAATTCGCTAGGCACTTTATAATCACCGATACTTAATGATGTTAAAGTCATTGAAAGAGCCGATGGATTTTTAATAATTAATTTATTTTTATTTTTTGAAAATCGAATGTTCTCAACCTCTTTATCTATCGAGAGCTTTTCAATGGCTTTAGGTCGGTAAAGCATTTTAAAATAAAGTGTAGGGGCCACAATAAACTCAGAGCCAGGTTTATCTTTACTTGAACCCTCTGGAATGATTTTTAGTACAACAAAAAAAACACTTTCCCTATCATTTGGTAAATTGCCATCAGATATTCGTTGAATTCGCCAACTATGGCGAACACCACTATCCAAACGATGTAGTGGGGGGGTAATCAAAAATATCTCTGAAGCACTATTATTATCTTTATTAAAAGAAGGTTTTAATGTTTTCTTATCAGCAGTAATTACACTTGCCTGCACTAATGCCACTTCTTTATTTGCATTCTCTAATGTTGTCATGGCTCCTTTATTTTCAGACTCTAAATAAACAATCCGTTCAGGAGAAAAAAGTAAACCACTCATTAGGTCAGTATTTGCAAAAGATAAATTAATAGAAGAAAAAAGTAAAAAAAGTAAAAAATTAAGTTTTTTTGTTATTGACATAAAGTATCCTTACCAGATGCTAAAACGGCAGAATAGGCTTCACTGTCGCCGCCATAATCATTAATCGCTGTCCAACTAACTTTAGTTGATTGAGCTAATTGGGTAGGTACTGCTAATGAATATTTACTTTTAGGGGCGATCATTACTCCTGCGGCTTGGTCATATTGTTGGTTATTAATATTAATTGAACTCAAGGTAACAAAATATTCTGATGGATTTTCAATACACAAGTTTTTATTTTGTGTATTAAAACGCAGGCTTTTAATCGCCTCATCGCTTGATTGTTGTAGGCCTTCAGGACGATAGAATAATTTGATCACTAAACGTGTTCCAATAGAAAGTCTTGCTGTTGAATTTTCATTCTCATCAGATGAAACACCTGGGATCCCGATGGCACTAAAATAAAATAGTGATTCTTGATCTTTAGGTAACTGCTCTATTTTATTTTGAGGAATAATTTTCATCGTTTGTTGGCTATTTGGATTTAAACGATACAGTGGGGGAGTCACGATAAAATAATCTGACTGAATCTGTCCTGTTGGAGATTCAAATACCCCAGTTTGTATTAAATAAATATCGTTACTGTTATTTTTTAGAGAAATGTCTTCTTGTTTTGAACGACTATCCCAAATAATTCTTGTTTGTTCTAAGATCAGTCCAGCTTCAGCCTTAGGGTGAATGCTCATTAATAGCGCAAAAGCACTTGTTAAATAAAATGCTGAAAATATGTTTTTACGCATATTAAAAATTCCCCTTTATTTAATTATTAATGTGTTAATACTGTAAATAATAATGCTGCTCTAAGAGTGCCTTTTTTGATCTCTTCTGTTTTTTTGCAATCACCACAGGATAATGCGGTCGTGACTGTAAATGTGTCATTTACAGTCGTACCTGCATTAAGATCAAATATAATATCACCATCTGTTTTTGCAATATTATTGGCAAGTAACTTAACGCCGACACCTTGGGATGTTCCGCTTTCTATAAATAAACGTTTACCATTTATCGTTTCGGTTCTTCCTGAAACATAAATCTTACTTTTACTTAAATTGCCAACATTTGTGCAGTTGACCAGTTTTAATGTGATATCACGATTTAATTTGTCTGTAAGACCTGCATCACTGTTTATGATGTCTGAAGGGGAGACTTTGTTATAATTAATAACAGCTTCAGAAACATCAATATCGCATGTTTTTTTGTAGAAAGTAGCTTCAAATTCAACTCGAATGCTATTTGATGCTGCCAATGCCTGATTGCACCATGCAATAAAGACAAAAGATAGAATTAGTCGAAACATGTTGATATCCTCTCTCCTTGAGTTATGGCATGACAACCGTGAATAAAATAGATGCTTTTACGGAACCTGCCGTTACAGCATTATTTCCTGATTGGCGCACAAACCCAATTGTCATTGGTTGCGAACCAGATGTACTGCCTGCGGGTAAATAAAAACTTTCATTATTACGTAATGTTGTTCCCGCTGTATAAAATCCTAATTTGTTTGGCAAATTGCCATTTTTTAGCATAAAGCCGACACCTTTAGCGCCCGTTGGGTCAGGTGTTAAAAATACATTTGGATCAGAAGATACAGAACCCGTCACCTTAATTTCTGGCATGACTGTTGTTTCATAATCCCGGCATTGGTATTCAAATTCTATAGGCGTAAGATCAACAGCATCATTTGGTTTAAACTCAGCAATGGCTGGTTTGCGGGTAAATTCAATGTTAGAAGGTGAAACTGTAATCTCACATTCTCCAACGCTTGTTATATCCGCAAAAATTTCTAATTTATTTCCTGCGAAGGACTGCATTGTTGATGTTAATAACAAACTGGCCAAGAATAAGTGAAACTTATTGCGTTGAGTGTTCAACATATCCTCCTAAATCATTAATAGTTGACCATGAAATTTTGCCTTTATTTAGGGATGTTGGATAAGTCATATCGCTAAAAGGTGCCAGCATGGTATTATTTTTTTCTGATGAAATTTCAATCTGTTGATTGCCGATTTTTAATGAACTCAATGTAACGAAATACGGTGAATTATTGGTGACTTTTAACCCACCTTGAACGGGTGAAAATGTTAGCCCTGATTGTGCTTGGTCGGATGATTGTGTTAATCCCGTTGGTCGATAAAACACTTTAATGATACTTTCTAGGGCTATTTTTACATCACCTTTCATTTTGTTCGCCCCCAGTTCAGCGTCTTTCTCACTGCGTGGGATCGAGCGGGCGTGTAAATAGTAAACGGATTCACGATCTTTCGGGAGTGCAGATGATTTGGTCGTTTCTGCAATACGGACATCGCGTTGTTCTGCTGATTTTAAATAGAACATAGGAGGAAGCACATCAAATACGGTTTCTTGAGCAGAGTCACTTGCCGTTTTCGTGATATAGACTTGTACGAGGTACTCTTCCTTCTCTGTACTATTACGAATAGTCACAGGAACAGATTGGCTATTTTGTGGGAAAATAACGCGAGTGCTGTTAAGACCGACGCCAGCTGCGGAGGAGCTGGTTATTTCAGATACAAAAAGCATCATACTCATTAATGAATATTTTGTGATTGTCATCAAACGCATTATTTATCTCCAATCGTGATTACTATTAGTAAAGATGAAATAGCAATATGTTGCTATTTCATCTAGGTAGTGATTATTCGTAGCTTACAGAGAATGTGATTGGCGCATCAATACGCTGTGAATCAGGTGTTGCTACAGTTGAGTATAATGCGACTTTCATTGGTACCGACGCTGAACCACCTTGCTTTAAGCCAGAGACACCGCTTAAATCAATGCTTGTATTTGGTTTAACCGGTTTAGCGTCAGCACTCAGTTTCACACCAACAGTGGCTTTTGCCGTATTGTTGAAGTAATCACCATTTGCATCTAACGCAGTACCTTTAGCAAATAGCTGCACTGAACCAGCTGATTGGTCTTTGCTACAGTTAGTTAATAGCAGAGAGAAATCTTTTGCGCTATTTGTGATATCGCCAGCCGCTTGAATGTCTGCAGAAATATAAGTACCTAAATCAATGTTAGGGTTGCTAACGCTTAAATCACAAGTTGCAGAAGCGATTTGACCCGATACAGTAACTTGTGCGTTTGTTGCAGCAGATGCCGCACCAGTGAAACCTAAACCGGCAGCGATACATAAAGCGATAAGATTTTTTTGACTGATCATAATAGAACCTTATTAGTAAGTTATAGAGTGTGACATTTAATATTTGCCTACTAACCAAATAAAACCTTGGTAGCAGAATAGGTATTTAATAATGTGAATTCATTATTAAATGCTTTCGATTTTTATTTAAAAAAATAAAAATATAAAACTTAACTTTGATAAATAGTCAGATTTATCTTGTTTATCTTGCTAGCTTTGTTTACTTGGATGGTCTCACTAGCGGAATGAGTAAATCTTAGCTAAGAAAAAAATAAATTCCATATAAAAACTCATGTAGTGAGTAACTAAATGTAACTAGTACTTTAATTTCATTAGGAATATTCCTAATAATTAATGGAAGTTAAATTTACAACTAAAAATAAATACGTGATTAAGAGTTTTATTTTTTTTATAAACGTTGAAGGTTACCAATTCAATCATATTGATGATAAATGTCATGTATATGAGATTTGAGTTTATTAAACTTCAATAAATGCATTTTTTTTGGATTAAAATTTTGTTTTGTGGTGTGGTGTATAAGTTATCAGTTTGTTTGTTTTTTTTGAACAACTCTAGAAATTTGTAATATTAAATTAAAAGTGTGTTTTTGCGTATTTTTATTGAGTTCTCACCCATGAAATATAAATTCACAAATAGTTACTAATACTCAATGATTAAGTCATTTTTGTGGTATGGCTTAAAATATCACTCTATTTAATTATCATCGGATTAATGATCTTATCGCTAGCGATTATTGAATAATGTGTCTGTTAGTTGGCTTCCAAGTAAGTGATTATTTATGAATAAACAATAATAAGCATAAACACGTTTTTTAATGTTGTAAGTAAATAAGATGTGTCTTATTTATTGATCCCCATATAAGGTTATTCATTAATAAACCTCCGTAATAAAACTATGCGTAATAAAATATTGTCAAACTACAAGGTGTCGAGTGTGTATTTCTAACAAATAGGTTGAATGTTGAAATAAAGTAAAAATATAGAGGCAAGTCATTAAAATGACATTTTTGGATATTCAAAAATTGATGTGATTTTTAAGGGGAAGTTCTGTTCTCTAATAAGTAATATGTTAGTACTGTTCTGCGTATTGGTTTATCTCTTCATAGCAAAGCTAAATTAACACGTTTTATGTCAGTTTATTGGCGTCAAAACCTGACATTTATTAAAAATCTGATAGTATAACTACTAAGTAAAACTAATAATCACTAAAGCAAGTATTCATAATACTTGTGTTAAGGTTATAAGATAAAAATGAAGCATAAATATGTATTATTAATGACTCAACTTGTTGTTTTATCTGTTTCTTTTGAGTCATTGGCATTTGACGAACAGCAATATAATCCAGTTGTGTTCAACATGGCGCAGCTCTATGACTTTAATCCTGTAAGAGGCAATGTTAAGGAGCTCAAGACGATCGTCTATAACGAAGATAAAACTATCAATTATGAATCCCTATTGAAAATGGGGCGCGATGGTTGTGTTGAAAGTTTTCAGTTAAATCAGAAAAAAGATGAATACCTAAGCAGTGTTCATAATTACCTTTCTGTTAAGCGGATTAAAAATAAACTTATTGGTGTGGATGCTAATGGACCCGTAGAGATGTCAATCGGTAAAGATTGTACAATAATTTCAAGGAAAGATACTAATGGTGAATTAATCTACAAATATAACAAAGATGGGTTTATTACAGGGTCAGTGCTGGCAGATACAAAAGAAAAATTCGGTGAAAATAATTACAATGAGTTTAAGTTACCCACTGAAATTAAGTACTATAAAGGCGATACGGTTATTTCGGAAACTCGATTGACGTATGGTAAGGACCCAACCAAAGCATTTGACCATATTATGGATATAAGAGCTTTAGGGCAGACTATTTTATTGGTTGACTCCAAATGTGATTATGATAAGCGCAACATTGCTTACCAGTGTAATTTTGTACTTACCTTGAATTCTAATGGCAAAACGATCAAGCTGCCTAAAAATAGTCAGACAGATGTCACATTCTATTGAACTAAAAATAAACCTATCTCTATAGGCTAGCGGTTAATAGAAGGTTCTATAACATATTGTCGCTGATAAAAAATAAGTGTTTTTACGGGGGGTATTCTTGTTCGGCGTCATTTTGTCAATGTATATAATATTAAACTTACAATTCGCTACTAAGGTGAGTGTTAGCAATAGGGTTATTACAGATTATGATGGATCACTTTATGCAAATCTTTTTAGGGGGTATTGAGGTTACCTACTGATTTTTATAGCTAAAATGGCATAAAAACACCCTAAAATTGATAGATGAACCAATCTGACTGACGCTAATATGAATGAACGATTATGTTTAAACGCAGCCTACGGGTTCGAAAAAAGCACTTCTCACTCATTTGATACTGTGTTGATAGCCCTAGGTTTATTAGGTGCGAGCTTCACGCCTTGCTTAAAATGGTTTTAATTCAAATCAAATTTCACCATCAAAGATAAACAACCCCATGCAATTGATTAAAGCAGTGTAATAGAAGATAGGCTGTTTTTTATTGTTCAATAGATTGTGATTTATATATCACGCCTAAGTGATATTGCCGTCATAATTTTGTCATCCGCGAGTTATATTTCTGTCATTTCCTACAGGTAGCATTCTATCTCAACTATAAACTGCGTGACTTCGCACATTTACTGTACATCTTCGCGCAATTAACTAGAAAGTGAGATAAGTAGAATGACATCGTTACAACATTCAACTCTAGCAACAGTATTCGGTTTATTATTCGCCAGCCAGGCCATTGGCTCTACTGAAATTCCGTTCTGGCATTCCATGGAAGGGGAGCTTGGTGAAGAAGTTAATATATTAGCGACCGAGTTTAATAAGACACACCCAGATTATACAATTTTGCCAGTATATAAAGGTAATTATGAGCAAAGTCTTGCTGCGGGGATTGCGGCTTTTCGTTCAGGTAATGCCCCTGCAATTTTACAAGTTTACGAAGTTGGCACAGCAACAATGATGGCATCTAAGGCGATTAAGCCAGTTTATCAAGTGTTCCAAGATTCAGGTATCGCATTTGATGAGTCCCAGTTTGTTCCAACTGTTGCGGGGTATTATAGCGATGCGAAAACCGGGCATCTTTTATCTCAACCATTTAATAGCTCAACCCCTGTTTTGTACTACAACAAAGACGCATTCAAAAAAGCGGGTCTAAACCCAGATGAACCCCCGAAAACTTGGCAAGACATGGCTGCCTACACGGCTAAGTTACGTCAGTCAGGCATGAAATGTGGTTATGCTAGCGGCTGGCAAGGGTGGATCCAAATTGAAAATTTTAGCGCATGGCATGGTAAACCTATCGCTTCAAAAAATAATGGATTTGATGGGACAGACGCCGTTTTAGAATTCAATCAGCCAATACAAGTTAAACATATCGCCTTATTGCAAGAAATGAATAAAAGAGGGGATTTTAGCTACTTAGGTCGTAAAGATGAATCGACTGAAAAGTTTTATAACGGGGATTGTGCCATTATCACAGCCTCTTCGGGGTCACTCGCGATTATTCGTAAACACGCTAAATTTGATTTTGGTGTTGGCATGATGCCGTATGATGCTGAAGTTGAAGGCGCACCACAAAATGCCATTATCGGCGGGGCAAGTTTATGGGTGATGGCAGGAAAAGATCCAGCGACTTATCGAGGGGTCGCTGAATTTATGCAATTTTTAGCAAAACCTGAAAATGCAGCCCAGTGGCACCAAAAAACAGGTTATTTACCGATTACAACTGCTGCTTATAATTTAAGCCGTGGCTCCGGTTATTATGATAAAAACCCAGGGGCAGATATTGCTACTCGCCAGATGTTAAATAAGCCACCTTTAGCGTATACCAAAGGCTTGCGTTTAGGAAATATGCCACAAATTCGTACCATTGTGGATGAGGAATTAGAATCGGTTTGGTCAGGTAATAAAACAGCTCAACAAGCTTTAGATGCCGCTGTTGATCGTGGTAATCAGTTATTACGCCGTTTTGAAAAGTCAACGCAGTAATCCCCTCTGACGCTATTGCCTCTTTCTTAAACAAGGGAGGCAATTTTACAATTTAACCGAGTGTGTTTATGTCTTTTTCACGTCCTGTTTTTAGTTCAAAATGGTTGCCTTATTTCCTTGTTTTTCCTCAGTTATTGATCACTATTGTTTTCTTTATTTGGCCAGCGACTCAAGCACTCTGGTATTCATTACAAAGCATAGACCCATTTGGTCTTTCGAGTGAATTTGTTGGGGTCGATAACTTTATTCAATTATTTCAAAATAGTTATTATCTTGATGCTTTTTATACCACGATGGTGTTTAGTGGATTAGTGACCGGATGTGGGTTACTGGTTTCGTTATTTTTTGCCGCGTTGGTTGATTATGTTATACGAGGGAGTCGGTTTTACCAAACATTAATGCTATTACCCTATGCGGTTGCACCAGCAATTGCCGCAGTTTTATGGCTGTTTTTATTTAGTCCGGGGCGAGGGTTAATCACTTATGCTCTAGAGTCCATAGGGTATGAATGGAACCATGCACAGAACAGTGGGCAAGCCATGTTTTTGGTCGTTCTTGCATCTGTCTGGAAGCAAATTAGCTATAACTTTTTATTTTTCTTTGCCGCTTTACAATCTATACCTCGTTCTTTAATGGAAGCCGCCGCTATTGATGGTGCAGGGCCAATTCGTCGTTTTTTCCGTATTTCATTGCCTTTAATTACACCAGTAAGCTTCTTTCTATTTGTGGTGAATTTGGTATATGCCTTTTTTGATACGTTTCCGATTATTGATGCCGCAACAGGTGGCGGACCAATTCAAGCCACAACGACATTAATTTATAAGATATATCGAGAGGGATTTGCAGGCTTAGATTTATCATCTTCTGCCGCGCAATCTGTCATTTTAATGTTCTTAGTTGTGATTTTGACCATTATTCAATTCCGTTTTATTGAACGTAAGGTGCGCTACCAATGATTGAACAGCGTAGAGGATTAATCATATTTAGCCATACAATGCTTATTTTAGGGGCAATCGTAATCTTATTTCCACTTTATGTGGCCTTTGTTGCCGCAACTTTGGATAATCAAGGGGTATTTGAAACGCCGATCCCCCTCATGCCTAGCCATCATTTATGGGAAAATCTAAGTTATATCTGGGAAAAGGGAGTGGGGGCAAACAGTGCACCGTTTTGGCAACTATTAGCAAATAGCACATTGATGGCTTTGGTGATCACTATTGGGAAAATCACTGTTTCAATATTGTCTGCTTTTGCCATTGTTTGGTTTCGCTTTCCATTACGGAATCTATTTTTTTGGATGATTTTTATTACCTTAATGCTGCCTGTTGAGGTGCGTATATTCCCGACCATTGAAGTGATTTCTAACCTGGATATGTTTAATAGTTATTCAGGTCTAACACTACCTTTAATGGCATCGGCGACAGCCACGTTTTTATTTCGCCAGTTTTTTATGACACTACCAAATGAACTTATAGAAGCCGCTCGTATTGATGGTGCATCTCCGATGCGCTTTTTTTTCGATATTGTGTTACCACTGTCAAAAACAAATTTAGCCGCTTTATTTGTGATCACCTTTATTTATGGTTGGAACCAATATCTGTGGCCTTTATTGATTATTACTGATCTTGATTTAGGAACGGCAGTCGCGGGTATTAAAGGCATGATTGCTTCGGGAGAAGGCTCGACACAATGGAACCAAGTCATGGCTGCAATGTTATTGACACTCATTCCACCTGTAATTGTTGTTTTAGTCATGCAAAGAGCGTTTGTGCGTGGCTTAGTCGATAGTGAGAAATAATCTATGGCAGAGTTAAAATTACAAGCAGTTAGCAAAAGTTGGGACGGTAAAACACAAGTGATAAAACCGCTAACTGTCGATGTTGCCGATGGTGAATTTATTGTGATGGTTGGGCCGTCAGGCTGTGGAAAATCAACATTATTGCGTATGGTGGCAGGGTTAGAGCAAGTCACTAGTGGTGACATTTGGATTGATCATCAACGAGTAACAAATCTTGAGCCTAAAGAACGTGGGATTGCGATGGTTTTTCAAAATTATGCATTGTATCCACACATGACTGTTGAAGAAAATATGGCTTGGGGATTAAAGATCCGAGGATTAGGTAAACAGCAAATTCGTAAAAAAGTTGAAGAGGTGGCTCATATCCTTGAGTTGGATGGGTTGTTGCAACGCCGCCCCCGTGAATTATCGGGTGGGCAGCGCCAGCGTGTAGCCATGGGGCGTGCTATTGTACGCTCACCTGCGGTATTTTTGTTCGATGAGCCGCTGTCTAACTTGGATGCTAAATTACGTGTACAAATGCGTCTCGAGCTTCAACATCTTCATCAAAGGCTGAAAACAACCAGTTTGTATGTTACACATGACCAAGTTGAAGCGATGACGTTGGCTCAGCGAGTAATGGTGATGAATAAAGGTATTGTCGAGCAAATTGGTACCCCTGTTGAGGTGTATGAAAAGCCTGCAAGTCGCTTTGTTGCCAGTTTTATTGGCTCACCGGCGATGAACTTATTTGAAGGGAAAATCAGTGAGAATGGCTCGTCTTTTCTCTTCGCTTCAGGGGGAGAAATACCTTTAGGGCACCAATATTTACAGTGGGCAGGGAGTGAGATAACGTTAGGCATACGCCCTGAACATGTCCAAGTGGTATCAGAAACTGTCGGGCAAACATCGTTGGTGGTCGAAAATCTTGAAATACTCGGCGCCGATAATTTAGTACATGGACGTTTGGGGGAGCAAAAAGTAGTTGTTCGGATTAACCATGAATTTCGTCCACAGGTGGGTACGGTTCTAGGTATTCATTTTCCAAACGACTACCTGCATTTTTTTGACAGCAAACAAGGATACCGTTTATGAGTGATTGGCCTTACCCACATATTGTTGCGCACCGAGGTGGTGGCAAACTTGCACCAGAAAATACCTTAGCGGCAATTGATGTTGGCGCTCGTTTTGGGCACACAATGATAGAGTTTGACGCAAAATTGTCTGCTGATGGGCAAATTTTTCTGTTGCATGACGATACGTTAGAAAGAACGAGTAACGGGGTGGGAGTTGCTGGGAAACTAAGTTGGGAAACGCTGCTTACCCTTGATGCGGGCAGTTGGTACAGCACAGAATTTGCGGGTGAGCACTTACCTTCCCTTGAACAAGTTGCTGAGCGCTGTCGACAATATGCCATGATGGCCAATATTGAAATTAAACCGACAACTGGGCTGGAGATTGAAACAGGCACATTGATTTCATTGGCTGCGCGGGAACTGTGGAACGGGCAAGTGGCTCCCTTATTATCGTCATTTTCGATTGAGGCATTGGAAGCTGCACAAAAAACGGTTCCTGAGCTACCAAGGGGCTTGTTACTCGACGATTGGCGGGAGGATTGGCAACAGTTAACAACACAGCTAGACTGTATTTCTATTCATTTAAATCATCAACTTTTAGATAAAGCACGCGTCAAAATGCTCAAACAGGCTGGGTTACGTATACTCGTTTACACTGTCAATAAACCTGCCCGAGCTCGAGAACTTTTGCTATGGGGAGTCGACGCTATTTGCACTGATTGCATTGATGTGATTGGGCCAAATTTCGCGTAATTCTATTATCAAATAGCCCCGAATTTGGGGCTATCAAATTTAATTTTCAACCAATAATAAACTTTTTCGTATCGTTGCAAGGGATTTAACTTGCTGGCCATTGATATGGTTTGTGTCTGATAGCCAAGCTTGTAATGCCTTGTCTACCAGTGGCCATTCACTATCAATAATTGAAAACCAATCTGTGTCTCGGTTTCTGCCTTTTGTAACTAATGCATTTCTAAACCGCCCCTCATAATGGAATCCTAAGCGCAAAGCCGCTCGATGAGAGGGGCTATTCAGACTATTGCACTTCCATTCATATCGTCTGTAGCCTAATGTATTAAATACATATTGCATGAGTAGCCAATGTGCTTCAGTTGACATGATTGTTCCACTAAGTAGCGCGGAAAAATGCACATGACCGACTTCTATAACACCATTATTTACATCTATTCTCATTAATGAAAATACACCAATTGCGGTGTCATTTTGCTTATCAAAAATAGTAAAAAATAATGGATCATTTTTTTGTAAAACACCCTTAACCCAATTTTGATATTGTTCGAAATTTTGAGGTGCATCCTCGGATAGCCAAGTCCAACTACGTAGGTCAGGGGATTGAGAAAATGATTGATACAAGCTTTCAGCATGTGATAGGGAAAGTGGTTCGATTCGGCAGTGTTTGCCAGCCAAATGAATCTTTTGAGGAAATTGACGAGGAGACCAATTGGGAACGAGTCGACCTACAGGCTGACCAAATTCATTTTCTATTTGCATAAACGGGATACCTTTATAAAAACACAATAACAGAAGTATAAGTGAACTATGGTTTACGAAAAGTACCACTTTCTGTGAATATGCAAGTACCAGTTATAAAGCGAAAGTATAATGTGGAAGGTTAACAATTTAGTCATATTATAACATTTTCTTACGCTTAACATTTCGGATTTTATGTGGCAATATTTATACTAAGTTAAATTTTATATCTTATTAAAATCAGGGAATGAAATGAAAAAAACAGGAATATTATTAGCGGCAGTAATGGTTTTAGTGGGGTGCCAAGCACCGAACTCAACATTAGTGTATGACTGCAATATAGATCAGTCAATTAATCAAATATCAAGAGATAGAAATGGTTATTTAACGTTTGAAACGGCAGCACCAAAGGCAAGAGTCTACATGATTGATAATTCAATTAATATTTTTGACTTTGAATATGGTGAATACAAAGGTTATGAATTAGAAAAAAGCGAAGTAACACGCAAAATATTAACGATAAAAGATTTTGATGTGACTTTAAATAAAGGTGATTTTTTCCATGAAGACCCACGGATTGTTGAGATAGTTTCCCCTTCGCGAAAAACGATTACGCTATTTTGGCTTAACTATAAAACAGGGATGACGAAGTCAGTACAGTTTTTAACTCAATGTGAAAAAAAATATATTGTTTTGCCTGAATATCGAAGTTCGCACTCTGATAATAGTCACTAACAGGATAATAAAAATGCTTATCTGCGATTAAAAGCGTATGATTAATGATAAATTAGCTAATGATTTTAACTAGCATAAAAATAGTGAATTTCGACATACTGTTCAGTTAATTATCTATAATAATGTATTAATATCATAGAAGTGTTTTCATGATTGACTGTATTTTAATTGTAAGCTTTTAACGTGCTGACTGAAACAGATACAGATAGCGCTATAGCTGATGATTTAAATAATGAGTAATTAATAACCAAAAAGGGCGTAATATGACGATTTCTGCAAGAAACCAACTGATGGGGGTTGTTGAGTCCATTGTTGTCGGCTCAGTTAATGATGAGATTATTTTAGATTTGGGCAATGGCGAAAGCATTGCGGCGATTATTACTAAAAATAGTACTAAACAGCTGGGGTTAGAAAAAGGTAAACAAGCTGTAGCTGTGATTAAAGCACCTTGGGTGGTTCTTGTATCTGATGCGCAAGAGTACCAGTTTTCGGCTCGTAACCAATTCAGTGGTAAAATTGAATCTATCGAGAAAGGCAGTGTAAACTCAGTCGTTAATTTAAAAACGGATGGGGGAACACGGTTATCAGCAGTAGTAACAAATAACAGTACTGTTGAAATGGGGCTAGCCGTAAACAGTAAAGTCACTGCAATTATCAAAGCCTCAGCGGTTATTTTAGCTACCAAAAAGTAATTGAACCCTTACTTCGCCAAGGCTGCCATGGGTGGCCTTTTTTACGTTTATCATGGGGTTAAGAGCTGCTCAACATTAATGATGTTAATTTGTTTACCTTTTCGCTCAATCAATCTATCACTGACTAATTTAGATAATGTTCTGTTCAACTGCCGTACAGATACCCCTAACATTGCAGCTAAAGCATCGCGGTTTTCTAGTTTAAAACTTCCTCCGTTTTGTTTTTCAACAAAGGCAAGATAGCGCCTTAATTTATATTCAACGGTATAGGCTGCACTGGAATGTAATTGCGATGCATTATAAAGCTTCTTACTAAGGTGCTGGCAGATAAATTGCAAAAAAATCGGAGAGTGAATTTCTTTTTTCCGGATCATTGATAAAGGCAGTGCCAGCAGAGTCGCATCTGTTACAGCTTGGATGCTATTATAAATGCGGTCACGTTCATCGTTACTTTGAAATAGCTCTAAATCACCAATAATAGAAAATGCATTTTCAAATGAAAAAATGACTTTGTTACCGTTAGTTTCATAGCGTTCAGCTTGTATTTTCCCTTTTACCAGAAAATAAAGGTAGCTGATTTTGCTATCTTGGAAGATTAAGTATTCTTTCGCTTTTATATGGATAAGCTTTGTGTCTTCGAGAGTTTCATCAGAAATAATTTCATCAAGTTGATGATAGGTAATAAATTCTGACCGTTTTGAAGTAGAGTTTATTATTTTCATTCCAATCACCGTGAGTACTTTAAAGAATGATTGAATCATACTCAGATTATGCCATCTTAAAAAGGACATATGTCCTTTTTAAGATGGTGGTGTCGTAGCGAGTTTATGTGGTTTATCATGTCCGCAGGGATTATTGTTTTTTTAGCAAAAGTCTATTGAGCTTATTGCTGTTTTTCTCAGTATTATTACCGAGTATTCTCTTATGTATTCATGCTATCACGTGATTATTGGTTCGTTTACAGTAAATGAATATAAGTTAACCCAATAATGATTAATGAAGTTTAATGTGATCAAATTAAAGAGGGGAAAGATAATGGCTATTCCTGTGATTGGTGTTGGTACATTTCGTTTAAAAGATGATGTGGTAATAGGTTCCGTTAAAAATGCGTTAGATGTCGGTTACCGTGCCATCGATACAGCACAAATTTATGAAAATGAAGCTGCTATTGGGCAGGCTATTGCGCAAAGTGGTGTTGCCCGCGATGAGCTTTATATCACAACAAAAATTTGGATTGATAACTTAAGCAAAGATAAACTCATTCCAAGTTTGAAAAAAAGTTTAAACGATCTGCAAACAGATTATGTGGATTTAACACTGATCCACTGGCCATCACCAAATGATGCTGTTGCCGTTGAAGAATTTATGCAAGGGTTATTAGAAGCAAAAGAACAAGGGCTAACACGTGAAATCGGTGTTTCTAATTTCACGATCCCATTAATGGAAAAGGCGATTGCGGCAGTCGGCGCAGAAAATATTGCGACAAACCAAATCGAATTATCACCTTACCTACAAAATCAAAAAGTGGTTGAGTGGGCAAAACAACACAATATCCATATCACATCTTATATGACCTTAGCTTATGGTAAAGCGTTAAAAGATGAAACCATTGCACGTATTGCTCAAAAACACAATGCAACACCTGCTCAGATTATTTTAGCGTGGGCAATTGGGGAAGGGTATTCAGTTATTCCATCTTCCACAAAACGTGAGAATTTATTAAGTAACCTACAAGCAACTCAATTACAGTTGGATAATGACGATAAAACCGCGATTGCAAAATTAGATTGTAATGACCGTTTAGTTAACCCTGAAGGTTTGGCACCAAACTGGGATTAATTGATTTACCCTGTTTGTAGAAGCCATATTCGTTATGGCTTCTGAATATCTGCTAGGTATTGTGTTTATCAGCGGTTTTACTAAAACTTTTCTGTACTGCCACTTCAATCAATTATGCGGGTTTCTTCAGAAGTTGCTTTCATAATGTTTTTCAGTTAACAAAATAATCGTCAAGGTGGCTATTATCGTCGCAGAATTAAAAGAAAAAAGGGGTAAGACACAAAATGTCCTTTAGCCGTAGAGTGTATAAATGTTATTAACTGACACTTTTCGACATAATAATTAACCCTTCATGCACAGTAAAATTATTCCGCTTATAGAAATTCTCTGATGGAAAGCCACGTTCGGTATTCAGAATAATTGCATTCAAATTACGTTTTATGCATTCTTCTTGAGCATAGCGCATTAATGTCGAGCCTAAACCTTGACCTTGGTGATCAGGGTGGATAAAAAATTCATCGATATAATATTCGACCCCTTGGTTCCACGGCTTTTGAAAGCCTATGCAAGCACCGACAATGGTGTTATTCAATTTAATGACATAGCCCAAAAAATAATTATTGGCTAAATGATTCTCTAGAAATGCAATAATGGAGATCGAGGAGTCCCATGTTTCATACCAAGGTGCTGAGCGATATGTTGTGCAGTAGAGTTGTGCACAAGCTTCTACCATTGCAGGAGTCAGTGCTGTTACTTCAATATGTTTTTGCATAATAAATATAGTTTATGAGTAGATTAAATTTAGCCTCAGAATGTTAGCGAGAATTATGGTTGAAGGCTACTTACTGCATTGTTTAAGAGCATTTTTAATGCGTTGATATAATTTTCGCTGGATGGCTTATCAATATTTCTCTCATTATGATGTAAGTTTGATGACGCTAAAGCTTCACCATGGGTGTAGTCAACCAAAATATGAGCCCACTGAGTTGCTTGGTTTTTGGTTAGCCCTAGCTTATTTAATAAATGGATTAACTCTTCGGTTATACGAGTGGCGTGCTCGGGAAACAATGAGGGAGCACTAAAAATAGCTAAGGTGATTTGTGGGTAATAGATCACCTTTTCACGATAGCGAAGTAAAAGGTTTTCTATTTTGGGCTGGATGCCCGTTATATCAGATACATGAATATCGTGATAAAGGGTATTACCAATGGCTTTAATTAGTGCATTTTTATCGGCAAAATAATGGTAAAGAGCCATCGGTGTGATGGCCATTTCCTTCGCAATTAACCGCATAGATAATTGCTCAATACCTTTTTCATCTAATATTGCTATCGCTTTTGCAATAATATTTTCAGGTGAAATGCTGTTTTGCTGTGCTTTAGGTCTTCCAGGTTTGCGCTTTATCATTTTATGATCTCGTAATGAGATTGGATGAATCCGGATTGAAAACTTTTTGTATTCAAATGCTTGAGTGAAATATCCTGTGGCACAGGACCAAATAGTGGGCGACCTTCACCTAATAAAATAGGAATTTGTGTAATGATAAGATCATGGATCAGCCCGCGTTTTAAAAAGGACTGAATGACTTGCCCGCCATCAATGTAAACACGTTTATATCCCTGCGCTGCCAACATCGCCATCACTTTTTCGGGTTCATGATTGGAAAAGCGCACCTTGCCAACGAGATGTTCGGGAACAGTATGTGCGGCGAGGGTTGATGAAAGGACGACTACGGGTCGTTGATAGGGCCAAGGTGTAAAGTCACAAACCGTTTCAAATGTCCCTCGTCCCATGATGATCACATCAATATTATTGATGAAGCTATCATAGCCATGATTTTCATCAGGCAGATCTAGCTGTAAAAGCCATTCAATATCGCCATTTTTGCGTGCAATATAGCCGTCTAAGCTGGTTGCGATAAATACGTGTCCCGTGATCACTGTAATACCTCTGCATTTAATTATACAGTGTATAATAATTTAAAAGTAAAAGAATGCAAGGTAATATAGTGAAGTTGTTATGGTTTTATTAGGTTAATGGTGGTCTTTTCTTATGCGATACCACTATCGTGAATGGGGCAGAAGGTTCATCAGCGTTTATGGTAGGTTATAGAAACAGTTATATATTTTTGTGTGTGTTTAGACGTTTTTATGTGATATCGCGATGTTAGCTACGCCTAATTTTTGCTGTCTAAGCGGTGATTTTCCTCATTTGTTTTACCCATTTCCAGATGAATATCATTAATGTTGGTTACGGTAAATTAAACTAAAATATGAAAGTAAAAGATAAGAGTATTTTGCTTAATTATCTTATTTTTTAGAATGTAAAAAAAGTTTATGGGTATATTGTTTTTGGTGATATTTGAGAGCTGTTTTTTAGATAATAAATATATTTCACCCTATCTTAAATGTTAAATTTTTATATTTTTATCTTAAATTGTTATTTTTTTAAACGTCAAAAATTGCTGATTTTTCAGAATGTAACAATTGATTCAAATCAATTTAACAATAAATACTCTATAGGGGGTAAATTTAATTGTTGTTTAACTACTCAGTTAATATTAATTAAACTTTTATTTTCACTTTAATTGATTTTAGGCAATATCTAATCATATTAGGCTGCTATTCTCTCACCGATTTATACAAAAAATATAAAGAGGTAGCAATGAACGTTAGTCGCAGAAAGTTTTTTAAAATCTGTGCTGGCGGGATGGCAGGTACAACTGTAGCTGCGTTAGGTTTTATGCCTGGAATGGCAATAGCTAATGTACGTGAATATAAATTACTACGCTCCAAAGAGACGCGTAATACTTGTACTTACTGTTCTGTCGGTTGTGGATTATTAATATATAGTATGGGCGATGGCGCTATGAACGCCAAATCGGCGATCTTCCATGTTGAAGGAGACTCCGACCATCCTGTGAACCGTGGGGCGTTATGTCCAAAAGGGGCTGGCCTACTGGATTACATCCACAGTGAAAATCGTTTACGTTACCCTGAATACAGAGCACCAGGCTCCGATAAGTGGGAACGCATTAGTTGGGACGATGCTTTCACGCGTATTGCGCGATTAATGAAAGATGACCGCGATGCAAACTTCATTGAAAAAAATGAACAAGGAACGACGGTAAACCGTTGGTTATCAACAGGGATGTTATGTGCATCCGCTGCTAGTAACGAAACGGGAATGTTGACTCAAAAATTCGCACGATCGCTAGGTATGCTGGCGGTTGATAACCAAGCGCGTGTCTGACACGGACCAACGGTAGCAAGTCTTGCTCCAACATTTGGTCGCGGTGCGATGACCAACCACTGGGTTGATATTAAAAATGCGGATGTTATCGTCGTAATGGGGGGTAACGCTGCGGAAGCTCACCCTGTTGGGTTCCGCTGGGCGCTTGAAGCAAAAAATAATAATGATGCAACACTGATTGTTATCGATCCTCGCTTTACGCGTACCGCATCAGTCGCAGATCATTATGTGCCAATTCGTTCGGGTACCGATATTACTTTCTTATCGGGCGTTTTACTGTATCTGATTGAAAACAATAAAATCAATGCGGAATATGTTCAGAACTACACCAATGCGGCATTAATTGTCAGAGATGATTTTGACTTTGAAGATGGCCTATTTAGTGGTTATAACGCTGATAAACGTAGTTACGACAAAACCAGCTGGAACTATAAATTTGATGAAAATGGCCATGCATTGCGGGATGACACATTACAAAACCCTCGTTGTGTGTGGAATTTACTGCGTAAACATGTTTCACGCTATACGCCTGAGATGGTTGAAAAAATTTGTGGTACATCTCAAGCCGATTTCCTAAAAGTGTGTGAGATCCTCGCAACCACCAGTGCCTCGGATAAAGCAGGGACATTCCTGTATGCATTAGGCTGGACACAACATACGGTTGGTGCGCAAAACATTCGTACCATGGCGATGATCCAATTACTGCTTGGTAATATGGGCGTGGCCGGTGGTGGTGTTAACGCATTACGTGGTCACTCCAATATACAAGGTTTGACGGACTTAGGTCTGTTATCCACGAGCTTGCCTGGTTACCTGACTCTACCGTCAGAAAAACACGTCACAATAGATAATTATCTGGCGGCGAATACGCCAAAAGCGACATTGCCAAATCAGGTAAACTATTGGAGTAATTACCCGAAATTTTTCGTCAGTTTGATGAAATCGTTCTACGGTGATTCTGCGCAAGCAGAAAATCAGTGGGGTTTCGATTGGTTACCTAAGTGGGATCAAGCTTATGATGTGATGAAGTACTTTGACATGATGAGCCGTAACGAAGTAACCGGTTATATCTGCCAAGGTTTTAACCCCGTAGCCTCTTTCCCAGACAAAAATAAAGTGGTTAGCTGCTTGAGCAAGCTGAAATATTTAGTGGTTGTTGACCCACTGGTCACAGAAACCGCGAATTTTTGGCAAAATCACGGTGAGATGAATGATGTGGATACCGCTTCGATTCAAACCGAAGTATTCCGGCTCCCATCTACGTGTTTTGCTGAAGAAGACGGTTCAATCGCTAATTCAGGTCGTTGGTTGCAATGGCACTGGCAAGCCGCTGATGCACCCGGTGAGGCGCGAAATGACGGTCAAATATTAACGGGTATTTTATATAAAATCCGCGAACTGTATGAAAAAGAAGGCGGTCAAGGCCAAGAACCACTGATGCAGATGAAATGGAATTACAAACAGCAATTCCACCCTGAATCTGAAGAAGTGGCGAAAGAGAATAACGGTATCGCACTGGCCGATCTCTACGATGCGGATGGTAATCTTCAAGCGAAAAAAGGTGAATTACTCAGCTCTTTTGCGTTGCTGCGTGATGATGGTACAACGGCTTCGTCTTGCTGGATTTATACGGGTTGCTGGACTGAAAAAGGTAACCAGATGGCGAACCGCGATAACAGCGATCCATCCGGTATCGGGAATACATTAGGTTGGGCATGGGCATGGCCTTTGAACCGCCGAGTGATTTATAACCGAGCATCCTGTGATACCAAGGGTAAACCTTGGAACAAAGACCGTGTACTGATCGAATGGAACGGTAAAAAATGGGTCGGTAATGACATTCCTGACTTTAACGCCTCCGCGCCAGAAGTAGGAACAGGTCCATTTATTATGCAACCTGAAGGTTTAGGTCGTTTATTTGCTATCGATAAGATGGCAGAAGGGCCATTCCCTGAGCATTATGAACCGTTTGAAACACCATTAGGCACCAACCCATTACATCCAAATGTGGTATCTAACCCTGCTGCGCGAATTTTTGATGAAGACAAAAAACGTCTTGGCGATCATAAAGATTTCCCTTATGTAGGAACGACTTACCGTTTAACGGAGCACTTCCATACGTGGACAAAACACGCGCGTTTAAACGCCATTGCTCAGCCAGAGCAATTTGTGGAAATCAGCGAAACCTTAGCAAAAGCCAAGGGCATTGCGCTGGGAGATAAAGTCAAAGTCAGTAGTAAACGTGGCTTTATCAAAGCGGTTGCAGTGGTAACACCACGATTACAAACCCTGATGGTTGATGGTAAGCCGATTGAAACGGTAGGACTACCAATTCACTGGGGCTTTGAAGGCGCAACGCAAAAAGGTTTCATTACCAATACGTTAACGCCATCGGTGGGCGATGCTAACTCTCAGACTCCTGAGTATAAGGCATTCTTAGTTAACATTGAGAAGGCGTAAGGGAGGGAACATGTCCATGCAATCTCAAGACATTATTAAACGTTCCGCGACCAATAGCATTACGCCTCCGCCGCAAGTGCGTGATGATAAGCTGGAAGTGTGTAAGCTTATTGATGTGTCATCTTGTATCGGCTGTAAAGCTTGTCAGGTGGCGTGTTCTGAGTGGAATGATATCCGTGACGAAGCCGGGCATTGCGTTGGGGTTTATGATAACCCAACGGACTTAAGCGCAAAATCGTGGACGGTGATGCGTTTTAGCGAAACTACTGAAATGGGTAAGCTAGAGTGGCTGATCCGTAAAGATGGTTGTATGCACTGTACCGATCCGGGCTGTTTAAAATCCTGCCCATCTGCGGGTGCGATCATTCAGTACGCTAATGGTATTGTGGATTTTCAATCAGAGCACTGTATTGGTTGTGGTTACTGTATTGCCGGGTGCCCATTTAATATTCCTCGATTAAATCCGAAAGATAATCGTGTGTATAAATGTACGCTATGTGTTGATAGGGTCAGTGTCGGTCAAGAACCTGCCTGCGTGAAAACTTGCCCAACAGGCGCAATTCGTTTTGGTACTAAAAAAGAGATGTTGGAGTACGGTGCTGAGCGCGTGACGAAACTGAAAAATCGCGGTTATGCTCAAGCTGGTATTTACGACCCTGAAGGTGTGGGTGGAACACACGTGGTTTATGTGCTTCATCATGCTGACAAACCTCAGCTTTATCACGGGCTACCTAAAGATCCACAAATTGATACCCCAATTAGTTTATGGAAAGGCGTCCTGAAACCACTTTCTGCAATTGGCTTTATTGCAACCTTTGCGGGGTTAATTTTCCATTATGTGGGAATTGGACCGAACAAAGAAGTGAGTGATGAGGAGGAGGGCGATAACCATGAGTAAAAAAAGCAAAATGATTGTACGGACAAAATTTATTGACCGTGCTTGCCACTGGACTGTGGTCATCAGCTTCTTCTTGGTAGCGTTGTCAGGTATTGCACTGTTTTTCCCAACACTGAAATGGTTGACGGAAACTTTTGGTACGCCACAAATGGGACGTATTCTTCACCCGTTCTTTGGCGTGTTGATTTTCGTCGTGCTGATGTTCATGTTTGTTCGCTTTGTGAAACATAATATTCCAGATAAAAAAGATTTACCTTGGATCAAAAATATTGTGGAAGTCCTTAAAGGCAACGAGCACGAAGTGGCGGATGTGGGCAAATATAATGCAGGTCAAAAAATGATGTTCTGGAGCATTATGAGTATGATTTTTGTACTCTTAGTGACTGGGATTATCATTTGGCGTCCTTACTTTGCTGATATGTTCCCAATGTGGATGATCCGCTGGAGTCTGCTGATCCATGCAACCGCTGCAATTATTTTAATTCATGCAATCTTAATCCATATGTACATGGCATTTTGGGTTAAAGGCTCGATTAAAGGCATGATCGAAGGCAAAGTCAGCCGTCGCTGGGCGAAGAAACATCACCCGCGTTGGTATCGTGAGGTAGAAGCGAAAGAAGCCAAAGGGGAAGCGGAAAGTAAAGAATAACTTTTCCTGAATAAACGAATAATATCAAGCCACCACATAGGGAATTGAATATGTGGTGGCTTTTTTATTCTGTTTATCTTTGCAACTGATTTTTACAGCTAAAAAAGGTCAAAAAATAATCCTCAAAATGGATAAATGTATCCATCGTACTGACTGACGACGATTTGAATCAAATATTGTCTTTAAACGCTGTCCTCCGGGTTCGATTAAAGTACCTTTCACTCATTTGATGACTTGTCGGGCATATTGAAAGTCAGTCAAATTATTAATGATATCGAAACAAAATTGTTATATCAGCAAAAAGGCAAGTTGACCCCATTCGCCGATAAATATCCTATTTTCTCTTTTGATTTTTCAGATATCGAGATTGGATTAACCTTCTTTATGGAAAATGTGACTCAGCGTGATTCAGCTCGATTAGTTTGCGCATTAGAAGGGAAGCCTTTTTGGGGCGGGTCATTTAAAATTAATGTTTTGCAGGTACTTGCGCTTTATGGCGGGAAAGCCTTAAGCAGTGGTATAAGTAAGTTACGTGAAGCGCTAGAAGAAAGGAAAAAAGGTAAAGATAAATTCAGTGCGGGTATTGATATTACTTTTTCTTTTGCTGTTCACTGTTTTGTGGGGATGGCTCAAACTCCCGACAAGCAACAAGAGTTTGCAATTGATGGCGATAATAAGTTTGAGGTAGGCTTTGAAGCAGATGCGGGTGCTTATATCAAAGCCAATGTCCTTTTTTTAGAGGCGTGTTTTGAATTTCATCTACGATTCGAAACAAAAGGCGCGCTTGCTTTAGATGCCCATGATGATGGAATAGACTTAGTACTTTGCCATGATGGCATTGTGCTGAAATTTCAATTTACGGCGGATGTTTCTATTTTAGGAGGAGATGATGATGCCGTTTATGAAGGTGCACCTCTTGAAGCTGAATGGACTATTTATCAGTTTGCAGATCCCCCTAGTACTTACCGAGTCGGATATTCGTTTTAATTTAACAGGGCAAGCTAGAAAAGTACCTGAAAGACAACGGCCAGAACTAGCCACGCTTACTTCAGCAGTCAATGCCGTACCGACATCCATAGCAGGCGCGGCTATAAAAAATACTTTTGAAAAAGGTTAATGATGAAACTAAGCAACTTACTGTGTATGACGACAATCTTAATGTTAGGAAATATCCCTATAAGTTATGCCGATGATAATGACTTTCTTATTCGCACTTCTGTCGATATGAAATACGCATTTTGTGATGTTAAAACCAATGGGGTAAGTGGAACGAATAATCGCTCAGGGCTTGTGAGTGGCGGATTAGGCTTTGGTACGACGAGCACAAACTCGATGATAATGATGCGTAATGGTGAGAATACTATTAGCATTGAGATGGCATCACCAAATTGGTTTTCAACTAAAGAGGTACCAAAAGATAAGATCAATCAATTTAATCCGAATGCAAAATGTGAGATTACGGTCAATAAAATAACGGATAATGGCGAGATTATTCCATTAACAACCTTACTAGTTAAAATTAATGAAAAAGGTGAGCCAGAAGCGTATCAAGGTGATGCTCTGGACAGGCAAGTAGAAAAAAAAGTGATTAAAGCCCCGAATACAGAAAAAGTGCATCAGAATAAAATACGACAAAATATTCGGCCAAATAAATACCCACGCGATATGACTGTATTCCAATTTAATAAAAAAATAAGTATGGCGGGGTTACCAGAATGGGAATGGGTGAACGCTGAAAGGTACCAAGATACCCCAGAACAACGCAAACTGTTACAAGCCGCATATTTAGAACTCTGGACTGCATTTAATCAAAAAGATTTATCAAAAATAAAACACATATTGGCTCCTTCACTAAAAACTTGGGCAGAAACAACGGGAGGGACAATTCATGAACAATTTGAATCTCGTGAATTCGCAGAAAAATTTAAGCAAAAAGAATTTACAATGATCCCGCTTAATTGGGATAACTTTGAGCCTTTAATTATGAATGATGGAAAAATGGTGAGGTTAGTTTATAAAGAAGATTTTGATTACTCACCTATATCATATAGTCATATTAATAGTACTACCAATAGAACGTTTGTCGGATTTTATTCTCCTATATTTTCCTTAGTAAATGGAAAATTCATTCCAGTCATATAGTCAGGTACCATTATGCCAACAATTATTCTTATTGGTGATTCCGATACAGGCCATGGAAGACATGGCCCAACCCAAGTGATTACAGGTTCATCAACGGTAAAAGTCGATGGTAAGGCAGTTGCTCGGCAAGGGGATGCTTTAGCGCCTCACGGCGGACATCCAAGAACCATCGTTGGTGGTTCAAGTCGTGTATTTATTGATGGTAAGGCCGCAGCTCGAATGGGGGATGCTGTCAGCTGTGGTGGCGTGTTAATTGGTAATTCATCGGTAAAGATTGGTTAGGAAATACGATGTTCTGATGCAGAATAACTAAGCGCACGGATACCATCTAGTATTAGAGAAAGTAAAATCAGGAGATAATCCACATATCAATGTTAAACATTATGTGGTCAAGCATCTTCATTGATTTTAGAGCTTGGTGATAGTTAATCATCCAAAACGTCAAGATACAAGTGATCAACTAAAACGTACCACGTAATCAGCAAGAGACGCGATTGCGTGCCGAGTTATTTGTTTAGGTTTTGGTATGCTTTAATTAGTTGGCTTATTAAGAGGAATAATTAAAACATCGATTTGTGTCCTTTTAAGGGGCAGGGGATAAATGCCACATTGTTTTTTCTCGTCATTCAGTGTCACAGTTATCTCTAATAACATATTTTCGGATAGGCAAAATGGAAAAAAGTGATAGAGGTGAGTGGTAAATACAAAGGTTTCACCTTCACTTTTATATTGAGCATTATCAAGTAGTAGAGATAGAGATAAACATCGGTAGGGTTTCCCTTTTAATCTATGGTCATATAAATATGTTTTTAGCTCAATGAGTCCTGACAATAATCGCTCACATCTTCGTGTCATTTGCCTATCAGTATTTCGATAGAGAATATAATCAGCAATTAAGTGTTTTACGCTTTTTAACGACATTACCATTGGGGCATTAGCACTGTAATGGGATAGTAATTGCCAAAAACGGTGGTTATCAACGATGGGAGGGTAGCAAGGTGACAATAATGTGATATTTCCTGTTTTAATTTAGCGGGGCAAGTTAGAAAAGTACCTGAAAGACAACGACCGGAACTAGCCAAACTTACTTCAGCAGTCAATGCGGTACCGACATCCATAGCAGGCGCGGCTATAAAAAATACTTTTGAAAAAGGTTAATAATGAAACTAAGCAACTTACTGTGTATGACGACAATCTTAATGTTAGGAAATATCCCTATAAGTTATGCCGATGATAATGACTTTCTTATTCGCACTTCTGTCGATATGAAATACGCATTTTGTGATGTTAAAACCAATGGGGTAAGTGGAACGAATAATCGTTCAGGGCTTGTGAGTGGCGGATTAGGCTTTGGTACGACGAGCACAAACTCGATGATAATGATGCGTAATGGTGAGAATACTATTAGCATTGAGATGGCATCACCAAATTGGTTTTCAACTAAAGAGGTACCAAAAGATAAACTCAATCAATTTAATCCGAATGCAAAATGTGAAATTACGATCAATAAAATAACAGATAATGGTGAGATTATTCCATTAACAACGCTACTGGTTAAAATTAATGAAAAAGGTGAGCCAGAAGCGTATCAAGGTGATGCTCTGGATAGGCAAGTAGAAAAAAAAGTGATTAAAGCCCCCAATACAGAAAAAGTGCATCAGAATAGAATACGCCAGAATATTCGAACAAATGAATATCCTCATGATATGACTGTATTCCAATTTAATAAAAAGATAAGTGTAACGGGATTACCAGAATGGGAATGGGTGAACGCTGAAAGGTACCAAGATACCCCAGAACAACGCAAACTGTTACAAGCCGCATATTTAGAACTCTGGACTGCATTTAATCAAAAAGATTTATCGAAAATAAAACACATATTGGCTCCTTCACTAAAAACTTGGGCGGAAACAACAGGAGGAACGATTGACGAACAATTCGAATCACGTGAAATAGCAACTGATTTTAATCAGAAGGCATTCGCAATGATCCCAATTACTTGGGATAATTTTGTTCCTTTAGTGATGAATGATGGGAAAATGGTAAAGTTGGTTTATAAAGAAGATTTTGATTACTCACCTATTTCATATAGCTATTTTAACGATGCAAATAGAAAAATTATTGGAGTTCATTCCCCAATTTTTTCCTTAGTAAATGGAAAATTCATTCCAGTCATATAGTCAGGTACCATTATGCCAACAATTATTCTTATTGGTGACTCTGATACAGGCCATGGAAAACATGGCCCAACCCAAGTGATTACAGGTTTATCAACAGTAAAAGTCGATGGTAAGGCCGCAGCTCGAACGGGGAATGCTGTCAGCTGTGGTGGCGTGTTAATTGGTAATTCATCGGTAAAGATTGGTTAGAAAATACGATGTTCTGATGCAGAATAACTAAGTGCACGGATACCAGGTAGTATTAGAGAAAGTAAAATCAGGGGATAATCCACATATCAATGTTAAACATTATGTGGTCAAACATCTTCATTGATTTTAGAGCTTGGTGATAGTTAATCATCCAAAACGTCAAGATACAAGTGATCAACTAAAACGTACCACGTAATCAGCAAGAGACGCGATTACGTGCCGAGTTATTTGTTTAGGTTTTGGTATGCTTTAATTTAGTTGGCTTATTAAGAGAAATAATTAAAGCATACAGTAAATATTGGCTAATTTGCGCCGTTGAATCACGAATAGGAAAGGTTCAAATATGCAAATAACACCTATTATTTTGCTATCATTGCAACCTTCTTTCTTATTAACAGGTTATGGTGAAATTATGATTATTTTTTGTTGGTTAATCCCTACTTAATGCAAAAAATGATAGAACTAAGTGTACTGATTAGTTGGATAAGACTCTGGAGATAGGGGTTGTAGTTAGAGGAATATATCACTCGAATAAGTGTGAGCGTCCGTGCTTAATGCAGCTTATACTAAAGTTACGTATGATTAGCGAACGTTTTGTGGGTGAACACGTATAAAATTTTTAGTTGATAGGAAAATGTAATGCCATCACCTACAAACTATATAATGGTAAAGATGACGCAATAAAATTAACTTGCAAACAACGATAACGAGAAAAAAATGAGTATTGAATCTGTTAGAGCGTATTTTTTACAACATGCCCCTGATATTCAAATTATTGAAACCGATAGTCCGACGGCAACCGTTGAACAGGCAGCGATTGTCCATAATGTTGAACCCAATCAAATTGCCAAGACATTGTCACTAAAAGTGAAAAATGAGGTTGTTCTGGTGGTTTGCGCTGGGGAAGCGCGACTCGATAACCAAAAGGTCAAACAAGCATTAGGCTCTAAGGCAAGAATGCTACGTGCTGATGAAGTGGTGGCGTGGACAAGCCATCCCGTTGGCGGTGTATGCCCATTTGGTATACCGCATGAGCTTAGGGTTTATTGTGATGTATCGTTGCAACAATATACGGAGGTGCTTCCCGCAGCAGGATCAGTAAATAGTGCAGTGCGTATTTCACCAAACCGTATGGCTGAACTGACAAATGCACAGTGGATTGATATTTGTTTATAAATAGTCACTCGCTTTAATGCGATATAGCACATGCTCTTGTAACCAATGACCGTCAGGGAGTGCAGGGTGATAAAAGGTATTAGGTTGTTTTATCATTCCAATGCGCTTCATCACTGATTCCGATGGAATATTGGGCACGGCAGTAAATGCGACTATCTCTTTCAGTTTTAATTGTGTAAAAGCCAACTGGATAACGGCGTTAGCTCCTTCAGAGGCAAAGCCTTGGTGCCAATAGTCAGGAAGCAAGCGCCAGCCAATTTCAACGCAAGGGGAAAAAGGTAGGTTAGTGGCAGGGATATTTAAACCAATAAAGCCAATGAATGCTTTGGTATCTTTTAAATCTACAGCCCATAAGCCCCAACCACCTTGTTGGGTAAATTTATTGATGATGGTATCTAAAAATTGTTGGCTTTGCTGTTGATCCAATGTGGCAGGAAAATAGCGCATCACGTTAGGAGCACTATTTAGCGCATAAAAAGCGTCGTTATCTTCTGCTTGCCACCCACGAAGGCGCAATCGCGGGGTTTCTATCTCAATAATGTTCACGGTTATTGTTCTGTGCTTAAACGCATATGCAAGAGAGGGAATGGGTTTCCTTCACCATCCAATTCAGAACGTCCGTATTGAACAAAACCCATATGTTGATAAAAACCTACGGCTTGTGGGTTTTGTTCATTGACATCAAGTTCAGTGACACCCAATTGCTCAATGGCATATTGGAGGAGTTTTTTCCCTGTACCTTGTCCGCGGTTTTCTGGGGCGATAAATAGCATTTCAAGGCGATTTTCAGCACAACCAAGGAAACCCACCATTTTCCCTGTGTCATCAAAGGCGACAAAAACTGCTAAATTTGGCAAATAAAGTTGCTTGATGGCCACTTTAAGTTCGTCAATTTTTTCATCAGATAAAAAATCGTGGGTAGCTCTTACAGATGCTTCCCAAACGCGAATTATTTCATCGTCATGTGCACGAGTGGCGGTTTGAACTATCATTATATTGTCTCCTAAAAACAGTGCTGCAATCTTAAATTGCCACCTTGTAATGTCAATCGATGTTTTTAGTTTTAGTTAAGGTTAGTTTTGAGATATTAATCTCAGAAAAAAAAGTCAGCTTCGTCATTATTAGATAAGTCAAATATTGAGGCGGTATACGTCTTTTCACTTTTCCATTTTCGGTAGGGGTATCTTAATGAAATATAAAGTGTTAACACTATGTTTATCTGCGGCATTGTTCGCACCGATCGCACCAACCATGGCAAGTACAGACACTCAAGGTGATATGGTCTTAGACCAAGTTTTAGTCCTTAGCCGCCACAATTTACGAACACCGATTGTTAATACCGGTATTCTGACCGAAGTGACTGATAAAAAATGGCCTGCATGGGATGCAAAAAGCGGTTATCTCACGACGAAAGGTGGGGCGCTAGAAGTGTATATGGGGCATTATTTTAGAGAATGGATTGATCAAAATAAGTTACTTGCTGATGAGTTGTGTCCAACCAGCAATGAAGATATATATTTGTATACCAATAGCTTACAAAGAACGATCGCGACTGCTCAATTTTTTGCGGCGGGGGCATTCCCTGGCTGTAAAGTGAATATTCATCATCAGCCTGAAATTGGTAAAATGGATCCCGTATTTAACCCCATTATTACCAACGATTCCCCTGAGTTTAAACAAAAAGCCCTCGCGGCAATGGATGAGTATCTTAATGGTTTATCACTAAAAGCGGGGTATGAAGAGCTTGATACGGTGTTGAATATTAAAGATTCTCAAAAATGCAAAACAGATAAATTGTGTAATTTAGATAGCGAAAAAAACAGCTTTATTATTGAAGCGAATAAGGAGCCGGGTGTCAGTGGCCCATTAAAAATCGCCAACTCCGCAGTAGATGCTATCGACCTGCAATATTATGAAGGTTTTCCCGCTGATCAAGTTGCATGGGGGCTGGTGGATTCCCCAGAAAAATGGCAGAAATTAAATACGCTAAAAAATGCGTATCAAGAAACTTTATTTACACCAAAAATTATCGCTAAAAACGTGGCTCATCCAATTCTCAATTATATTGATAAAGGTTTTGTTTCAGTAGATAAAGGAGAGAGCGCCAAATTTATTTTTTTAGTGGGGCATGATTCCAATATTGCCTCATTAATGTCAGCGATGGATTTTAAACCATATCAGTTAGCGCAACAGTATGAGCACACACCGATTGGTGGAAAACTGGTATTCCAGCGTTGGACAGACAAACAGGCAAAGAAAGATTTCATGAAAGTGGAATATGTTTATCAAACGGCAGATCAACTAAGGGATAATGCCTACTTATCCCTTGAGACACCACCCAAACATGTCACTTTAGAGCTAAAAGGTTGCCCAATTGATAAAAACGGCTATTGCTCATGGGAAGATTTCCAAAAAGTGATGGAAAAAGCGCTACAACAATAAGTATTTAATTGCCATTTTTCAGGCCCATTGACGGTAACGTTAAATGGGCTTTTTTTGTTGAAATTTAACAGCATCTACCTACAATTCCTTCATCATATTTTATTGAGTTTTAATATGCCTATTCAATTTTTAAGATTATATCAAATATCGACCACAGACATTATCGCCCTGAATACTCACCCGTTGGTTTTGAAACATATGCCCCTTGGTGATACACAATTTGATGAAGTTTATTGCAAAAATTGGATTGCGGGTAAAGAACAGCACTGGCAACAATACGGCTATGGTGTTTGGGCGTTTGTTATTGACGGAAGCTTTGCCGGTTGGGGAGGGGTACAAAACGAAAAGGGGGATGCTGATTTAGCGCTTGTTCTGCATCCAGATTTTTGGGGAAAAGGTCAGCGGATTGCGAAACAAATGATCCAAGAAGCATTTAAGACATTGAACGTGGATTCCCTTACCATTCATTTACCATTAACTAGGAGCAAGTTGGCAGCATTACGACGCTATGGATTTGTTGAAGAAGCGATAGTCGATTTTGATGGTGTGTTGTTTAAACGCTTTAGGCTAAAAAATAGCCAGTAAAAAGATGAAAAAAACCCTGCGATAAAAGCAGGGCGTGAAAGTCACGAAAATGTTTATGAGTATCTAATCTACCGCAATTCTGTATGAAATAGTCTTATAATGTGTATGGCTTTATTGTTTTTTGTAACAATCATTAAGCTCAAACGTTTCATTAGTAAAATAAGATAAGACCACTACTAATTGCAAATAGGTTAGCTTATCTCACAACTAATACACTGGTTTTCGCATAACGTACAACGGAGGCCGCATTTGAACCTAATAAATAGGTTGTCATACTCGGGCGACGTGAACCCAGTAAGATTATATCGGCATTAATGTCCTCAGCAGAGGCTAAAATTTCATCTTTAACCGAACCGACACTCGCTTTCACATGAATTTTATCGGCAGGGATAGAGAACAATTTAATTTTCTCTTTTAGCTCTTCAAGAATAATTTCCGCCTGTTTTTCATTGTCAGGAAAATCGCCTGGTAGGATGGTGCCACCATAACGTAGGTAATTAGAAATAGGTGCGGCGACAGCAAGGAAATGAACATTTGCATTATTCAATTTTTGCAAAGAATTAACATGTGGAACTAACATATTGGTTAGTGCATCTTCGGTTACGTCGATCGGAACTAAAATTGTATTGTACATAATTTCTCCTTTTTTCTTTTATATTATAAGTTTAGAACATTATCATACATTTTGATATTGATTGTTAATATTAGATAGCTGCCGATGGGTTAGGAATAGGTTATCAGCAGATAGTCGCAATCGGATATTTAGTAAAGAATAAATGACTAGACGGGCATTTTTCAGTTTTGAAAATACCCGTCATATCAACAATGGAGTAGGGGGAGGGAATATTATTTCTTTGGACAAGCTTCTTTGATGCCTGCTTTACAGGCTTGCGCGAAGTAATCCGCTGCGGCTTTATCATCGATTTCTGTTCCTTCACCGCTTTCAAGCATTTTTCCAAGCTGGTATTGCGCGGGAGGAAATTTTTTATCTGCGGATTTTTTGAACCATTCAAACGCAGTAATATAGTTTTGTTTCACACCAATGCCTTGGTAATAAAACTGCCCCATATAATTTTGCGCCTCAACATTTCCTTTATTCGCTGATTTTTCAAATAACTCCATGGCAGTTTCGAGGTTTTGCTCCACACCGTTACCATTTAGGTACATATCCCCTAAAAATAGTTGAGCATCAGAGTTACCTTTGTTGGCGGCCATCGTAAGCCATTTTTTGGCTTTACCATAGTCTTGTTTCAGCTCATTGCCCAGATAATAGCCTATTCCAAGCATCACTTGAGCTTTAATATCGCCTTTTTGCGCTTCTTGCTCAATGCGTTTGATAGTTTCTTTGGGAACCGCAGCAATACTGAGGTTGATAGAAAAAATAAAGACAAAAATAAGTGAAAGAATTCTAAGCATGGTTGTATTTCTTATGTTATCAATGTTTATTACTATTATTTATAGGCCATAAAATTAATTTTTGCACATTAAGTATTGTACCTGCCTAACGGCTTTAAGCATAGGTATAATGCCATTACGGTGATTTAGCGTTTGAATTAATAACTATTTTTGCTAAGGCTTTACACCTCTTTAGGGTAATTGGTACAGTGAAATACTGTACGTCCATAATTAATAAATTACAATATTTATTCGTAATTCCCCTTTTTGGTGAGGAGGTTTAGTCTGAAAGTGAAATTTCCTATGTGATTGTTGTAACAAGGTATTAATGTTTTTTTATTTTTCTTATCAAGTGTTTCTAATTATGATGGTTGTATTTATATGTATTTTATAAATAACATATGAAAATTGGTTTATTGTTATAATCACGTTTGGTGAATTATGCCAAAAATACGCAAAATTCAAATGAAAAATAGATTTATTGCTAAGGTTTGGGGGCTTACACAATAAAGAAATAAGTAATGAAAGCTGTTTAGATAAAATAAAGTGTGAATAAAAAAGCGCTCCACACTTTATTTACACCAAAAAGGTGGTTGTTTTAAAATTTTTTAAATACTACTCGCCAAATAATGGTGTTGGTTTTCCGTTATCATCGATTGCTACAAAGTTAAACTGCCCATGGATAACTTCTTCGCGACCTTCTGAATACATATCCTCTAAAAAAATGGAGACATTGACCGTTAAGCTTGTTCGACCCACTCTGATCACTTTCCCCACGAGTTCGACAATCGTGCCTGACGGGATTGGGTGGGTAAAATTAATTTTTTCTGTGGATACGGTCACTAAACGTTTTCGGCTAAAGCGCGTTGCAGTGATAAAAGAGACCTCATCCATCCATGCTAAAGCAGTACCACCAAATAAGGTGCTATGGTGGTTAGTTGTAGTAGGGAAGACGACTTTAGAAACGCGCGAAATGGATTGTTCAATTTTTTGTGCGATGACATCATCAGCGATGGAACTCATGGTTTGGCCTTACAGTTATTACTTGTGTATTAATAATGTTAAAGCTAAGTGTAATACTCATCATAAATAATTACAGCAATAAATGAGAAGTGAATCGTTCCAGTCGGGATGGTTATTGGTAATAGCGCACATTTTGCTATGGTGATGACAAAATGGTATTAATCCACATTGATAAAATGTGGATTAATATGAATAAAATTAGAGAGTTAGTTGTCTAAATACTCAGCACTCATGCGAATGGCTTTTGCATTATCACCACTTTTTACACAAGATACCAAAAAGGCTTTGGATTCCGCCCAAATAGTGGCAGAAAAATCTTTCCCATCAACGTCTTGTTCGATAGTAATCGGGTAATTTTCAACGCCATCTAACCATTCCTTTAAGCCAGATTTACAGGTATCAAAATCCTCTTTCGCTATCGTACCATCTAATATCGGCGTTGCAATTTGAGGTTTTTTCCCAGAAGCAATCATATTTTCAACTTGTTCTATCGTGTATTGTTTCTGGGCCATTACGCCGAAACTCACTAACGAAATCATCATTCCTAATAATAATTTTTTCATAATCACTCCATTTGATTTAAGTCGTGAATGCTAAAGGATTGATGAATAACAAGCAAGGAAAACCCTCCTGATTGGAGGGTTCAGACTGCTGACAAACTAACATGTTTGGTGGCAGGTTGGATAGGTTATTGAAAATAAACAAGGAAAATCAATATGTTGATTTTCGCCCGATAACACAAAGTGGGAAAAACCACGCTTTTTCCCGCTTTGTCAACAACCTCAACCCTCCTGATTGGAGGGTTTTTGTGAGCGCAGTGGATAGAAAAATCAGCTGAATCTATACAGGCTAAATGGTTTGACATTCAGCAGTGGTTCTTTGCCTAAGAGCAAATCGGCCGTTAATTCAGACGATACTGGGCTTTCTGTCATGCCCCAACCCGTAGCGGTATTAATAACCAGACCAGGGTATTCATTAACTTGAGAAATAATTGGGTGCTCATCCGGTGCGATGGCCATTGCACCACTCCATTGATCAATCAGTTTTGAGTCTTTAAACGCAGGGAATTCGGTTTTTAATTTCTCAAATGATGCATTTAGCTCTGGCAGATCAGGTAATGCGGTCATATTTCGGTATTTTTCAAATGGTGAAACTTCATCCAGTTTCCAACTGGTTGGCTCAGTGAATGAGTTAATTAGCTGCTCATTTAATGAAATATGTACGGGAAAGTCAGGCATAGAGAGTAATGGGATATATTTATAACCGTAAACAAAGGAATCTTTTACCACTGGCGCAACAATAACACGTGGTGAAGTCGCATATGTCCCATCGGCTTGTTCACGGAAGAAAATATTACCCGGTAATGCCACATTACCCCCAGGTGCAGTTGGCGAACCTGTGATCAACTGTTGGGACTGGTAAGCGGGTAATGTTGGCACATCTACCCCTAAATTCTGCATAAATAGGCGAGACCAAACGCCCCCAGCAACAACCACGCGAGAGGTTTTGATAGCCCCTTTTTCAGTGACAACATCGGAAATAGCGCCACCTTGTGTTTCTAACCCTCTAGCTGCGCAGTTGGTATAAATTTTGATACCCAGTTTTTTGGCGTACTCTGCCATCACGAAAGTGGCAATTTCAGCATCTAAACTGCCAGAATCTTCTTCGAAACCAGCGATAGTCCATTTAGATTGCGCACCTTTTAGGCGTTGATTTAACTCTTCTCCTTCAATGATACGGGTTTTGAATGGGATATCGGAACCCACATTTTTGCTGGTGGTGGCAATCCACTCTCTTACGTTGACTAAATCTTCTTCATCCAGCGGAACTTCCACGCGACCTTGTGTACGGTAGCTAGTGTCAGCGCCTACTTTGGCGTTCATTTCTCTCCAGCGGTGTTTTCCAAGGTGGTGCAGTAAGAAGGTTTCCTCTGGCATTTTGTAGGTGATCACTTGGCCGTAGAATCGGGAAGATTGTTCACCAGCAATATTCCCTTTTTCTACGATGACAACGTCTAAGCCACGACCAACTAGTTCGATGGCAGTCATAATCCCTAAAATTCCAGCACCAATAACAACGACGTCCGCTTGTTGTGGAAGAGCTCCTTCAGTCCCAGCAACGAAGCCATGTCTTGGCTTACCAGGGACAAAGCGACCTTCACGCGTTAGCATTGGCGTTAAAATTCCAGCACCGGCGGCCACAGCGACAACGGCACCGCCAATAAGAAATTTTCTTCTAGTAATAGCCATGTATAGAGTTCCTTATATTGAATGAGTTTTTAACAGTTAATCAAAGCGTTAATAAGTAATGCTTATAATTGTAATTATATTTTTAGATATAATTATAATTGTAAATTATTTTAATGTTAATTTAAATTTTTTAGGTAGATGTTAAGAGGGTTATTGCTTGAACTGAGATAAGGAACACAAAAGGGAGGGAAGAGTCATACTTATCACATTCCGAATATCATTTAATGTCATTAATGATATTGTGGGTATTGATTGAAATATGAACTCTATGGATGAAGTTATATATCTTATTGATTAATGAGAATGCTTCCCGTAAGAAATAAGGTTGCTTTACCAGTTAGCTTAATTCTGTTGCCATCGAGTTCACAGTGGATCATACCGCCACGTTTCGAGAGCTGTTTTCCGACTAATGCTGTTTTTTGTAATCGTTTTGCCCAAATTGGGGCAATGGCACAGTGTGAGGTACCCGTAACAGGATCTTCATTCACACCTTTAGCGGGGGCAAAATAGCGTGAGACGAAGTCACAATCACCTTCAGCACTTTGTGCTGTAATTGTGAGGCCTGGTAGTGGAAGCTGTGCAAGGCGTTGCATATCTGGTTGGCAATTTTCGATTTGTTGTTGATTGTCTAAAAAACACAGGTAGCGGTCTTTGGCGATCCAAATCTCAGTAATATCCACGCCCAAAATTCCCGCGAGTTCAGGGTATTGGTTTGGTGAACTGAGAATGGCGTCAAGAATTGGAAAATCCAGAGTTAACCCGTGCTTATGGCAGGTCACGACTAATTCTCCTGAAAGTGATTGAAAGGTGAAGAGTTGATCGGATTGCTGTAACACATTGTGAAGCACATGTGCTGTGGCTAAGGTAGCATGACCGCATAAGGCGACTTCCATTTTAGGGGTAAACCAACGGATATGGTGCCCCACTAAAAACGCCGTTTCTGATAAATTAATCTCAGCGGCGATGGCAATCAGCAAGTCGTCTGGCAGCCAATCATCCAATAATACTATGGCAGCAGGGTTACCTTGAAATACGGTTTCTGTAAAGGCATCCACATAATAAATGGGCAAAGAAAGAGGCATATTTAACATTCCGGCATAGGGGAGTAAGGGGGCAGTATAATTCGATTTAAAAAAACAAAAAATGAAAATGAGGGGCAGAAAAGAAAAACGGCTCAATAAAAATAGGCTATTGAGCCGTTAAAGTTAGTGAGGATAATTACGCTTTTGCTTCGTTTTTATCCGCATTTTTCAGCATATTTCTTACAGGAATAATCAGCGCAGCCAATACCACTGCGCAGATAACTAACGCGATTGAGACGTGCGAGAATAATTCAGGCATGGAATCCAATTGATCTTTACGGATGTTCCCTCCCATTATACCCGCAGCTAGATTACCTAGCGCACTTGCACAGAACCACAGCCCCATGACTTGACCACGCATTTTTTGTGGTGCTAACAAGGTCATTGTCGCTAAACCAATCGGGCTTAAGCACAGTTCACCTAAGGTTAATAGTAAAATACTGCCAACTAGCCAGAACGGTGATACGCCACTTTGAGTCGCTAATACTTGGTTAGCTGCAACCATCATGATCGCGAAACCGCCAGCAGCAAATAAAATACCAATCACAAATTTTGTCATGCTGCTTGGGTTCATGTTGCGTTTCGCAAGGGATGGCCAGAACCAACTGAACACAGGTGCTAACAGAATAATGAATAGGGCATTAATCGATTGGAACCAGATGGTTGGGATTTCAAAACTCCCCATTTGGCGATCGGTGTAATCACGAGCGAAAATGTTAAACGAGGTTGGTTTCTGTTCAAAAGCAGACCAGAAGAAAGCGGCGGCAACCAGTAAAATCAAACAGGCGAGTAAACGTGAGCGCTCACTGCGATTTAATCCTGCAAAAAAGAACATAAACAGGAAGTAGATGCCCACACAGCTTGAAATGACATAGGCGGAGCTCTTAGCAATCATTGATGCATTGAATGGGATTATGCCGTTATCAATTAAGATAACCAATAGCGCTAGCAATACCATCGCAAAAGTGACCCATTTACCGACATTTTTACGCTGAACTGTCGGGTGATTCCATGTGGAATCTAAGCCAACTTCTTTGTCATAACGGCGCATTTGCGGAATAGCATAAAAGCGGAAGATTAACAGAGCCACTAACATTCCTAAACCACCGAGGCCAAAGCCTAAATGCCAGCCGTATTTTTCGTGTAATGGGCCAATGATTAAGGGAGCAATAAATGAGCCCATGTTGATCCCCATATAAAATAACGAGAACCCTCCATCACGACGAGTGTCTTCTTTCTTATACAGCGTACCGACCATCACTGTGATACAGGTTTTAAACAAGCCTGTTCCCAGTACGATCAGTAATAGACCGACAAAAAAGAAAGTATTAGATAAGAATGCAGACATGGCAATGGATAAGTGGCCAAATGCAATGATCAATGAACCGTACCAAACTGCTCTACGTTGCCCCAACCAGTTATCGGCTAACCAACCACCCGGTAGCGAAGTGATATAAACGCCACCAGCAAAGATCCCAACGATAGCAGAAGCTTGTTCAATAGGCAGTTCCATGCCACCTTGTAGCAATGCGGCACTCATAAATAGGATAAGCAGGGGGCGAACGCCATAGAAAGAGAACCTTTCCCACATTTCAGTGAGAAAAAGTGAACTTAGCGGGTATGGATGCCCGAAAAAAGTTTTTGTTTTAGTCGCAGAATTATTCATCTGTGAACTCCCATAAATCATCTCTTGAGAGGTTGTGCATGATATAAAACACCAAGCCGAGCGCCTGAGTGTCAATTATTATTTGATATGTTAACTTCAGTTCGGAAACATATTTTTAACATACATTATTATAGAATCGCCTATAAACAGAATGAATTTATTGTAAAAGGCGCTGTTTTAAGGTGAAAAGTCGATATAACTCTCACTTTTCACGATAAGGTAGGGGAAGATACAGGATTTTGATTGACAATAAAAGAAAGAATTTTGAATCGATTAAATTGTTATTAAACAGTTAGTTATACATTTTAAATTTTGTTTTTTCGTTAAAAAAACAATAAAGCTTATAAAGCATCAGGTTTTTGGTTAAAAACTATCAGGTTAATTATTATTCAGAGGGAGATGCCCGCAAACCATCAGACTGACGTCGAATGATAAGCCAAGAATAGATAAGGTTAAAAAGGACAAGGGCAGCGGTAAAGAAAAATACCGCCCTAAATCCATAGGTTGCCGCCACAAACGATCCCATTAATGGTCCTGTCACATTACCTACATCACGAAGGGCTTGGTTATAACTGAAAATACGTCCTGTCACTTGGTGTGAAATATTATAAATAATCAGCGTTTGAACCGCAGGTAGTAAAGCAGAATTCAGTGCTCCTAATAAAAAGCGTAGAAAGCCCAATTCCCAGTAGCTACTGACGAGCCCCATCGGAAATAACACAAATATTGAAGTGCCTAACACAGCCAATAACACTTTATCAGGACCAATACGATCACTCAATTTACCCAGCATTGGTGCACTAATTAAAGCGGCAATACCAGGAATCGACGCAATAACACCACTGACAAATGCTAAATTTTCTAAGGAATCTGATAATTCTCGAACGTAAAGGGTGATCACCGGATTAATGGAGCCCATTGCCGCTTGAATAATCATGGTGGTGAAAAACAGACTGATCACCAAATTTTTATTACGTAAGGAAGAAAAAACTTCTTTACTCGATAAGGCATCTTTGCGGGAAACCGGAGTAAAGCGCTCGCGAACATATAAGAGTGTGACGAAAAAGCAAATAAATAGGACGGTTGCCGTAATAAAAAATACGGGGCGTAACCCATATTGATCTGCCAGAAAACCACCGATTAACGGGCCAATCAGTGCGCCGCTGACAGCGCCTGTCGCTAAAACCCCCATCGCCCAGCCGCTTTTTTTCACGGGGACTTGTGTAGCGATTAATGCATTGGCATTGGGAACAAAGCCACCAAGCAAGCCGAGTAAGGCTCTGAGTATCAGTAACTGCCAGATATTTTGTGCAAAGCCAATCAAAACCATCACTATCGCCATGCCGAGGGCGGAGCGAAGCAACATTAATTTACGACCCTTACGGTCGGATAATCGTCCCCAAAATGGGGCGGCAATAGCAGAAAATAGGAAAGTAATGCTAAAAACCGCCCCAGTCCATAAGTTCAAGGAAGCGTGGTCTTTAACACCGAGTTCTTCAATATACAGTGGGAGAAAAGGCATGATCAAGCTAAAGGCTGCGCCCGTTAAGAAACAGCCGAACCAGACGATGTATAGGTTTTTTTTCCAATACTCTGTTTTTGTTGTCATGGTTTTCCCGTCATATTCAACTCTACAGCGTTGGCTGCAATTCATCACCCAAGTTACGTACTTATGTACGCTCCTTGGGATGGCCTCATTTCGCCGCCTAGCTGTAGTGCTGACTATTTAGGGAAAATGAGGCGGGATTGAGGTGTATTTTCCATCATATAAACATCAATGGTGAATTTTATCTAAATCACCATATAACGACACTTCGCCTTCAGGGCGTGTTTTAAAACGGCGATGTAGCCACATATATTGCTCAGGAGCGCGTAAAATTTCCTTTTCAATCACTTGGTTCATCATCGTTGCGGTCGCCACATTATCTTCAACTGGAAAGCTATCTACCGCAGGCTGAATAACCAATTCATACCCCTTACCATTTGGCAAACGGCGAGGGGTAAATGGCACGACGAGGGGGTTTGCTAAGCGAAGTAAAATGTGAGAACCATTAGTTGTTGCCGCTTTTTCAACGGCAAATAACGGTGCAAAGGTGCTATTACGTGGACCATAATCGTGATCAGGGGCATACCATAAAATCTCGCCTTCTTTGAGGGCTTTAACCATCCCTTTGACATCCTTACGATCTAGCATATATTTGTTAGAACGCAGGCGACCTCGTGTTTGTAACCAATCAATGAGTTTATTATCATTAGCTCGGTACACGCCAATACCCGGGTTTAACATACCAAATGCACGGGCACCCACTTCCAAGGTGAGAAAATGTACGCCAAGCACAATGATACCGCGCCCTGTTTTTTGGGCCGCTAACATATTTTCACGACCTTCAACTTTGACCCAACGCTTAATCCGCCAATCAGGCCAAAACCATGCTATACCCGTTTCAAATAACCCCATCCCGACAGATTCGAAGTTTTTATCAATATAGCGCTGCCTTTCTTGTTGGCTCATTTGTGGAAAGCACAGTTGCAGATTGCGATCTGCAATTTGTACCCGTTTTTTTAAAAAACGCTTAGAAAATAATCCTAGGCGAGTCCCTAGCCAATAAATAACGGGATAAGGTAATAAAACAAGGAGATAAAGGAAGAAAATACCCATCCATGTTAACCAGTAACGTGGATGAAGTAGGCGTTTTTCAAAAGTGGGAGTTGGTATCATTAGTTTCCGATTATTTTTAGTTTGTATGGTTAACTTTATTAATTAGGCTTAATTGAAGCTAATTATATCAAATTATTCTTTTAATGAATTCACTGACTGCATAATGCTCATCAACTCAGCGATGTTTCTCACTGCCATTTTCTCCATCACGCGGGAGCGATGTACTTCAACAGTACGCACGGAAACACAGGCAGCTTCTGCGATTTCTCGGTTAATCAGGCCTTGGAGTACATAGTGACAAATCTCTTTTTCTCGAGGCGTCAGCGTGTCATAACGCTGCTTATGTAAATAGTTTTTGGTCGCTTTAGTCGTATGTAATTGGGCTTGTTCAAGTGTTTTCGCCAATTGCTGGCTATCTATGGGTTTTTGTAGAAAATCAACCGCACCGAGCTTCACTTGCTCAACCGCCATAGGGATATCACCGTGACCGGATAAAAAGATCACGGCTAAAGTGCTATGTTGTTCGCGTAAAAATTGGTGGACTTGCCTGCCATCTAGCTTTGGCATCCGCATATCAAGTAAAACTACGCCTTCTTGGTGAAGGGGAGCATGTTGAATAAACTGTTCACTGTCATTCCAAACAGTGACGGTATAGCCCAGCGTTTCAAGTAAGAACTGGCAAGCGTCAGTCACATCGGTGTCATCATCCACTAGATGAATAACTGGCATAAATATATACCTCGTCGTGTAGAAGGTGACAAAAAAGCTTAAGTTAGCATAACTAAAGCATTGTCACATATAATTAATCTGAATGTTATCAATTGTGTGGCAAACTGTGCTTAGTCATGCAAATTGTCGGGGTAATTAAAAATTAACGTCACTCTGAGGCCATTTAACCCATCATCACTGAGATTATTTTCAACACGAATATCCCCACCTTGGCTTTGAATTAAGCGCTGGCAAATCACAAGACCTAGCCCCAAGCCTTCTTTTTTGGTTGTGGCAAATGGAGTGATCCCTTGTTCAAGTTGTTCTGTTGGCATCCCCCCCGCATCATCTTGTAATACCAAAAGAAACCGGCCTTGTGCAAAATGAAAACCAAAACTTAATCTGGTGGCACCTGCTTGTAGGCTATTGCTCACTAAATTGGATAATAATTGTTCCAATAAAGTCTCAGGCAGCATCAACGACACATCATGGGTGTCAGGCAGCAGCAATTTAGCATTAGGGTAATGGTGTTCAACCCGTAAAAGTTGCCAAATGTGGTTAATGGCTTGCTTAACCGACTGTTGGCTTAAATTAAGTGCTGGATCTTGCCCCGGTTTGCCTGCCCACAAGCGCAAATTACGTATAATATCAGCCCCCCGTTGGGCTTGGTCATCAATCTTTGTTAAGGCATTAATGAGCGGATGCTTTTCCGACTCTTTATTTAGCCGCAAAATACACCCTTGAGCATAGTGGCGGATAGCGGATAACGGTTGGTTGAGCTCATGAGCAAATCCAGATGCCATCTCCCCTAAAATATTCAGTCGCTGAGCTTTTTGTAGGTTGGCTTCTTGTTGGCGCAACCGATTATGAGCCTCTTCTAACTGACGACTACGACGCCTCACTAAAAAGGCTATCCAGACGTGGTTCACCCCTAGCAAGATAAAAAACAGCGCGACAATACCGAGGGTAAGCTGGTTTTGGATAGTCCAACTGACAATATCTTGCCAAATTTGTCGTTGCTGCGGATGTTGGTTCACATCCCGCAACAGCGTTTCCACTTGGGTAACCGAGGCGGGAGCCCCCCAGCGCATGGTGCTTTTATCTGTCGAAAGTAATGTTTTGGTCACTTTATCGACAAGGTTATCCGGTACGTCACTCAATGCGGCAAAGGACCAATTTGGATAGAGTTCTGTACTAGTAAGGCAGGATAATGAGCTAGGATGTTGAATAAGTGGGCGAAATTGGTTTTTATCAATAAGTCCTTCACTGTGCATGTTTTCCAACAAACAGACAGGAACAATTACTGCTGATAGCGAATCATCGCGCAATGCGTATAACAAGGCATCTGCCGGGAAGCCTAAAAATTGCATCTGAAAGTCTTTTTCTGCGTCAAAGCCTAAATCACGCAGTACTTTATAGCCTAATAAATACCCACCAAACGCATCCGGGGAAATTGCCCCAACTTTTTTACCAATCAAATTTTGTGGTTCAGTAATCTGGCTTTCGTTGCGCACTAATATCAGGCTACCGATGACATTGCGTGTGGTGCTATTGGGCTCAACATCCGAGCGCAGTGAAAGTAACCAGCGTAGGTGATAGCGGCTATCAAGCTGAATAAATTGCGCTGGATTGGTGAGTAAAAAATCGATCTTTTGAGTCGAAACGGCGTCACGCATTTCATCAAGGTTTAGGGGGTGAAGAGTGAAACGTTCTCCAGGTATGGAATCATTTAAGGTATCGACTAAGGGTTGCCAGTGAGATTGGGTAGAGCTTGGGCCACGCAAGGCTAAAACACCGATCGTCCATTGTGCGGAAATCGCAGGAAATGACCATGTCAAAATCATGGTTAATAGTATGTGATACAACGGTATAGACGATTTTTTTAACATATTTGAGTTATTCGTTGCGTTAGATCAATTTAGCTTCGGGTATGTGGTAAACCACAATAGGGGGCTGGCTCCTCTCTTCCTACAATGGCGCTACAAGCTTTACCAAGATAACACACCAGTTTTAAAGAGAAACAAGAATTTCTGCGGTTATCTTAACCGGACAGACTGAATTGTCAATAAAGCTCGTAGAACAAATAACATATTGATTAATAACTTTTATTTTCGCATTAGCAATGTCAATACTGGAGCCAATTATGGATCTGAGTAAACGAAAATTTCTACAACAAATTGGGGCAGTAACGGCAGGTGCGTCGTTAATTCCAATATCGGAAGCTGGCTTAAACCTCTCTCCAACACGCCGTGAAGGCAACCCTGAAAAGCGTTATGGGATGCTAATAGATTTACGTCGTTGTATTGGTTGCCAATCTTGCACTGTGAGCTGCTCGGTTGAAAACCAAACACCACAAGGTCAATTCCGAACCACCGTTAACCAATATCAAGTGACCGTCAAGGGGGAGGAAGGCTTTACCAACGTGCTGCTTCCTCGCTTATGTAACCACTGTGATTCACCACCTTGCGTGCCAGTATGCCCCGTTCAAGCGACCTTTCAACGGGAAGACGGTATTGTCGTGGTTGATAACGAACGCTGTGTAGGCTGCGCATATTGTGTACAAGCATGCCCGTATGATGCCCGTTTTATTAATCATTCCACACAAACAGCAGATAAATGCACTTTCTGTGCACACCGCTTAGAAGTCGGTCTATTACCTGCTTGTGTTGAGTCCTGTGTTGGCGGTGCGCGTATCATTGGCGACTTAAAAGATCCAAATAGCACTATTCGTAAAATGCTGACTGAACATGAAGCCGAAATCAAAGTGCTAAAACCTGAAAGTGGCACGTTACCGCAAGTTTTCTATCTCGGTTTGGATGATGCATTTGTAGAGCCGCTACAAGACAAAGGGCAACCCGCATTATGGCAGGAGGTGTTCTGATGGACGGTCAAGTGACATATATTTCTGAAATTATGGCTCAGCCACAAGAATTTTTCTGGTTACCTTGGGCTGTACAGTACTTTTTCTTTATCGGAATTGCTTCTTGTGCCGTGCTCTATGCCTGTTATTTGCATTGGCAAAATAACAGCGAAAATGGCCGATTAGAAATGATTTCGGTGTTTATTGCGATCACGATGGGGATCACCGCGCCATTAGCGTTAACCGCAGATTTACACCAAACCGCTAGGGTTTGGCATTTCTACGCACACCCAACATTGTGGTCTTGGATGTGGTGGGGCTCTGTTTTATTACCCTTATTTACGACTTTTATCGGTTTATATTTTGTTGCCCTGATCGTGAAAATGATTTGGAAAAAAGAGTTTAAAGCAACACGTTGGGTTGCCTTGCTGGCTGCATTATCAGCGATGGGCTTATTACTGTATACCGGTCGTGAAGCGTCTATCTTAAACGCCCGTCCTATCTGGTATAGCTGGTGGATGCCGGTACTCCTGTTCTTGAGTGCGCTACAAGTTCTGCCTGCATTGATCGGTCTAGGTGCCCGCAAAGAGCCGCAATATCAAACCCGTTTAGCTCGCTTCCAAGTGATTACCTTGCTGTTATTTGCGGTATGTTTCGCACTGTGGCTGTCAGGTGATACCACATCGGGTATTGCGGTACGTCAGCAATTAGATACAGCAAGTGCAGGTTGGTGGATGCTGATGGGAGTTTGCGCGCTGTGGTTAATCACATTTGTGATGTCCGTGCGTAACGTAAAAGCAATTCGTTCGGTGCCATACATTACTGTTTTAGCCTTAGTTTCAATGGCTTTTGCTTGGACATTACGTTGGATTTTCCTGATGGAAGTTCAAGCGGTACCAAAATATAACATTATCGTGAATCCATACCACTTCCCACTGGGAACTGACGGCCTGATGGCTATTGTAGGCACATTCGGTTTGTGGATTGCATTAACAATTATTGTTCGTGAAGGTGTTCGCTGGTTTGCGGGGAGAGTGCAACATGGCTAAATTCTCAAGACGTCAATGGCTTAAAGGTGGTTTGGTTGTCGGCGGTATTGCATTATTCGGGGCAAGCTACCGTGATGTCGCCAAACGTGCAGTCGATGGTCTGGTGAATGGAACTTCTGGAAAAGTGACATTGGACCGCCTTAATGGCAACTCACTGCGCCCTGAAGGACAAGCACTCAAAGGTTGGCAGGAGAATCCCGAACAAGTGGTTGCGATGACCCAATGTTTCGGTTGCTGGACTCAGTGTGGGATCCGTGCTCGGGTTGATACAGCCAAAAATGAAGTGTTGCGTATCGCTGGGAACCCTTACCACCCGTTATCTCATGAAGAGCATTTCCCTTATGGAATGCCATTAAAAACGGCCTTTAATAAAATGAGCGGCGAATCAGGTTTAGAACATCGTTCAACCGCTTGCGCTCGTGGTGCTACCTTAATGGAAGGGTTAACCAGTCCACTGCGTATTTTGGAGCCGATGAAACGTGTTGGTAAGCGTGGGGAAGGCAAGTGGAAACGCATCAGTTTTGAACAGTTGATTAAAGAAGTGGTAGAAGGCGGCGATTTATTCGGTGAAGGTCATGTTGATGGTTTAAGAGCCATTCGTGATCTTGAGACGCCGTTAGATCCATCACAACCTAAATTAGGCCCAAAAGCGAACCAGCTTTTAGTCACTAACGCAGGGGACGATGGTCGTGATGGTTTTATTCGTCGATTTGCCCAAAATGCTTTTGGTAGCAAAAACTTCGGCGCTCACGGCTCATACTGTGGTCTCGCTTATCGTGCAGGTTCAGGGGCTTTAATGGATGACTTGGACAAAAACGCCCACGTCAAACCGGATTGGGATAATGTGCGTTTTGCATTATTCCTAGGGACTTCGCCTGCGCAATCAGGAAACCCATTTAAACGCCAAGGTCGCCAGTTAGCGACAGCGCGTTTACGTGATTCCTTTAACTATGTGGTTGTGTCACCAGCATTACCGCTTACAACAACCTTAGCTAATGACCATGGTCACTGGGTACCCGTGCAACCAGGTACGGATGCAGCGTTAGTGATGGGGATGATCCGCTGGATTATCGAAAATGAGCGCTACAATGCCAAATACCTTAGCGTGCCAAGCGAAAAATCGATGGAAAGCATGGGAGAGAAGAGTTGGACTAACGCAACTCATCTGGTTATTACCGATGATTCGCACCCGTTAGCGGGCAAATTATTAATTTCCTCCTATCTTACAGGTGAAGGGGAGGATGAAAAAGCCTACTTAGTTCAAGATGCCTCTGGCGAGCTGAAATTGGCAGATGAAGTGCCTGCTGCGGAACTCTTTGTGACCCGCACAGTGACATTACATGATGGCAGCGAAGTGACAGTTAAATCGAGCTTCCAATGCTTAAAAGAAGCAGCAAATCGCATGACCCTTGAAGAATATAGCGAACGCTGCCATGTTCCAGTGAAAACAATTGAATCACTGGGCAAAGCTTTAACATCTTATGGTAGAAAAGCGGCAGTCATTTCCCATGGCGGTATGATGGGAGGCAACGGCTTCTACACAGCATGGTCAGTCATAATGCTTAACGCATTGATAGGTAATTTAAACTTAAAAGGCGGTGTGTCTGTTGGCGGCGGTAAATTTAACGGGGAGAACGATGGCCCTCGTTACAATATGGCGAGCTATAAAGGCAAAGTGAAGCCAAAAGGTGTCGTATTATCGCGCAGTAATGAAGTCTATGAAAAATCAGATGAATTTAAAGCGAGATTAGCCGCAGGCGAAAAACCGTATCCCGCCAAAGCCCCTTGGTATCCGTTTGCTAAAGGGCAATTAACGGAGCAATTGGCCTCTGCGTTAATGGGCTATCCATATGCTCTTAAAGCGTGGATCACCAATATGACAAATCCGGTATATGGTATCGCCGGTATTCGCCAAGTGATGGAAGAAAAACTGAAAGATCCGAAACATCTTCCATTGATTATTGGTATTGATGCCTTTATGAACGAAACCACTGCGTTGGCCGACTACATTGTGCCAGATACGCATAACTTTGAAAGTTGGGGATTCAGCGCGCCGTGGTCTGGTGTTCAAGTTAAAGCCAGTACCGCACGTTGGCCGATTGTTGAGCCACGTACGGCAAAAACGGCGGACGGGCAGCCAATATCAATGGAAAGCTTCTGCATCGCCGTGGCAAAAGAACTGAAACTACCGGGCTTTGGTGACAATGTGATTGAAGATATGGATGGCAATATGCATTCACTCAATACGGCGGAAGATTATTACCTTCGTGTCGCTGCGAATATGGCTTGGTTAGGGGAAAAACCTGTCCCAGAAGCGGCAACTGAAGATATCCAAATCAGTGGTGTCGAGCGTATTTTACCTGCGATCACCCGCACGCTGAAACCCGAAGAAGTGCGCCGTGTGGCTTACATCTTCACGCGGGGCGGTCGCTTTGCACCGTATGAAAAAGCGTGGGATGGTGAAGCAACAGGGCCACAATGGAAAAAAGGGTTACAGATTTGGAACCCAACCGTTGCGATTAACCGCCATGCGATCACCGGTGAGCGTTACAGCGGTTGTCCAACCTACTACCCACCTCGTATGGCGAATGGCGAAGACGTCAATAAAGTGTTCCCTGAAAAAGAGTGGCCACTCAAACTGATGTCATTTAAATCCCACGTGATGAGCAGTTCAACCACGGTTATTGAACGCTTACGCCATGTGAAACCTACCAACCTTGTGGCGATTCACCCTGATGATGCCGCGAAAATGGGAATAAAACACGGTGATTGGATCCGCATTACCACACCGGGTGGCAGCGCAGAAACGCAAGTTAGTGTATTGGCTGGGGTAATGCCAGGTGTATTAGCGATTGAGCATGGTTATGGTCATAGCGAAATGGGGGCTAAACAGCACTATTTGGATGGTCAACCTATGCCAATGAATGCGGCAAATGGTTCAGGTATTAATTTAAACGACCTCGGGTTTGCTGACCCAACACGTGAAGTAGCAAATACTTGGCTTGACTGGGTATCCGGTGCTTCTGTTCGTCAAGGTTTACCGGCGAAAATTGAGTTAATCAGCTAGCTAGGTTTTAACAATGTAGTAAAGGATCGCTAGCTTGCAGGGTTCTGCATAGCCTTGCAAGTTAGTGTCTTTGTTTTTAAGCAGTTGACATTGCGCATCAACAGTGTGTTTATCGCACTGTGACTTCGGCAAGTGCCAGGGAGGGGGAGCCCTCCCTTTTTTAATGTAATAATGGCGAAAGCGCTTGCTCGGTTGCACCACTTTGGTATAGCAAAACGCCTATCAATATAAACAGTACACCTGCAATAAGGCTCAGTGAAATGCCCCAATAAGGTGATAACTGAATGCCTTTGAGGCGAGAAATACGTAGCGCATTATCACGCATGAGATGAACGAACACCGCAATCAAGCTGATCGTCAGTGCAGTGCCGAGCGCCATCATCAACGCAGCGATTATTCCCCATAAATACATATCAATCACATACGAAAATAACAAGACCAAGAGGGCACCTGAACATGGGCGGCTCCCCATCGAAAGAATAATAAGAAGCTTTCCCTTGAAACCAGTCTGTAACCGATCGGATTGAACGACATGCTGATGACCACAATAGCAGTTAGCCGAATGAGCTTGCACCACACGGTATACACTTTTTGATTGCGATTGAGTCAGTGGTTGAATGCGCCGTAAGGTCAAAGGCATTGGCTTTTTTGACTTATTGATTAGCCAAAGGCGACGCATTGCATTGGTAGACAAAAATGCGCCCAGCAGTATCACAAAGAGATAGCTGATTTGCTCTGCATAGATACTGACTTGGTTTAGGTGCTTGGTTGAGAGTTGCAATACAATTAACACGAAAGAAACCAACAAAATGGCGACTAATCCCTGCAATAAAGCGGCAAATAAGCTCAGTAGAACACTTTGTTTTAAGTGGGTTGCCTGAGTTGCGATATACGTTGTCATGATTAATTTACCATGACCTGGCCCAAGCGCATGCAAAAAACCATAGGTGAAACTGGCAACGACCAACAATCCACCGGCATAAAATGGTCGAGTCGCGGTTTCTTGTAGTAGGTCAGCGAGTCCTTGGTTTAGCTGCTTTTGCCAATTAACACTCATCTGTAGCCATGATCCCCAATGGAAATAAACCTGTAAAGTAACATAGCTAATTAGCGCTAATACAATGACTGTAACGAGCCATTTTCTAAGACGTAATGAGGTTATGGACATTGGATATCAACTCGCTGAGCAAATTGTTTTCCCAGTGCCAAGTCTTCATCAGGTGTATCACTTTTATCTAATGAAAAAGCATAGGCACGCATAGAATCGGTGATGTTGGCTTCTTCTAATGTCAATTGACATGTTGCCGCGACTTCCAAAGGTAGCGTAATTTGCTGTTGGTTTTGATAGGTCATGCTGACATAAAAGGAAGGATCATAAGTCTGAATAGTAATATGGGCGTGTTTAATGGGGAGTGGATGCATAAATGATGTGGTGAAGTAAAACACTAAAGAAAACCCGTCTTTTTCAAGATGGTAATTGTCCGGTATGCGCTTAAAACGTACCTTCTCCCCTTGGTAATAGAAATCAGTAAAATAATCCTGCATTAATACATTCGCCATTATGGTCGCTTCTTGTTGCTTCCAACGTGGATCATCTGGCTTTATGCCTTTGAGTTCATACAAAATATCAGCAGAGGTCATCGGATCCATCTTCCAAGCATAGCTTATCCCTGAGTAGTCATTTTGTTTAGTCTCAAGGGCCATTTTCATCTCAATGAAACTATGAGGGTGAGCCACTACCTGCGGAGCGACAATAGATAACATAATAAAAAAGAATGGTAGTAATCGCATTATTTATACTGTTTAACAAGTTTAAGTGCAAATGTTATAACATAACGAGTGGCAATCGTGAATATTCAAAAGTGATTAACATCCCGTTGTTAAAATAGAACAATAGAAAGGGAAACCTTTTAATCATATTTCGATAACAAAACCACTTAAAATAAAGGGTTTTTTATTAACACAATAACAGCGATAATATTTAATAATAGTCGAGTGTGGACACTTCGTGACACTATACGATTTTAAGCTTTAATTATTAACAAGTTACAAAGGGAAAGAGAACACCATGCCAGTGTTACATAACCAAGTTTCAAATAAAATACTCAAACAGCGCATGTTGGCTGAAACTGAGCCGCGCACCACCATTTCTTTTTATAAATATTTTAATATTCAAGATCCAACGGCTTTTCGCAATGAATGGTACCAGCAATTCAAAGCATTGAGCGTATTTGGTCGAGTGTATATTGCCAAAGAGGGCATTAACGCACAAATCAGCGTGCCTGCATCCAATGTTGATGCGTTACGTGAACTGATTTATCGCACAGATCCTGCATTAGATAATTTACGCCTAAATATTGCGATTGATGATGATGGGAAATCGTTCTGGGTTCTGCGCATGAAAGTGCGTGATCGTGTTGTTGCTGATGGTATTGATGATGAGACATTTAATCCTGCTAATACAGGGCAATATCTTAAAGCCGAACAGGTCAACGCAATGATTGATGACCCGAATACTGTGTTTGTAGATATGCGCAATCATTATGAATATGAGGTTGGCCACTTTGAAAATGCGGTAGAAATTCCATCAGATACCTTCAGGGAACAACTACCGATGGCAGTGGAAATGCTACAAGAACAAAAAGATAAGAATGTTGTAATGTACTGTACTGGTGGTATTCGTTGTGAAAAAGCGAGTGCTTACATGCTGCATAACGGCTTTAAAAACGTCTACCATGTGGAAGGCGGTATTATCGAGTATGCGCGCAAAGCGAAAGAGCAAGGTTTACCTTTACGCTTTAAAGGGAAAAACTTTGTTTTCGATAATCGTATGGGTGAACGTATTACTGATGACGTATTAGCCCATTGTCACCAATGTGGAGCATCTTGCGATTCACATACAAACTGCCGTAATGATGGCTGCCATCTATTATTTATCCAGTGCCCAACTTGTGCTGAAAAATATGAAGGCTGTTGCAGTACAGCTTGCAATGAAGAAATGAAATTGCCAGAGCAAGAGCAACGTGCTCGCCGTGCGGGTCGTGAAGTCAGTAATAAAATATTTAATAAATCTCGCCACCGCTTATCAGATGGCTTATTAAATAGCGATAACTAATTTAGGCTGGTATTAAAATTAGGGCTATAGGTTGTTGACAAAGTAAGATAAAAAGCGGGTTTCGCCCACTTTATGTAATTAGGTGAGGATCACCTTGTTGATTTTCTTAGTCTGTTGTCAATACCTATTCAGACGCTGACAAATATAACATGTTTGCCAGCGTCTAAAGCCCTTTTTGGTGGTTTTACTTAATATAAATATTTAAATACATTGTAAATAAAGAACAACTCTATTCTATTTTTAACGAAAACTTTACTGGCGATATGACGTTTTTGTGAATATACCGTGCTATTACTGATCCCCAGTTTTTTAGAGATAATATGATTAGGTATCTCATTCATCCAATTATTAATTATATTTTGTTCTTTTGCTGTAAAAATAGATGAATCCGTATTATTGGTTAGTTTAGTTACTTTTTCAATTTGTTCATAATCATTAATGACTTTATCTAATGTTTTGATAATAATCTTTTTGGATAAAATAAAGAAATTATTTTTCAATAATAGCGGATTATCGGTTTGTGGGTAGGGGGCATCTATATAGATGTAAAAGCGTATGTTTTTCGATAAGCTTAATAACCCCTGCAATGTTGGGCAATAATTTGAATAGTGGCAATAATAGGTTAAATTAACAAGAACAATGCTTGGAGAGTTTTTATTTATAGATTTAATTGCATCATTTAAACAGCCTGTACTAATAAAATTTAACTTTTTATTCTTTGATAAATATTCAGTAATACCAAGTCTTGTGTAATAACACTCATCAATAACTAATATTCTCATCGGGAACATCCTTGTTCGAAAGAGTATTACAATAAGGTGGAATAGCTAGAGAAGTCAACTGAGGAATAATAAAAATGAAAAATGTTGGCGTTATTTTAAATTAATGGAGATATAAAAATAATGTAGGGGAGAAGTAGTTATATAAAATATAACTACCTCACCAGAGAACTATAACTTTAAACAATGGATATTGATGGTTTAACTATCCACATAAAACATTAATGTGTTTTAAAATTAAATTCAATATATTCCCCAGACTCTATTTTGTCCACGCCAGCTTGAAGAATATCAATCAATTGTTTTGCGACATCTGTTGTCAGCCACATGGTTTTATCCACAACAGCATCACCGGAGTTTTTATCTTGTTCGGGGAGGTAGTGCAAACGCAGCATCATGGCATCATAGGCATCTACGGTGCTGATGTCCCAGCCAACTACTGGGTGAGTCTGAATAACATCATCTTTTCTATTCATAAAAACCTCCTAATCAAACAGCGTGATAAATAATAAATATCTATAACTGACTAAGAGCAAAGTTCTTGGATTGAATCCTCTTTTAGTATAAGGAGATTTTGCTAATAGGGAAGCAAATAAAAATTTTTTTTGTATAAATGGCAATAAATGCATAAATGAAGTGGATATGACTAGCCTGAACGCCAGAGGGAAGTGATACACACTTCCCTTATGGTGTTAACAGTCGGTTTATTCGTGCTTATTTTGCAATAGTGATTGTCCAACCAGAATCTTCACCCGCTAAGAAAGGGATCAACTTATCATTGCAACAATCGATCGATTCACAAGTGACATTTTGTGCCTTAGTCAGGGTGATATAGCTTTCATTAACAGGTAAATTATAAAACTTAGGGCCATTCAATGAGCAAAATGCTTCAAAGTGTGCTAAAGCCCCCAACTCTTCAAATACGGTTGCATAAGCAGCGAGCGCTGTTGGTGCATTAAATACCCCTGCACAACCACAAGAGGATTCTTTACGTGACTGCACATGAGGTGCGGTATCTGTGCCAAGGAAGAAACGATCACACCCAGATGCAACAGCAGAGCGCAGAGCTTCTTGGTGAATATTACGTTTTAAAATTGGCAAGCAGAATAGGTGAGGTCTTACGCCACCGACTAACATGTGGTTACGGTTAAACATCAAATGCTGAGGTGTAAGCGTCGCTGCGGTAAATTGATTGGCCTCGAGAACATACTGTGCGGCTTCTTTAGTTGTAATGTGTTCAAATACCACTTTTAAGTTTGGAAATTGCGCGCGCAGTGGCTGCATAACCTGTTCGATAAATAGCGCTTCACGGTCAAAAATATCAATATGGCTAGCGGTGACCTCACCGTGAATCAATAGAGGCATACCTGCTTTTTCCATTGCGGCTAAAACGGGGTAGATTTTCTTAACATCAGAAACCCCATGGCTTGAGTTTGTGGTTGCATTGGCTGGATATAATTTACAGGCAGTAAAAACCCCTTCTTCAAAACCACGAATAAGCTCAACAGGATCTGTGCCATCGGTTAGATAGCAAGTCATTAATGGGGTAAATTGATGACCTTGTGGAACTGCTTGAATAATACGGTCACGGTACGCTTTTGCGGCTTCAATGGTGGTGACAGGCGGAACTAAATTCGGCATCACAATTGCGCGGCCAAAAAACTCACTGGTGAACGGAACGACCGTTTTTAACATATCATCATCGCGAAAATGAACATGCCAATCATCAGGGCGGCGAATTGTTAGGGTAGTTACAGTAGTCATTAAACCGGCTCCATAAGGGAAGGTGAGTGATGAGCGAATGCTCAGGCCGGGAAAGAATGATAAAGGGAAAGGGAGAAAATAGCTACGGGAATTGGCGATTAAATATTTTTTGTAAAAAGATAACTGCCCAGAAAGCAAAAAGCCTGCTTAAATTTGTTTAAGCAGGCTTTTCTAAATAATTGGCTCCTCCAGCTGGACTTGAACCAGCGACATACGGATTAACAGTCCGCCGTTCTACCGACTGAACTATGGAGGAACTCCTTGGTACGCAGAGGATATTAGCTTCCTCTAAAGCGATTGTCAAAGGAGAATATCGAAAAAACGTTCGTTTGCCTGTTATCTGTGCGAACTGCGGGAAGTTTGATCGAAAATGGTGTGCTGACGAGAAACTGAGGTGTCAATATTGCAAGGAAGCATCAAAGATAGAGGGATTTTTGTCCATCAAAATAGATTATTCCCAGTGAGTAACGTGGAGCATAAAAATTTTTAGAGAGCTATGATTTATTATTCAGCAGGTTGCGAGTGAACCAAGTATTCCGCCTGAGGTTAAATAAAGGAAGAAAGGCGGTGTTAAGAAATAATAAGTAAGCCGCAGTGATGATTTACCCTCAGTTTGCAGGATAGGCATTCTCGCAGTAAGACGCTCTTATGTTTGAAAACCTAGTTAATGATTCCTTTGTTAACACTTATCCTCACTTAGCGCGCTTTTAAAGGAAAAACGCCTTGGTTCAATCTATGGTTGTGTAATCAATTAAATTATCTGAAAAATTGTTGGTATCAGTGCGAGTTAAAGGCATTCGCCGCATTTTTTCGTCAATGATTGTACGATACAGAGGGGCAGGTGTGGCATTGTCGTTTGGGCAGAAACGTGGTGCATCGATGGTTATGCGAAATGTCAAAAAGCAAAAAGCCCGCACTAGGCGGACTTTTAAAATTTGGCTCCTCCAGCTGGACTTGAACCAGCGACATACGGATTAACAGTCCGCCGTTCTACCGACTGAACTATGGAGGAATTGCTTTGTTCCTGAGAACGAGGCGCATATTACCGATCCTGTTTCCTGTTGTAAAGCATAAAAATAAAAAAAACAATCAAGTGGGTGTTAAATAGACAAATTGGTGGTTATCTGTTCCTAAAAGCGGATGTTAAACAACTGAAGAAAGACAAAAGCGCTTTAAAGGGGAGTAAAGGGAGTGATAAGGTAAAATGAATTGATGTTAAAATGTGGGGGCATAAAAGCAAAAACCCGCACTAGGCGGGTTTTAAAATTTGGCTCCTCCAGCTGGACTTGAACCAGCGACATACGGATTAACAGTCCGCCGTTCTACCGACTGAACTATGGAGGAATTGCTTGTTCCTGAGAACGAGGCGAATATTAACGACATCCCCTCGGACTGTCAACGATAAAAATAGAAAAAATTGCTAACTGCTCACTCGCTGTTCATTGTGGTTGAATTTCATGCTAGCCAGTTGATATTACATCAATTTTGAGTAGCGAATTTACCTTGCAATGGCTGAGAAATTTCTGGATAAGCCACATGATAAATATCGTAAAACGAAATCATCCCTTTTAATGTAATTAAACGGGTTATTTCTTGTTTAATTGCTTGGCTGACGTCATTGGAATCAAGGATCTTGCGAATGGCATTTTCTGATACAGGCTCAGTGACAAACCATTCTCCGTTATAACAAACCCGTAAATCTAATACGCCAATATCACCAAAGTGATAGACTGGTTTAATATCAAAAAGTAATACGCTAGCTAAAATAATAAATAACAGGGTAATACCTAGAGTCCAATAGGGACCAAAATAGGGCGCATACCAAAGAATAACAGCCAGCGGAATATAAGCGGCAACCATACCGATACATAAGTAAGGATGGTTCGCGAGGAACTGACTGTTGAAATACGGTTTTCCATCACGTTTTTCACGTTTATTGATGGCGTCTAAATCTTCGACAAGTATTTGTTTGATAATATCCATGTGGTAACTCTCTGTCAGATATTGAATCTATACTAAGGCTGTTTATCTTTTCTGCTGAGTTTTATTGCTAGAAAAGGCTAAAAAAACAACCCGAAAAATGGATCAATGTGTCAATCAAGTTGACTGGCGGTTATATGAATAAAGCATTCTGCTTAAACGCTGCCTTACGGTTCGATTAAAGCGCTTTTCACTCATTTGATGCGACGTTCAAAGGCACTTACCGAGTTCAGTAGACGGCGAACCTCTCCCTTTGCCCAAAATGGCATTAATTCGAATAAAAGTTCAACATCAAAGATAAACAGCCTCTAGGAGAGTACCATGAGGCTGCGAGATTGTTATATATCAGTTAAAAAAAATATTGCTGCAGATTGTCATCGTATCAGATAATTCTGACTGACAATGAACAGGTTTGTTGTCTTTATAATTAAACTTTTCTTTAAACTATCAACCAAATGCAGTGTTTTTATTAACATTATGACGGATAAAAGTGACGTATTCGAAAAAAACCGCATCTTTTTATAGATTAGATGTATAAAATAGTTGCTATTATCTTTAAGTCATGAGTTAATGAGTATCGGCCTGTTTAGCAGTCCTATTTGATGTATGATTACTGAGTTAGTGTGTTCTAAAGAAGAAAGTTATCACAGATAGCCTTTGACCGTGACGCTTCATCTTGGTGTTTCCCTGATTAAATAGTTGACTCTGGCCCGTATATGCCAAAAAGGCAAGTTTTTTTGATGTTATATAGGAAAAGTCAAATGTCCGACAAAATGAAAGGTCAAGTTAAGTGGTTCAACGAGTCTAAAGGCTTCGGTTTCATCACTCCAGCTGATGGTAGCAAAGACGTTTTCGTCCACTTCTCTGCCATTCAGGGCAATGGTTTCAAAACTCTGGCAGAAGGCCAGCAAGTTGAATTCACCATTGAAAACGGTGCAAAAGGCCCAGCAGCTGCTAACGTAACTGCTATCTAAGCTAATTGCTTAACTGATTTTCTAAAGCCCGTCATGTTTAATGACGGGCTTTTTCGTATGCGTTACATTTATAATTAATATTACTTGGTTGGAAAATTGATGTCATGAATATTAATGATCGTGTTTATGTAAAGACCGATGGACAGGAAAGAAGAGAAGGGACGATTTTACTTATTGAACCGTTTAATGAAGGTGTTATGTACTTAATTGCCTTACCTGATTATCCAGAAGGGATTTGGTTTTTTAATGAAAAAGAAGGCGATGAAGGAACGTTTGTCACATTAATTGAATAATAGTTTTTTAATTAATTTCGGATTTATTAAAAATTTGTTCTTTACTTCATCAATTAGCCCACTTATACTCCACCCATCAATTATTTAGGAGATTATTACTTGGACAGTCAGAGTTGGTATAAAAACTTAATGTAATGGCAAGCCAGTAATCGTCTTTTCTTTTCACTGCTTGCCACTAAGGCGGGCGGTGTCTGATGTACCTCATCATACATACACCCTTATTTTATAAACAAAGTAGTATTCTATATATTAATTAATAGCTTATTACTATTGTATTGAGTGTGTATCATGCTTTTCTATTTTTATTCTCTATTTCCTCCGGGCAATAGCTAATTATTGTTGGATCTTTATTGATTCAAAATATGGCTATGTGCTTTTTATTAAGCATATAAAAGGTTATCCAAATTTTTATTTTTGGAGGGATCATTATGCTTTTTACTCCCGATATTTTAAATCTGGTTTCGGCAATGTGCCTTGGTGCCTTAATTGGTGCCGAGCGCCAATGGCGTCAGCGTATGGCAGGACTGAGAACGAATGCATTAGTTGCAACTGGTGCGGCTGTTTTTATTTTAAGTTCAGTCACGACCTCACCTGATAGCCCCGGACGTATTGCAGCGCAAGTCGTTTCGGGGATCGGTTTTCTTGGTGCTGGCGTCATTATGCGTGAAGGCATGAACATTCGAGGCCTGAATACCGCAGCAACCTTATGGTGCTCAGCTGGCATTGGCGTGTTATGTGGCTTAGGGCAATATTCACTGGCATTGATGGCTACCTTATTGATTTTATGCGCAAATATTTTATTACGCGAAGCGGCTTCGCGCATTAATCGGCAACCTCAGGCTCAAGCTTTGGATGTTGAACAACGCTATAAAATCCGAGTTATGTGCCACCAAGAAGATGAGATTTTAGTTAGAACTCTGATTTTACAAGCCATTAATGGGCTACATATTCGACTGCAATCGCTAAGCAGTGCTGACACATTGAAAACCGAACAACTTGAGGTTTGTGCGGAATTTTTGGCAACGCCCGCCGAACAAAAAGAGATTGAAGCATTAGTTTGCAGAATTAGCCTTGAGCAAAGCGTAAGTGCTATCAATTGGAAAGTGGCATCAGAGCTCCCCGCTTGAATGCCAAAAATTAACTCACTATAGGAGCCAAAATGGACGATCACCCTCCGTCATGGAGCCGAAAATTGGAGCTATCCAACTGATATAATAGCCTTATTTTCAGTTGGATAGCGTAAAAATACACAAGTGCTGTATTAGAGACAACGTTATGACTGAAATAAGACATCAACGCAAAAGCGTGAAAGCGCCGACACGCCAAAAATTTATTGTTGGCGAGCAAGCGAGCAAAAATATTGAGCAAGTATTAAATGAGTATCAAACTAACTTATTAGGCCTAGCAGAAAATGAAGCGATGGATCGCTTAGTGATTGAAGGCGAAAATGAAGTTGCTCATGAAAAAGCGCCCCCCGCTTGGAAACAGTTACTCTCATCATTTAAAAACCCGTTTATTTTTGTTCTGATTGTTTTGGCAGCGGTCAGTTTTTTTACGGATTATCTGATCCCTGAACGTCAAGGTGAAGAGACTGATTTAACTGGGGTTATCATTATTATTACGATGGTTTTGTTAAGTGGTTTACTGCGATTTTGGCAGGAATACCGCACTAACAAAGCCGCAGAAGCGCTGAAATCTTTAGTGCGTACGACGGCGACTGTCTTTCGTCGTGATAATAAAACAGGGCGATCTACTCGCAAAGAAGTGCCAATCAAATGCCTCGTTCCTGGTGATATTGTTCTTTTATCAGCGGGGGATATGGTTCCTGCGGATTTAAAATTGGTTGAGTCGAGAGATTTATTTATCAGCCAAGCAATCTTAACCGGTGAGTCCATCCCTGTGGAAAAATATGACACTTTGGGGGATGTTTCTGCGAAAAGTCTTGATCCTGTTTCACCGACAGAAAATGAATTATTAGAAATATCAAATATTTGTTTAATGGGAACCAATGTGACGAGTGGCACGGCTCGTGGTATTGTGGTGGCAACAGGAGGGAAAACTTACTTAGGCTCATTGGCAAAATCCATTGTCGGTAGCCGGGCGCAAACGTCTTTTGATCGAGGTGTAAATAGCGTTAGCTGGCTATTGATCCGTTTTATGTTAGTCATGGTTCCAATTGTTTTGTTAATTAATGGATTTACAAAGGGCGATTGGTTCGAAGCAACACTATTTTCTTTAGCAGTGGCAGTTGGGTTAACCCCAGAAATGCTTCCTATGATTGTCAGTTCAAACTTGGCGAAAGGCGCAATTGCAATGTCTAAGCACAAAGTGATTGTTAAAAGGCTGAACGCTATCCAAAATTTTGGTGCTATGGATGTCCTTTGTACGGATAAAACGGGAACGTTGACGCAAGATAGGATCATTTTAGAGCACTATCTTGATAGTAATGGTGAGAAAAATGGCAAAATACTCCAACTTGCTTGGTTAAACAGTTTTCACCAAAGTGGCGGAAAAAATATGATGGATCAGGCCATTATTCGCCGAGGAAGGGGAAATAATCAGGTTGAGCAACTAAAAGCGTTCCAAAAAATCGATGAGTTGCCGTTCGATTTTATCCGCCGTAAATTGTCTGTGACGGTAAGAACACCTGAGGGAGAGGCCCTACTTATCTGTAAAGGTGCCGCAGAGGAAATGCTCGCCGTTTGTCACCGCTATCATCAAAATGGTGAGTCACTGATTTTGGATGAGCAAGCAAGAGCAAAAATCACAGCGTTAGTCAGTGATTATAACCGCCAGGGATTTCGTGTACTGCTATTAGCGACTCGAGCATTGAATAGCTCAGAAGCCAGCCTACCGTTATCAGCTCAAGCAGAACAACAACTTGAATTACAAGGTATTTTAACTTTCCTTGATCCAGCAAAAGAGAGCGCAATTTCTGCAATAGCGGCACTACGTGAAAATGGTGTCACCGTCAAAGTATTGACAGGGGATAATGCCATTATTACAGAAAAAATCTGCCATGATGTTGGGCTAAATATAAGTGAAATCATGACTGGCTTAGAAGTAGAAGCGCTTTCGGATGAAGAACTGAGCCAAAAAGTCGAGCAAGTTTCTGTTTTTTGTAAGCTAACTCCGCTGCAAAAATCCCGCATTTTAAAAAGGTTGCAAGCAAATGGGCATACTGTTGGCTTTTTAGGGGATGGGATCAATGATGCACCAGCCCTTCGTGATGCAGATGTCGGGATCTCTGTAGATACAGGGACTGACATTGCAAAAGAGTCCGCAGATATTATATTACTTGAAAAAGACCTAATGGTGTTAGAGCAAGGGGTGATTAAAGGGAGAGAAACGTTTGGTAATATCATCAAATACCTGAATATGACGGCGAGTTCTAACTTTGGTAATGTATTTTCTGTACTAATTGCTAGCGCCTTTATTCCATTCTTACCTATGTTAGCGATCCACCTGCTAGTACAAAATTTGCTGTACGATATTTCCCAATTAGCATTACCTTGGGACAAAATGGATAAAGAGTTTTTAAAACGCCCTCGTAAGTGGGATGCAAAAAATATTGGTCGCTTTATGATTTGGATTGGGCCAACATCATCTATCTTTGATATCACAACGTTTGCTTTAATGTGGTATATATTCCAAGCAAATAGTGTGGCTCATGAAGCGTTGTTCCAATCAGGTTGGTTTGTGGAAGGGTTGCTATCACAAACTTTGGTAGTTCATATGCTTAGAACTCAAAAAATTCCCTTTATTCAAAGTACTGCGGCATTACCAGTGATGTTAACCACGGGATTCATTATGGCGTTAGGATTGTATATCCCCTTTTCACCCTTTGGGAATATGATTGGTTTACAGCCATTACCTGTTGAGTATTTCCCTTGGTTGGTGCTGACATTGGTGAGCTATTGTATTGTGGCACAACTGATGAAACAGTTTTATATCAAACGCTTTGGTACATGGTTATAGTGTATTGTTAACAAGCGAAAAGGAGAACCCTGCTGGTTCTCCTTTTATGTATTAAACTGCGGTGCCTTCTGCCATGATGCGGTAGGAATCAATGGATTGGCAAAGGGCACGGTAGTGTTTATTTTTTAATTCTGCACGGGTTTTTTGTGTTGCACTTTCTCTAATTTTATCAAAGTTAATATCAGGAAAAAAATCGCTGCACACGGCATCGTTAAGAGTGTCTATGACATATTTTGTGGTTGCCTTGCTATCTGCATTATTTTTTTCGATATCAAGGTTATTCGTCGTTGCTTTTAAATTTTGAATAGCGTCTTTTACTTTTGCATTATTCTGAAGAAGTTGCTTAATAAATCGTTGGGATGCATTAGTTTTCACATCCGATGCTTGGAGCGAACAATCTTTTTTTACGTGTTCAAAAATAGCATCTCTATTATTTGAGTTTATAACAATGTGTTTTTTCTTTGGACAAGCGAAATAAGCGGCTTGAATTTCATCAATTGTTGCATTAATTGTGCTTGATATTTGTATTTCTCTTTCACTTTGTTTAAACGTTTTCTTATCACAGATCGTTGAAATCTCTTTTGTTAAATCATTGATTAACTTTGTTTTATTTAATTTTACGTGTTTGCGGTTAAAACTAAGTTCAATATAGTTACTATTGTTATTTTTAGTACTTTTGATTGATTCGCTAAATTTACTGTATATTTTTATAATATGGCTAAATGGTAAATTCTTTTTGACAATAGGGGTGACATATAAGCTCATTATTTACTCCTTAATATATAGAATGCTTTAATTCTATAAGTGAGAGGAATATTGAGCTTGCAAAAAGCTATTGCAAGATAGATAAGATTAATCAATTTTCGATTGGAAAAGTGTCAACCTTATTTAAGATGGGTCAACTGAATAAAAAAAAGAGCCACAATATGGGCTCTTTTTAGAAAATTGCATCAATCTGAAATAATCGGAGAGATTACAGACCTAAAGCCGTTTTCATTTGTTTCATTGCATCAATACCTTGTTGGCAAGCTTTATCTTGCTGATCTTTAGGTAATGCGGCAACTTGTTTTTTACCTTCTTCCAGTTGACCTTTCATAGCATCTAACTGAGCTTTGGCTTGTGGGTTTTCTGATGCTTTAGCAATTAAGCTATCAACTTCAGCGAAATAAGCGTTACAAGTTTCAGTTGCGCCAGCAATTTCACCTTTTTTCTCTTCTTCTGAGCAAGCAGTGATAGTCAGTGCCAATAACCCCATACCACAAGCTAAAATTAACTTTTTCATAATCAACCTTATTAAAATTATTTATTTATATAGCAAATGGAGTATATAAGAGAAGTTTTTAATATCAAACGTAACTAATCCTAAAATAATGTTTCAATTAGTAATTATAAAACTCACTATATTAGTGAATGATATTGCACTATCAATTACTAGTAGCGGGATGATTTATTCTCTATAGAAAATTCATGAAAAATCACAGGATTAACTATGGTCGTAAAAGAATGTGTTTACTAGGGGCTGTTTATCTTTGATGGTCAATTTTTATTCGAATTACAGCCATTTTAGGCAAGGGAAGAGGCTCGCCCCTATGGTTGTACTCCCCTTGAGTTTATCGCGAAATCAAACTGAACAACAAGGAGGGAAAGGGCTAAATTGGGATCGGCAAATAAGGTCAAGTTATTCTCCATTTAAAAATAACTTGACCTGAAAAGTGTGAACTAGAACGTAATAAAATCAATTAAAACCCATATAACACTTTTAATGGTGTTTATAACTTTTTTGTATATAGGGTCTAGTGTTTAAAAATGCACACAAATTGTAATGAAAAGTTTACAAAAGCGAAAAGTTGCTAAACTATGAGATATTTTAAGTATTAATATCTGTACATTTAAGATGCAATAATAGATGAAAAAAGTGAGATGCTTCACAAATTTGCCAATTAAATCTTTGAATAGCTATAAGATTGATTTTTAAATCAAATTTTCTTTGTACGTAGGTGAGATAATCAGGTAAAGTTTGTGCCCTTAGGCGGATTGAGTGAGTAGTTTCCTTTATCATGTTCGTTAACGGTATGTGTATGGAGTTAACGAAATTTAAGTTAATTAGGTTGACGCTAAATCAAATTCGTACCAAAATTGACTCACTTTAGAAATTCGCCAAAGAGCGATAGACGAGTTAAAATATTTTTTGTAAAGGGCAATAACTTTTCTTACACTACATTCTCAGGAGGATTATTCTCCTAAAGGGAAAGTAAGAAGATGTCATACGGGTTTACCCGTATTCAAATGCAACATAGCAGACATTCTATTAATGCTATGGGCATAACAAGTATGTAACTCGGTTGATCTTGTTACAATTTTATTTTTAGACTTACACACAGGGCTTTACCATTATGTCTGCTTCTATTGTAAAGAAACGGCCTCTGAGTCGTTACATCAAAGATTTTAAACACAGCCAAACTCATTGTGCGCATTGTCACAAAACGCTTGATCGTATCTCTTTGGTTTTCAACGATGACATCTTAAATAAAGAAGCTATCGCTGATATGACTGAATTGGTTGATGAGCAAACTTGGGAAGAGCTGCAAGGTAAATTTACTGCACTTTGTCGTTTTTGTAGTGAAATTTACTGCAATAGTAATACTGATTATTTTGATATCATGTCATTTAAACAGTATTTGTTCTTACAGACAGAGATGAGCCACAGTACCGTCCGTGAGTATGTTGTTCGCTTACGCCGTTTAGATGAGTTGTTATCTTCCTCTAATTTTTCAATGAAAGATTTTACTGCAAGTAAAGTTCAAGAACAATTAAGTGAAAAAATGACTGACTCAGCATTTAGCAATTACAATATTGCACTGCGTAAATATGAACAGTATTTATTCTGGGAATCAGAAAAAGCGCAACAATAAGAATAGGTAACTTCTTTTTTAGTTACTTTATATCTATTAATAATTGGTGCCCTAGGGCACCTTTTTCATTTTTATCGTTTCTAAAATAGGTGGTAATGGGTTTAGTGGGAATGTTTAGATTAAATATGGAAGAGAATGCTAGGAAGACCTGACTTAATAAGGAATAAAGCCAGGTCTTTTATCCTATTTTAACCGATTGTCATCAAGCTTGCGTTACCACCAGCGGCTGCCGTATTGATACTCAATGAACGTTCATGAACAAGACGTTCTATCAATAAGTTGGTTTCACCACGCTCAAACCCTTGAACAGAAATAATCGGTCCTTTACGTTCAGCGATAATTGCACAAACTTCTTTTAGCTGATCGCTATCACCATGGTAAATTACACTTTCAATAGGCTCTTTTGATTCTTGCCATTGTTTGGTTATTGAGATAGTTTTTCGTACTTTCTCCGGAAGCTGTTTAAATAGCTTCTGATGAATTTCACTATCTGGCCAAAGGGATTGGCAACCAGCAGCAAGAACCCCTGCGAGCTGAATTAAACAATCTTCCTCATTGTCACTAATACATAAAACTAACCCGCGAGGGCACAATGTATAGGTGTTTTTCTCTCCTGTAGGGCCGGGTAAAAGTCGCGTCGTGCCCACTTGAGTATAACGAGTAAATTGTTCAATGACGGATTGCGCAATGGGGGCTTGTTGCTTTTCGACCCAGGCGGTAAAGGCGTCAAGAGGCGCAAGTAATTCGGCTCGTGCGCTGGCATCCATTGGTAAGTTTTCATCTTGACGAGCAAGTGTATTAGTTACTGCATTTGCTGGGCGTTCACTGAGTAAACGGTAGAGGTATAAAGGTCCACCCGCTTTTGGTCCCGTTCCTGATAGCCCCTCACCACCAAATGGTTGTACACCAACAACAGCACCTACCATATTACGATTGACATATAAGTTTCCGACTTTGGCTTTGCTGACAACTTGATTGATGGTTTCATCAATACGGGTATGAACACCTAACGTTAGACCATAACCCGCTGCATTGATTTGCTCAACCAGTGTATCAAGTTCATCACGTTTGAAACGCACCACATGAAGAACAGGACCAAAGATCTCTTTTTTCAGCTCGTTGATATTATCTAATTCAATTAATGTCGGCTTAACATAAGTTCCTTCATGTTGCTCATTAATATCATCACTGTTATCAAATGCGGCTTGGAATATCGTTTTACCTTTGCTACGCATCTGCTGAATATGCTGGTCAATATTGTCTTTCGCTTCACGGTCAATTACTGGACCAATGTCAGTGGAAAGGTGCTGAGGATCACCCATACGGCACTCTTCCATGGCGCCTTTTAACATGCGAATGGTTCTATCGGCAACATCTTCTTGAATACAGAGAATGCGTAAGGCGGAGCAGCGTTGGCCAGCACTATCAAAAGCAGACGCCACGACATCAGTAACCACTTGTTCCGTTAATGCAGAAGAGTCGACGATCATCGCGTTGAGTCCGCCGGTTTCGGCTATTAATGGTGTTGGGCGACCTTGTGCATCTAAGCGACCAGCAATATTACGCTGTAATAAACCAGCCACTTCCGTTGAACCCGTAAACATCACACCACGGACGCGTTTATCTGCGACAAGTTGGGCACCGATAGTTTCCCCTTTCCCCGGTAAAAACTGCAATACCTCACGAGGGATCCCGGCTTGATGGAGGATAGAGACTGCGATAGCACCTACGAGTGGGGTTTGCTCCGCAGGTTTTGCAATCACAGTATTCCCAGCGGCTAATGCAGCTGCAATCTGTCCAGAAAAAATAGCGAGAGGAAAGTTCCATGGGCTAATACAAACTACAGGTCCCAATGGACGGTGGGTATTATTGTCAAAGTCATTTTTGACCAGTGTTGCATAATAATTTAAGAAATCGACAGCTTCACGAACTTCTGCAATGGCATTGGCATAGGTTTTTCCTGCCTCGCGGACTAACACATCAAGCAGTGGTTGCAGTTGTTGTTCCATAAGATCGGCTGCGCGTAATAAAATAGCGGCACGTTCAGAGGGTGGGGTTGCAAACCAAATTGTGCCAGCATCATTAGCAACGTTTAATGCGTGATCAGCTTCTTGCTCCGTTGTTTCACGAACATGACCAACAATATCTTTATGGCAAGCAGGGTTCAATATGGCTTGCGCTTCTGGAAGCTTATCTTTTGCAATAAACTCGCCGCCTAACATTGGCTCTGCAAGTTTAGGCAGAATAGCCGCACTGAGCAGCGCACTTGATAAAGAGGCTAAACGGTGTTCATTCGACAGGTCGAGACCCATAGAATTAACGCGTTCATTACCGTATAAATCACGTGGAAGAGGGATCTTCGGATGTGGTAAACCGATTTGTCCTTCTGCTTTAGATAATTCAAGTACATCTTTAACGGGATCAGCTACTAATTCATCTAATGGGATAGTGGCATCTGCAATGCGGTTAACAAACGATGTATTTGCGCCATTTTCTAATAAACGACGGACTAAATAGGCCAATAAGGTTTCATGTGTGCCGACAGGGGCATAGATACGGCATGGACGGTTCAGTTTGCCATCCGCCACTTTCCCGACGACTTGTTCATATAAGGGTTCACCCATACCGTGTAAGCACTGGAACTCATACTGACCCGGGTAGTAGTTTTTACCTGCAATGTGGTAGATAGCAGAAAGTGTATGAGCGTTATGCGTTGCAAATTGCGGATAAATTAAATTGGGAACAGACAACAATTTGCGAGCACATGCAATATAAGAAACGTCGGTATATACCTTACGGGTGTAGACTGGGTAACCCTCTAAGCCATCAATTTGTGCGCGTTTAATTTCGCTATCCCAATAAGCGCCTTTAACCAAACGGATCATTAAGCGGCGCTGGCTGCGTTCGGCTAAATTGATAATTGAGTCAATGACAAATGGACAGCGCTTTTGGTAGGCTTGGATAACAAAGCCAATACCATTCCACCCAGCAAGCTGTGGTTCGAAACACAGTTTTTCCAGTAAATCTAATGAAATTTCTAATCGATCAGCTTCTTCCGCATCAATGTTAATACCTATATCATATTGATGAGCTTGTAAAACAAGAGATAACAAGCGTGGGTATAGCTCATCCATAACACGGGAATATTGTGCTCGGCTGTAGCGAGGATGCAGGGCGGATAATTTAATTGAAATGCCGGGACCTTCATAAATCCCTCTGCCATTTGAGGCTTTACCAATGGCATGGATCGCTTGCTGGTAAGACACCATGTAATCTTGGGCATCTTTTTCTGTTAACGCAGCTTCGCCAAGCATATCGTAAGAATAGCGGAAGCCTTTATCTTCTAACTTACGCGCATTCGCTAAAGCTTGGGAAATTGTTTCGCCAGTGACAAATTGCTCGCCCATTAGGCGCATTGCCATATCCACCCCTTTACGTACCAGTGGTTCACCACTTTTACTGATGATACGGTTCAACGAGGTCGACAGTTTGGCTTCATTATGTGTAGACACCAATTTGCCAGTAAATAATAAGCCCCAAGTGGCTGCATTGACAAACATAGAGCTACTTTGCCCGAGGTGAGATTGCCAATTTCCATTACTGATTTTGTCACGGATTAATGCGTCGCGTGTGGCTTTATCTGGAATGCGCAATAATGCTTCTGCTAAACACATGAGTGCGACACCTTCTTGGGAAGAAAGTGAAAACTCCTGCAAAAGCCCTTGGACTAACCCGGAACGTCCGATGCCATTTTTTTGGTTACGTAATTTTTCTGCAATGGAGTAGGCCAGTTTATGCGCCGCTTCAGCTTGGTCGGCAGGTAGTTGCGCCTGTTGTAATAACATTGGCACGGCTTGTGTTTCGGGAATTCGATAAGCGGAAGTAATTGCAGAGCGTTTTACAGATTGTGGTAAAATGTGCTCAGCAAAATCTAAGAAAGGCTGGTAGTTGCATTCAACTGTGGTGTCTTCTTCAGCAACTTGGTTTTCTTTTGCATCAATACCGACGGATAACTCAGGAATGATTTGGTTATTGTCGAGTTGTTCTAGGTAATTATAAATAGCTTGTTTGATAAGCCAATGTGATGTGCGGTCTAGACGTTGAGCGGCATTTTTAATGCGTTCACGAGTTACTTCATCAAGTCTCACACCCATAGTTGTTGTGCTACTCATCTTAATTCCTCTAGTTGACAGGTCGTCATAATCGAAAAGTTAAACAACATTAGCTTAATGTTGCAACTTTGTGCAACATTGTTAACCGAAATTTCTGGGCAAAATGTGAAATATGTCGAACTTTTACCAAGGGAATCGTATTTGCAAAAGTGATGATTATTAATATTTCATATTTATCATGTAATTACATAAACTTTGTTATCGAGGGAATAGTTAATCAATTATTTGGTTATTTGACTTATAAATTTAACATTTGTGATATGGATTCTATTTATTGAATAAAAAATAGTTAATTTCTTGTTAATTTAATCTGAGTCTGACTAGGATGGTATCGCAAAGATGTTAAGTTAGTGCAACATAAACAATCACAACCTATCTGGTGTGCACGAAGATAAATTCAAGATGTGCAATAAAGTGCAACACTATGGAGTTACAAGTTATCAACAGTAATTTATATAAAGATAACGAAATAAATAAGCTACTCAATGGAGAATATAGATGACTGTAAGCACACCGATGATCATCACGTTCATCGTATACATTATAGGCATGCTACTAATCGGCTACTTAGCCTATCGCTCAACAAAAAACTTTGATGATTATATTCTTGGCGGGCGAAGTTTAGGCAGTGTGGTGACCGCATTATCTGCGGGAGCATCAGACATGAGCGGTTGGTTATTGATGGGGCTGCCGGGCGCGATTTTTATCGCGGGTATTTCGGAAAGCTGGATTGCAATCGGACTAACGTTAGGAGCATATTTTAACTGGTTGTTTGTGGCCGGGCGTTTACGTTTGCAAACAGAAAAAAATAACAATGCATTGACGTTACCAGACTATTTCACAAGCCGTTTTGAAGATAGTAGTAAGATTTTACGTATTATTTCTGCAATTGTTATTTTAGTTTTCTTCACTATTTATTGTGCGTCAGGGGTTGTTGCTGGCGGTTTGTTGTTCGAAAGTACATTCCATATTAGCTACGAAAAAGCGATGTGGTTAGGGGCGTTAGCAACGATTGCATATACGTTCTTAGGGGGCTTTTTAGCGGTGAGTTGGACAGATACCGTTCAAGCATCGTTAATGATTTTTGCCCTGATCTTGACGCCAGTTGTTGTCATTTTTTCAATGGGTGGTGTAGATGTTTCTGTTGAAGTGATTAAAGCGAAAAACCCAGAATATCTTGATATGTTTAAAGGCATGAACTTTATCGCGATCTTATCTTTACTTGGCTGGGGATTAGGTTATTTTGGGCAACCACATATTTTAGCGCGTTTTATGGCCGCAGATTCACACCAAACTATCCACTCAGCAAGACGTATTAGTATGACGTGGATGATTTTGTGTTTAGGTGGCACGATAGCGGTTGGTTTCTTTGGGATCGGTTATTTCGAAACAAACCCTGATTTAGCCGGGGCTGTCACACAAAACAATGAACGTATTTTCATGGAATTAGCTGCAATATTATTTAATCCATGGATAGCTGGCGTGCTGCTTTCGGCGATTTTAGCGGCGGTAATGAGTACGTTAAGTTGCCAATTATTAGTGTGCGCAAGTGCATTGACGGAAGACCTCTACAAGCCATTTATTCGTAAAAAAGCCAGTCAAAAAGAGTTAGTCTGGGTAGGGCGTTTGATGGTGTTACTTGTTGCTGCCATTGCAATCTATATTGCTCGTGACCCGAATAACAAAGTATTAGGTTTAGTGAGTAACGCATGGGCTGGTTTTGGTGCCGCATTTGGTCCCGTAGTATTGATGTCTGTTCTTTGGAAACGTATGACACGAACAGGTGCTTTAGCGGGGATGTTGGTTGGTGCGGTAACGGTATTAGTTTGGATGCAATATAAATGGTTTGCGCTGTATGAAATTATTCCAGGCTTTATCTTTGCAACCATCGCGATTGTGCTGGTGAGTTTAATCACTAAAGCACCGAGTGCGCAAGCTCAAGAACGCTTTGAACAAGCGGAAGCGGAATATAAAGCAAATTAATCTGAGTATCTTGTTAAGTATTCACCCTAAAAAAGGCCGAACAGTTCAATCTGTTCGGCCTTTTCTATACCTTAATGCCTCTGGCGTTTAATTGACTTTACGACGTTTAACGATTTGATAGCCAATAAATAGCATGATAAACCAGACGGGTGTCGCGATTAGCGCTTGTCTTGTATCGTGTTGGAATGCAAGTAATACAATCATAAAGGCAAAGAATGCCAAACTTACCCAAGACATAATAATACCCGCGGGCATTTTATAACGGGATGCCTTGTGCATTTCAGGGCGTTTACGACGAAAATTTAGGTAACTATATAAAATCATGCTCCAAATAAACATGAATAAGATAGCGGATACAGTGGTCACTAAGGTGAAGGCATGCATAATATCAGGGATAAAATAGATAAGCACAATACCAAAGCTCAGACAGATACAGGTGAAGATTAACCCTGTTGCAGGCACCGCTTTTTTCGATAGCTGGCTAAATTGTTTTGGTGCATCACCTTCTTTAGACAAGCCAAATAACATTCGGCTGGTGGAAAACACACCGCTATTGGCGGATGAAGCTGCTGAAGTCAGTACCACGAAATTAACGATACTAGCAGCGGCGGGTAAACTGATGAGCACAAACATTTCTACGAATGGGCTTTTATCCGCTAAAATAGTACGCCAAGGTGTTACGGCCATAATTACAATGAGCGATAAAACATAAAAAGCAATAATACGAATTGGGATGGCATTAATGGCTTTTGGTAGTGATTTTTCAGGATCACGGGTCTCAGCAGCAGCCGTCCCGACCAGTTCAATTCCCACAAATGCGAAGATAGCTATTTGAAAGCCAGCAAAGAAACCGCTAATCCCCATCGGGAACATTCCACCATCATTCCAAATATTGCTTAAAGAGGCTGTGTGACCCGCTGGTGATTGAAAATTCATAGCAATCAGCGTACCGCCTACGGCAATTAAGGCAATGATAGCAACGATCTTAATCATCGCGAACCAAAACTCAAGTTCACCAAATAGCCTAACTGAGACTAAATTCAAGGTAAGCAAGGTAATGACACAAATAAACGAAGTAACCCATTCAGGAAAATCGGGTACCCAGAAGCTGACATAGGAGGTAATCGCAATGATATCAGCGATCCCAGTGATCACCCAACAGAACCAGTATGTCCAACCGACAAAAAAACCGGCCCATGGTCCGATAAGATCAGCAGAAAAATCACTGAAGGATTTATAGTTGAGGTTAGAAAGTAGGAGCTCCCCCATTGCGCGCATAACAAAAAAGAGCACAAAACCAATTATCATATAGACGAAGATAATTGAGGGGCCTGCAAGGGAAATTGTTTTCCCTGATCCCATAAATAGGCCTGTTCCAATTGCGCCGCCAATTGCAATTAATTGAATGTGGCGGTTACTAAGGCTTCGTTTTAACTGATTGCGATCAGCGCGGGGCTGAGTCCGGTTTGAAATTGCATGATCTTCCATACTGTAAAGTGTCCGTAGTAGTTTGTTATAATTGACCACAGTATTTTTTTATTTGTGTGGTTATGTTTGCGTGAAATATTGTGACATAAATCTCAATTAGATTAAGAAAAACTTACTTTGATAGAATCGAAGTGCTGCTTATTCAATCTATTATTATCGTCAATTTAACATTTATTACTAAAAATTAACCTACACAATAAAAATAGCAGAATAGCATTGACTATAGCAATTGATCGGCGTTAAATATTTTGTATTGGGTTGTTAGCTCAGTTGGCAGAGTAGGTGACTCTTAATCATTAGGTCGGGGGTTCGAGCCCCCCACAACCCACCAATATTTTCAATGGGTTATGAGTGTGCTGCGGAACCTATACTGACTGTATGGGACGTATTTGGGACGCAGCCATTGAAAACAGCATCAATTTGTTTGGCGTGTTCAGCTAAATGGTCGGGTGCTAAATGAGCATAGCGAAGAACCATTTAGCTATCGGGTGCGCTAGTCATCATTTGAAATATCGTAATAAATTCCTTCTTTCATTGAATTAGCCTTTCTTTCAATACATCCTGTATTTTACCAATATTCATGCTTACCTCTGGATGTGCGTATTCCTCACTATTAATAGCGATATGAATGAGTAAGTGGTTTCTTATTGATTTATTTTCTTCAATGCAGTGATATGTAGTGATTAAACACAACGAGATTCTATGTATATTAATTTTGCATATGAGATGGTTAACGTTGGTTGTTTTTATGCCTGTTGACCCTATTTTTTCATATTCTGCGCTATTAGATATATCTACATCATCAGTAAATATAACTAGCCACTAACAGCAATGCAAAGATAGCAGACTCGTCGCTTCGATATCGAGTCGTTTTGCTATCACTATCATGCTGTGCAGTTAACGCCAATTTTCCTATCAAACAATACCCTCTATTTTGCAAACTAACGGACTTAAGATAGTGCGATGTCAATATAGTCTTCATTCCGTATGTCAATGAGCACATCAACGAGGTAATTCTGAGTATATGTAACCTGTGTAACCGTGCTATTTGCTCAACAAATACATCACTAAGAAATAAAAAGAAAATTAATTGAAATTATAAAATTGAATTGATAAATCAATTAAGTCCTATTTTTGTAAGTGAATAACTATTTATTTTAAGTAAATAAATAAAAAAGTTATAAATAAGCGATTAAACCAAGATATAAGATAAATTAAAGTGATTAATAGCAATAGAAAACTGAATATTTATGCTATGACAATCGCAAAAAATGGCTTTTATTCGCGGGTCGACCTAAAACTAGGGTCTTTTTTGAACAGTCACGTGTGCATCATATCCCAGTAAGTATAATGCTTGCTCTAATACCTCAACTTTTGATGCGTGGTGTATATCAAGCAATCGTTCTATTTGTTGTGCATTAATGTTCATTTTTCTTGCTAAATCAACACGTAAGGTTTTCGTTTCTAAAATGGCATTATGCAGGGCGATTTTCAGACAGGTTGTAATCGGTAAATAAACGGGAAATGCGTTTTTACTATTTTTCTGGGGTAAAGGGATCGGTTTTCTTATAGTGATAAAGTCAGCTAATGTTGCCGATAAAACCTCTTCGGCTTCCAGCTCAACATCTTCTTTGCAAAAAGTAACACCTTGAATGTTTGGGAAATCGTAAAAACCAATTTCATACACGCCTTCTTCTTCGATAAATTCAACATTGGCAAAATAAGTAAACATCGTCCTCTCTCCGCAAATAGTATGGCAATCTGGCAGTATAAAACAAAGGCAAAAAAGTTTCAGGTTTAACCATAAGGCGAAAAGCTAAGGGGTTTTGACCGATATGCCTGTTACCTCTTGCCCTTACATGATAGGAATGATGTTAATTTGGGAGATAGTGCAATGATCCCTTGAATGAGCGAAATGGACATTTTATCACCTCATACTCATAAAAATAGCCAAAGTGATAGCAGTTTTTTCGGAAATTATTCGGAAACCGAGAAAATAAATGTGAACAACCTCCCAATTCTTGTACGTTTTTTTGTAGCCCTCACACCAGTTTATTTTGCTGAATTTGGACGCAAAACGCACACTGAATTATTTTAAATAAACTCAATTCATTTCTAAGCGTTAATACGGGTGAATAAGCAAAATTACTTAAGTTAAATGTGCGGATCGCAAGATTTGTTAAAATAAAAGTATATAGTAAACATTAGTTATAATAACACTAGGTTATATTATTCTTAACGTAAGCGTTACAGAGATTAAAAAATTCCAGTAAAAATACAAATTATAATATAAGGCTGAGAAGCTATTTTATTCATATTTTGGACATTATAAAACGAATTGAAATGGTAAAAAAAAACAGAATGTTCTCAATTGAAACTTTCACTTTTCAAATGGTTTTCTAGAGTAGCACGGTACTGTAGGTTGATCATTTTATTAAAAAAATTATTTTTTAGTTGTTTGAATGAAAAAAATAAAAATTAATTAAATGAAAACGCCTTCCGTAAAAAAATAATAACAAGAAAATTACTGAAAATATAAAATGAGCAACAATATATAACACATATATTTAAGCTAAATATTTACTTTTTTACTATTAAGTTTTATTAGGTTTATTAATTTTATTAATATTGTAATTTGCATGTATTATAACCATAGTTTAATTATTCTAATGAAATCTATAAGGGTAACTATAATATGTATGACAAAATAATAACCTTAGATACGGAAAATAGGATTGAATAATTTTGAATGATGAGAAAGATGTGATTAAACTTATTGAAAATTAATGATTAAATTTTATTCCTAAATTGCCGATATCACAGGATGCTGATAATAGCTAAGGGAGTTTCTTAATACTAAATGTTGACGTGGATCAATGTATTGATTTTGATGTTGTGATTGGTCTTTTTTGCTTTCAAATCACATGTAAAGAGTTATTGTATTGATTAAAATCCTGTCATTTGACATAAGATGAATTAAAGTATTGCGGATATTTGGGATAGGGAGAGAGAAGATAAGGAAATAATAAAGATTATTTTATGAATGAATGGATCATTATCCCAACAGTACAAAAAGAAACATAAGTACCTTGAATAGTTAATTTAGTGGTGCATAATAATCGGCGACTAATAATGACATCGGCAAATTCTGACTTTTACTGAAAGTGCTAACTTTTTAGTCATTCTTTATTGTTTGTAAGTATTCAGGAAATGTATTTAATTTAAGTTTGAAAATTTGTGTTTTTATACTCCAAACTGGGTATTCATCCACGGATAACATGGGAAGTAATGGAATACATTTACCCAGCTTAATTAATTTTACGAATAAAAATGTTTAGTCACACAAAATTTTCAAATTCATATTTGTTCTTTTTGCACACAGAAGTTGATAAATATTCGGAAAGGAAAAAAAATGAGCTCGACGACAGATTTTCTGAAGCATATATACGATATTAACCTCTCATATTTGCTATTAGCCCAAAAACTCATCTCTCAAGAGAAAGCCTCTGCGATGTTCCGTTTAGGTATCTCTGATGCAATGGCGACAACTTTAGCAGACCTTACGCTTCCTCAATTGGTTAAATTGGCAGAAACAAACCAGCTAATCTGCCAGTTTAGATTTGAGAACAGCGAAACAATTAAAAAGCTAACCCGTGATTCTAGGGTTGATGAATTACAACAAATTCATACAGGTATCCTCCTTTCGACCCGATTATTGCAAGCGCATAATCAAGACGACACTGATATAGCGAGAAAAAGATGAGTACCGTAGCTGAAAAAAGTATTGTCCAAGAAGCGAATGATATTCGCTTAGCCATGGAATTAATTTCTTTAGGCGCTCGCCTGCAAATGTTAGAAAGTGAAACCCAAATTAGCCGTGGTCGTTTAGTTCGGTTATATAAGGAACTGAGAGGCTGTCCACCACCAAAAGGTATGCTGCCATTTTCGACAGATTGGTTTATGACATGGGAGCAGAATATTCATTCATCCATGTTTTATAATGCCTATCAGTTTTTACTGCAAAGTGGCCATTGCCAAGGCGTTGATGCCATCTTAAAAGCTTACCGTTTGTATCTAGAACAATGTATTCCAGAGCCCGGTGATGAACCTTTATTAGCATTAACGCGCGCTTGGACACTTGTCCGTTTTGTTGAAAGTGGCATGTTGCAAAGTTCAAAATGCAGTTGCTGCCAAGGTTCGTTTATCACTTATGCGCACATTCCTGAAAACAGTTTTACCTGTAGTTTGTGCCAACCACCATCAAGAGCAATAAAAAAACGTAAACTTTCCGAGCATCTCGCCGATATTACGCTATATCGACAGGATGGCATTACTAAAGCGGTAATGTAATTGGATTGATTTGGTCAGCAGGCAAGGTTTTGCCTGTTATTCCTAATATTCCCTTTGACTGCCATCTGTTAACCAACGGAGTGAAAGGGAATATTGTGTTAATACTCATCGGGTATCTCATTGTTACAGTAGCGGTTATTGGCGGTTATATCATGGTCGGGGGCCATTTAGGTGCGCTATATCAACCCGCTGAATTCGTCATTATATTAGGGGCTGGTCTAGGGGCTTTTGTCGTTGGTAACAGCGGTAAATCCATTATCGCCCTATGTAAAGTATTACCGAAACTTTTCCGCCGTTCTTCATACAATAAAGCAATGTCAATGGATTTGATGGCATTGTTATTTCAGCTACTCAATAAATCTCGTCAGCAAGGGCTACTTGCGTTAGAGAAAGACATTGAGAATCCGAAAGAAAGTGAAATTTTCTCTCAATACCCCCGTATTCTCAAAGATGTGCCTACCATGATGTTTATTGTGGATTACCTACGCTTAATGGTGAGCAGTAATTTACAAAGCCATGAAATTGAAGCCTTAATGGATGAAGAACTCGAAACTTTTCGTCAAGAAAATGAAGTACCTGCTTCGGGTTTAAATATGGTCGGCGATTCTATGCCCGCATTTGGTATTGTGGCGGCCGTACTAGGTGTCGTAAATGCACTGGGATCGGCGGACAGACCTGCGGGTGAACTCGGTGCGTTAATTGCCCACGCGATGGTCGGGACATTTTTAGGGATTTTAGTCGCTTATGGATTTATTTTGCCATTAGCTGCGCTGATTAGATTGCGCAGTAGTGAGCAATTAAAAATGATGGAATGCATCAAAGTGACATTCTTGTCTGCGTTGCAGGGCTACGCACCGCAAATAGCCGTGGAATTTGGCCGTAAAGTGTTATTCAGTGCGGATAGGCCGTCATTCGTTGAACTGGAAGACCGCGTTCGCGAGGTGAAAGTGGGTGCCCGTTCACAAGAAACCACTGAGGAGTAATACTTAGATGGCAGCCAATACCCCTCATGTTATTCGAGTCAAAAAACGCAATTCTCATCATCGTGGTGGTCATAGCGGTTCGTGGAAAATCGCTTATGCTGATTTTATGACGGCGATGATGGCATTCTTTTTGGTGATGTGGCTGATTTCAATTTCAAGTCCTCAAGAACTGACGCAAATTGCGGAGTATTTTCGCACCCCCCTAAGTACAGCAATCAATCCTGGAGCAAAGAGTGGAGATGCAACCAATCCAATCCCTGGTGGGGGCAAAGATCCGATTTTCCGGGAAGGTGATGTGATGCCTGAACCGAATAATATCATTGATGGGAATGCAAGCTATCGGTTCGAAAAGTTAAAAAGATCCCTTGAGCAGGCCATTTTAAAAGATCCACGTTTGAATGAATTAAAACCGCACTTACTGATCGACATGATCAATGACGGATTGCGTATTCAAATTGTGGACAGTGAAAATCGACCCATGTTCAAAGTGGGCTCAGCGATGGTTGAGCCTTATATGCGCGATATTTTACGTGCTATTGCGCCTTTACTTAATGACGTTCCCAACCGCATCAGTATTTCGGGGCATACCGATGACCTACCTTATGCCAATGGTGCCAATTATAGCAACTGGGAGCTGTCTTCTGATCGTGCAAACGCGTCCCGACGGGAGTTGATCCGTGGCGGAATGGATGAAAATAAAGTGCTGCGTGTGGTGGGGATGGCATCGGCGATCCATTTAGATAAAAACAATGGTCTTGCTCCAATTAACCGACGGATCAGCATCATCGTGCTAAATGATGAAGAAACCAAACAAATTCTACGGGAATACGATGGAGCGAAACCCATATCAGACGTATTAAATAAGCCGTCAACACAAACGAAGGCTGAAAATGTTGTGACGGCAAAAACACAGAAAAATGCCGATCAATAGCGGTGTTGATGAATGAAAATATTGCGATTTTTTATTGTCTGCCGGTTTTTCCGGCAGTCAGCGTTAAGTGAAATCTAAGCGAAACTGGATAAAAACCATGGATATTACCGAGTTTTATCAAACATTTTTCGATGAAGCTGACGAATTGCTCAGGGATATGGAACAACACTTACTTGAGCTTGATCCTTTTGACCCGGATAGCGAGCAGCTAAATGCCATTTTCCGCAGTGCGCACTCAATAAAAGGAGGTGCTGCAACCTTTGGTTTCACACAGTTGCAAAACACCACGCACACCTTGGAAAACTTGCTCGATAAGGCGCGCCACGATGAGTTAACGCTTACACCTGACATCATTGATGTATTTTTGGATACCAAAGATGTCATGGCTGCTCAGCTTGATGCGTATAAAAATGACGCTTTACCTGATGAAGCGTCATTTAAACGAATTTGTGAAGTGCTTGGGCGTGTAGAGAGCCATGCAGAAGAAATCGTTGAAAATAAGCCTGTTGTAGAAGCGGTTGAACAGCCACAGGAAACAACAACCAATTCGCAAGCGGCTGGCGTTCAGGGCGAGTTTTCACATTACTTTAAGATCACATTAACTGAACTTAAAGAAACAGAGGTGGGCTTACTTGCTGACGAGCTAGCGCTGTTTGGTCATTTATATCACGTAGAAAAAACAGCGAACAGCCTTCAAGCATGGTTAGGCACAAATACGGATATTGAGGATATCTGCGGGGTGCTGTGCTTTGTGGTGGATGAGTCACAAATCGCGCAGCAAGCTGTCTCTTTTGCCGATTGCCAAGCCTTTACGGAACAAACTGAACAAACAAACACAATAGAAACGAAGAAGGAAACGGCAACGGTATTAGCAAAAGAAGTGGTTAAGCCGGCCGCGACCACCAGCCCTGCGAAAAAAACCGGGGTGACAAAACCCAAAGGAGATTCCAGCAGTATTCGTGTTGCAGTGGAAAAGGTCGATCAGCTTATCAACCTTGTGGGTGAGCTCGTGATTATCCAGTCTATGTTGACACAGCATAGCCAGCACGTTGACCAAAATGAATACAGTGACTTGCTCAGCTCCATTGTTCAGTTGGAACGTAATTCGCGGGCACTGCAAGAGTCTGTTATGTCTATTCGTATGATGCCAATGGACTATGTTTTCAGCCGATTCCCTCGCATGGTACGAGATATTGCCTCTAAACTCGGCAAAAAAATTGAGCTAAAAGTGGAAGGAAGTTCGACGGAGCTTGATAAGAGTCTGATTGAACGCATTGTCGATCCGTTAAATCACCTTGTTCGTAACAGTTTAGATCATGGTATTGAAAAGCCAGATGTTCGTGTGGCCAACGGAAAACCTGAGGCAGGAACTTTGACATTAGCGGCGGCACATCAAAGTGGCAATATTTGTATTGAAGTGCGCGATGATGGGGCAGGGCTAAACCGTGAGCGTATTTTGGCCAAAGCGCGTTCTCAAGGAATGAATGTGCACGATGGGATGAGTAACGATGAAGTGGCGATGCTGATCATGGCACCGGGCTTCTCTACGGCAGAAGTTGTCACTGATGTGTCGGGACGCGGTGTGGGCATGGATGTGGTGAAGCGAAATATTCAGGATATGGGCGGTCGTATTCAAATCGGATTTACCGAAGGTAAAGGTACTATTATCCGTATTTTGCTTCCGCTGACCCTTGCCATCCTTGATGGCATGTCAGTTAAAGTGGCAGAAGACGTCTTTATTGTGCCTCTGAGTGCCATTATCAGTACGTTGCAACCACGCCAAGATGATATTTATCGCTTAGCGGGGGAAGAAAAAATGCTTTTAGTTCGTGGCGAGTACTTGCCACTGGTCGAACTACATCAGGTATTTTCCATTGAAGGGGCAGAGCCTAATTTGGATAACAGTATCGTGCTGATTATTCAAAATGCAGGGCATCGATTTGCCTTGCTGGTAGACAAACTTGTCGGGCAGCAACAAGTGGTAGTGAAAAATATCGAAAGTAATTACCGCAAAATCCCGGGGATTTCTGCCGCCACGATTATGGGAGATGGTTCTGTTGCATTGATTTTAGATGTGGCTGAACTGCAAAAAATGAATAACAGCATTTTGATCAAAAAGAAACAGCAGGTTTCCCAACCTGTCGTGCACTAAATAGAGGCCATACACCATGTCTATGTTAGATGATGATTTAAATAAACACGAAGAAGAAAAAAACGGCGAAGGTTACCTTATTTTTACCCTAGGTGAAGAAGAGTACGGTATTGAAATCTTAAAGGTGCAAGAAATCCGGGGTTACGAACAAGTCACACGTATTGCAAACACACCTGATTTTATTAAGGGTGTCACGAACTTACGTGGTGTCATTATTCCAATCATCGATTTGCGCGTGAAGTTCTCCCATGAAAACGTGGTGTATAACGACAATACCGTCGTCATTGTGGTGAATTTAAAAGATCGTGTAGTGGGAATTGTCGTAGACGGCGTTTCTGATGTACTGGTGTTAAATGAAGAGCAAATTGCACCACCACCGGATTTTGCAGTGACATTATCGACCCAATATCTCACGGGGTTAGGGACGCTCAATGATCGTATGTTGATTTTAGTCGACATCGAAAAGTTACTAACCAGTGAAGAAATGGCGCTTATTGACAGTATGGCTGAGTAATTCTTAGCCTAAATAATTGCTCAAATAATAATAAGTCATTAACTAAAGTTTTTGGTTGGATGACCGATATCCAAAATACAACAAATAATGTTAGTAAAACGTCATGTACAGTCGAATTAAAATCGTATCAGGGCTTTTGTCCGTCATTTTTATCTTTATTTTACTGCAACTGGTATCCAGTGGGTTGATGTTCACCAAACTTGGCGATAACAGCGACAGTATTAATTATTTAAATTCACTACAACGCCAAAGACAAGTATTAACAGAAAGCTGGGTGAATCTTTTACAAGCTCGTGCCAATTTAAACCGGTCAATCAACGCCTATCTTTTAGATGGTCGCAAAATTCAAGATGACGCGACACAGGAAGAACTGATTAAAGCGGCAAAACGTAACTTTAAAGCGGCGGACGATGCCTACAGTCGTTACACCAAGCTGATGCAAAGTTCGGAGTATGATAAAGCCAAGTTTGAAAAACTGTTTAGCACTTATGAGACTTACCGTAATGCATTAATTAAGCTCGGTGATTATGCAGAAAAAGGGGACTTAGAAGGCTTCTACGCTCACAGAACCTCAGGTCATCAAATAAAGTTCGAGGAACAATTTAACGCCTACTTCGCCGATATTTCTGCGGATTTCCAAGGGGAAGTGGTTAATGCAGATAATAACTATCGCCAATCGTTATATATGTTGGTGGCGTTATCTATTTTACTCGCCTTTATTGGTTTCTTTAGTTATCGCTATGTGCGTAAAGGGATTATTGAGCCGTTAGGGTTATTAAACGAGCGAATTAAAGTTTTTGCCTCCGGTGATTTAACGCCTTCAATTGCGACAACAGCGAATAACGAAATTGGCGAATTAGCCAATGGTGTTCAGCATATGCAACAAGAGCTGATTAACACCGTTCGAGGTGTATTAGATGGCAGTGAAACTATATACCAAGGTACTACTGAAATTGCCGCAGGCAATAACGATCTTTCTTCACGTACAGAACAACAAGTTGCGTGTTTGGAAGAAACATCTGCCAGCATGAGTGAACTAACTGCAACGGTTAAGCAAAACACCGATTACGCCCATCAAGCCAGTGAGTACGCAAACCAAGCTTCTGCTATTGCAAAAGAGGGCGGGAAAGTAGTCTCTAATGTGGTCAGTACCATGTTGAACATTGCAGATAGCTCACAAAAAATCTCTGATATTACCGCAGTGATTGACAGCATTGCCTTCCAAACCAATATCTTAGCACTAAATGCGGCTGTGGAAGCGGCCCGCGCAGGTGAGCATGGTCGTGGTTTTGCGGTTGTGGCAGATGAAGTGCGTAACTTAGCACAACGCAGCGCGGATGCAGCTAAAGAGATCAAAACGCTGATTGAAGATTCCGTTTCTCGTACGGGAACTGGCGCGCGCCAAGCAGAAGACGCAGGCGAAACAATGACGAAAATTGTGGAATCGGTGACACGCGTTACTGACATCATGACTCATATCGCAACGGCTTCTGATGAGCAAAGCAAAGGTATTTCGCAGGTCAGTATTGCAGTGGCAGAAATGGATAAAGTGACACAGCAAAATGCGTCATTAGTGGAGCAATCGGCTGTTGCGGCGAATGTGTTAGAAGAGCAAGTGGCAAAATTGTCGCAGCTTATCTCTATTTTCCGTTTACCACCGTTAAAACAAAGTGAAATGCGCAATAGCAAACCAGCAGCAAGAACGGTATCCAATATCGTGAAAACACCGGATTTGAAAAAATTATCATCGAAGGAACACAAAGATGATGATAACTGGGAAACTTTCTAAATATTAAGCATGGTTTCACGCTGCAAGGCTTTGGCTTTGCAGCGTTTCTGTGCATGAGAAAACAAGCAATGTTTTAAGCGAACAGCTCTCTTAGCTGGCACAAATGGGGATTATCTATGTTTGGTAAAAATATCCGAATTTCGGTGAGTTTATATCTGCTTTTGTTTTTATTTTGTGGAATGCAGATTGTGTCGAGCGGGGTTTCTGTTGGGATTGTTGTTAGCGAATTAAATGCATTAGAACGTATTGATTTAGGTTCGGATAAACGAGCACTGCTTGAAGAAACCAATAAACATTTAATGCAAGCGCGTAATAGCTTAACGCAAATTGCATTACTGAATAAAGTGGGCGGTCACGAGCAGCTCATTGAAGAGACACAAGCGACGTTCGGTAAATTATTAGAAGAAGCGCAAAAAGATTACGTTGCCTTTAAAAACCAGCCGATTTTAAGTGAAAAAGAAAATCTTGCAGCCCTTGACGCGAAATATCAAGCATTTGTCGCGACGCTAAAAGCATTGAAAATACACTTAGATAACAAAGATATCGCGGCTTATATTGAGCTGCCAGCACAAGAAAATCAAGACCAACTAGCGCAAGTTATTGATGAATATCTTGAATTGTTGAATGTTGAAAACGATGAGTCCCTCGCTGCGGCACGCATGTATAACACATTTGCCTGGAGCTCATTCTGTTCAGTGATAGTGATCATTATCCTCGTGGTTGCTTTTGCTCATTATTGGATGAAACGTAAAGTGATTAACCCACTGAAAAGTATGGGAGAACACTTTGCTTTAGTGGCAGATGGAAAACTGAACCAACCTATTGAAATTACCACGCGTGATGAAATTGGCGAAGTGTTTGGCAAACTCAAACAAATGCAAGGATCGTTAGCAACTTCTGTCGCCGCATTGCGTTCAAATACGGATCAAATGTATACCGGTATCCGTGAAATTGCCTTAGGTAATAACAATTTATCTTCTCGTACTGAACAACAAGCAGCATCCCTTGAAGAAACGGCAGCCAGTATGGAAGAGTTAACTGCGACCGTTAAACAAAATGCGGATAACGCACGTCAAGCCAGTGAGCTTGCAGTGAGCGCATCAAAGACAGCCACGAAAGGTGGCGAAATCACGGAAGATGTTATTGATACCATGACATCCATTTCTAACAGCTCACAAAAAATCAGTGCGATTATCAGTGTCATTGACGGTATAGCCTTCCAAACCAACATCTTAGCCTTAAATGCCGCCGTTGAAGCAGCCCGTGCTGGAGAACAAGGTCGTGGATTCTCTGTGGTTGCAGGGGAAGTTAGAGCATTGGCACAGCGTAGTGCTGAAGCTGCAAAAGAAATTAAAACGTTAATTGATGAATCCGTAGGTCGTGTTAGTCAAGGTTCCCAGTTGGTCAATGAAGCGGGGGCAACCATGAACGAACTGGTGGCAGCGGTAAATCAAGTAACTGAATTAATGGGCAATATTGCATCTGCATCGAATGAGCAAAGTCGCGGGATTGAACAGGTCGCCACCGCCGTTAGCCAAATGGATCTCGTCACGCAGCAAAACGCCGCATTAGTTGAGCAATCAACCAGCGCAACGGCAGCACTTGAAGACCAAGCGAATAATTTAGTGGATACCGTGGCATTTTTTGAATTACCTGAAAACGTCATAAGCCGTAGTCGATATTAAGCGTTGACGAAACCTATTAGGCGTTTTCGGTCGAGGGAAATGTGCAGTTTCTGGCATTTCCTTTGCCAATAAAGGCAGCACATTAGGTGGCTGCTTCTGGATTTTTATTGAATAGGACGACAAGTACGATGCTTTTTGTACCACAGATAGAACCACTGACTGATGATGAGTTTGGTCGGGTTTGTCGATTTATTCATAAAAAATCAGGCATAGTCCTAACCATGAATAAAAAAAATATGGTCTATAACCGATTATTAAAACGGTTACGTGACTGTAATTTCGACAATTTTTCAGACTACCTGCGAATGCTTGAACGCGAGCCACATCATGAGGAATGGCAAGCTTTTGTGAATGCATTGACGACAAACTTAACGGCATTTTTTCGTGAGCCGCACCATTTTGTCACGTTAACGGATTTTATTCGCACACGTAAAAATAGCCCAATCACCATTTGGTGTGCTGCATCGTCAACGGGGGAAGAGCCTTATTCTATTGCGATGACCTTAAGTGACGTATTGGGTCCGAATGCCGTTAATGCCAAAGTGATTGCCAGTGATATTGATACGGAAGTGCTTGAAAAAGCAAAGCAAGGGGTTTATCGCATAGAGGAATTGAAATCACTGAGTGCACTTCAGCGCCAACGTTACTTTATGAAAGGGGTGGGGGAATTTGAAGGCTATGCACGAGTTAAACCCGCGTTAAGGCAGATGATTGAATTTCGTTACTTAAACTTAAGTGACAATGACTGGCAGCTCCAGTACCGCTTTGATGCGATTTTTTGCCGGAATGTAATGATTTACTTTGATAAAGACATGCAAATAAAAATGCTTGAGCGTTTTGCTCCGCTACTTAAGCCAGATGGCTTGTTATTTATTGGGCATTCAGAAAACCTATCACAATTAACGCAACGCTTTGTGATTAAAGGACAAACCGTCTACAGCGTACAAGCTGAAAGGAGGGGGTAATGAAAAAAATTAAAGTGCTATGTGTGGATGACTCAGCACTGATGCGTCAATTAATGCGTGAAATCATTAATAGCCATGATGACATGGAGGTCGTTGATACCGCGCCTGATCCTTACGTTGCACGTGATTTAATAAAACAGTTGGAACCTGATGTAGTCACGTTAGATGTTGAAATGCCTCGCATGGATGGTATCGATTTTTTAGAAAAATTAATGCGTTTGCATCCCATGCCTGTGGTGATGGTATCCACATTAACATCAAAAGGTTCCGAAGTGACCCTAAAAGCGTTGGAGCTTGGGGCGGTAGATTTTGTGACTAAACCGCAGATTGGTATTCGCGAAACCATGATGAGCTATCGCGATATTATTGGTGAAAAAATCCGTGCGGCGGCAATGTCAAAAATGACTCAGCGTAGTCGTTTTGCCCGTTCGGAGAAAAAGGTCGCTGAACCGATTTCCCAAGGAAAAGCCTTATCTCCTTATGTGTGTAACAGCCGAGTGATTGCGGTAGGGGCATCCACAGGGGGCACCGAAGCCATCCGACAATTTTTAGAAATGTTGCCACGTGAGTGCCCACCGGTGGTGATCACGCAGCACATGCCAGCAGGATTTACACGTTCATTTGCTGACAGACTGAATAAAATATGTGTATTGACGGTAAAAGAAGCTGAAAACAACGAGTTATTGCAAAAAGGCCATGCCTATATTGCCCCCGGCGATTCACACATGTTGATCGCAGATAAAGGCAAAGGTTTCCAAGTGATTTTACAGCAAAGCGAACCAGTAAATCGTCATCGTCCATCAGTGGATGTGTTATTTGATTCAGTTGCCCAATGTGTCGGACGTAAATGTATTGGTGTGTTATTGACCGGCATGGGGATGGATGGCGCTAAAGGGCTATTGAATTTACGTAAGCAAGGGGCTTTCACCTACGCACAGAACGAAAGCAGTTGCGTTGTGTTTGGCATGCCACGGGCCGCGATTGAAATGGATGCGGTGGACGAAGTGCAAGATATTCGAAAAATGGCCCCAAGTGTTTTAGCAAGACTTTCTTCCATCACTGTGTAACAGAGATGGAAATTCACAATTGTATTTGAAGGAGTGGTTATGGCCGCTAAAGATCTTAGTTTTCTGGTTGTTGATGATTTTTCTACCATGCGTCGCATCGTTCGTAACTTATTAAAAGAGCTCGGGTTTATCAAAATAGAAGAAGCAGAAGATGGTGTTGATGCATTGGAAAAAATCCGTGCGGGCAATATTGATTTTGTGGTTGCAGACTGGAATATGCCAAATATGGACGGTTTAGAGCTGCTTAAAACCATTCGCGGCGATGATGCACTCAAGCACATTCCTGTTTTGATGGTGACGGCAGAAGCGAAAAAAGAAAACATTATTGCTGCTGCGCAAGCAGGGGCGAGTGGTTATGTGGTTAAGCCGTTCACTGCCGCTATTTTAGAAGAAAAATTAAACAAAGTATTTGAAAAAATGGGTCTGCAATAACAGTGCGTACCAAAGGAGATTTTCATGACTGAACAAGTGGGTATGGAAGGTGTTCGCAATGGTAATGATGATTTAAAACAAGTCATTACGCGCATTGGTACACTAATGAGAACCCTGCGTGAAAGTATGCGCGAATTGGGCCTAGAAAAGAGCGTTCAACAAGCGGTCGCCAGCATTCCAGATGGCAAAGACAGGCTGCGTTATATCGCACAAATGACGGCACAAGCGGCAGAAAAAACCTTAAATGGGATTGATATCATTAAACCACTGCAAGTGGATATGAATAAAAATGCACAGGCGCTGCAACAACAATGGCAAGCAACAACGAGTGATGGGGTTCCTGAGCAATTACGTGAGTCAACCGAAGCCTTTTTAGGGCAAGTGATCGAAAACAGTGAAACCACGAAAGCGGAGTTGCTGGAGATCATGATGGCACAAGATTTTCAGGACTTAACGGGGCAAGTCATCAAAAAAATGATGGAAGTGGTTGAAGAAGCTGAGAAACAACTGCTCGCATTGCTTATGGAAAATACACCTCCTGAAATGCGTGTAAAAACGCAAAGCGAAAGTCTGCTCAATGGGCCGCAAATTAATAAAGAAGGTGTCAATGTGATGGCATCACAATCTCAAGTGGATGATCTGCTTGATGAACTGGGCTTTTAATTTATTACGATAACGTGAAAGCTTTTCATGGGGCTACCTAATTCACTCTTGTTAGCGTAGCTTCAAATCCGCTATTTTCAATTAATTAGCTTACTGTATCTGAGTGTATTCACATGATAAATAATGATTTGATTTCCACTTTGGTAAATGATGAAAAACAGCAAAGGCAAGAGGTTACTGAGCAAGAAACGGCAAGTCTTGAACTGGAAATGCGTAAAGCGTTAATCAATCAATTGCGAAAGGCTCGCCTTGCGAATAATTTCACACAACTTGAGATTGCAGAGAAAATGCAAACGCAAAAACAAAATATTTCCCGTTTAGAAAAAGGGCAATTTGATCCGAAACTTGGCACATTGCTTAAATATGCACAAGCTGTTGGTATGCGAATTACCTTAAACCCGACTTCCGAATGATTTTTTGTTAGTCATGTTGGTAGACTGCAATAATTTTACTGCCGAGTGTGAGTTCAAATTGGCTAATAAAATCATCGCGTATATCCCAATTATGAAAGCTAAAACCTAAGTTACCAAAAGCCCACTGTGGGTTAAATTGCCAATGAGAAAGGGGTGAATGAAAATCGCATCGAAAACACGCTAAGTTTTCGGTTTTCCCCTCATACCAATCGGAAATGGCATCGCTCCATGCATGGCTGTGTTCCGTTTGTTCTGCGCCGCATTGCGGGCAGTAAATACCAATACCATTGCCGCCTGCATGGAATACGGTGTGTTCCGTGACGATCGATAAATAATTTTTCAAGGTATCTTCGGGTAATTGGGTTGGCACTATCTCATCATTGATAACATACAAAATTGGCTCTTTATACGCAGGCATCGGGCGATAAATCACTTCTCCATATTCAATGCGTTGAAATAGAGGATCAATAATGCCTTGTTGTTTTAGCCAATTAAGCATACGTAAGGCCTCCTTAGGGGCATCTTCTAAGGAAACATCAGGCGCAACAAGATGACAAATATCCATACTAACCTTGTGTTGTGAAAAGCCAGCAATCAGTAAGTTGATCGTGTGTTTAATGGTGTCTCGTTGACCGTTCATGTCAACGATTTCTTTCCCTAATAATGAATAAGGGTCGCAAGCCATTTGGTGAGTCATTAAAATAAAAAACTGCCCGTTGATCAACAATTTTACATTTAAGTGAACAGGTAATGGCTTCTTAACTAGCCTGCTATCGAATAACGGGATAACTAAGCGAGTATTCAGTATATCAATACTATTATTAATGCTAACTATAGGATTACCTTCAGCAGGTGCACAGGTTTGCGAACCCCTTCGCAAGATTGCTGACTTATTGCTCAATAGGCAAATAACCCCCTCGAACTGCGTCTATTTTCCACCATTGATTTTTTTACACTCTGTCATGCTATAGCGATAACTCGTATTTTCGCTAAATATTGGAACCACGGTGTCCGACGAGAGTGATGTAGAAAAAACAGAAGAGCCCACCCCCCATAAAAAGCAGAAAGCCAAGGATGATGGGCAAATCGTTCGTTCAAAAGAACTGAGCTCGCTAATGATGATGTTGGCGGGGATTAGCTTGCTTTGGCTAAGCGGTGGACACCTTGCGACACAACTTCGCCAAATCGCTCGCCAAGGTTTTATTTTTGATGGCCACTATTTGCAAAATACCGGCTTAATGATCAGCTATTTAGGGCGAGTGGTTAGTGAAGCATTATTTGCATTACTGCCGGTTATTGGCGGGTTGGCTTTGGTGGGGATCTCTGCATCATCACTCGTGGGCGGGTTAGTGTTTAACAGTAAGCTGATTAAGTTCGATTTAAAAAAACTCAATCCAATTAAAGGGTTAAAACGTATTTTTTCGATGAATGCGTTATCGGAATTATTTAAGGCGATTTTAAAATCACTGTTTGTTGGGCTAGGGGCCTTCATTTTTTTATGGCAAAGCTGGCCTTCATTACTGCATCTAGTGATGGAATCCCCCATCACCGCACTCAGTAATGCGCTGCATAAGGTGATTTTTGCGGGGTACTTGATTGTGTTCTTGCTGATCCCGATGGTGGCGTTTGATGTGTTTTACCAATTTCGTTCCCATTTAAAGAAATTGCGTATGAGTCGCCAAGAAATTAAAGATGAATTTAAACAGCAAGAGGGTGACCCACATATCAAAGCCAAAATTCGCCAACAACAACGGGCGATAGCGCGTAATCGGATGATGGCTGATGTGCCACTGGCGGATGTGATAGTCACCAACCCAACTCACTATGCAGTAGCCTTGAAATATGATGATAAGCGAATGGGGGCACCAAAAGTGTTAGCAAAAGGTGCCGGTGTTATTGCGCAACGCATAAAGGAAATTGGTGAAGAGCACCGAATATTACAATTAGAAGCGCCGCCGCTTGCAAGGGCGTTATATCGTCATGCAGAGATAGGACAAAGTATTCCTGTCGCCTTATATGCGGCGGTTGCGGAAGTTTTAGCATGGGTTTACCAATTACGTCGTTGGCGGCGTGAAGGTGGGCTCAGACCGAAAAAACCGAAAAATTTACCAGTGCCACCGACGCTGGACTTTGCTGGAGAGAACAATCGCGATGGCTAATTTGGCTGCACTTTTAAAATTGCCGAAAAACTTACAAGGAACGCAGTGGCAAATACTCGCGGGTCCAGTGCTTATTTTATTGATTTTGTCGATGATGGTATTGCCATTACCGGCATTTTTATTAGATTTACTTTTTACCTTTAATATTGCTCTTTCTATCATGGTGTTATTGGTGGCCATGTTCACCAAGCGCACACTGGATTTTGCCGCATTTCCAACTATTTTGCTGTTCGCCACGTTATTGCGTCTGTCGTTAAATATCGCATCGACGCGAATTATTTTGTTAGATGGACATACTGGACCCGATGCGGCAGGGCGAGTTGTTGAGGCATTCGGTCACTTTTTAGTCGGTGGTAACTTTGCCATCGGTATTGTGGTGTTTATTATCCTTGTTTTAATTAACTTTATGGTGATCACCAAAGGGGCAGGACGTATCGCCGAAGTGGGTGCTCGCTTTGTGTTAGATGGTATGCCAGGTAAGCAAATGGCTATCGATGCGGATCTTAACGCTGGGATCATCAATGATGACGAAGCCAAAAAACGTCGTGCCGAAGTGACTCAAGAAGCCGACTTTTATGGTTCGATGGATGGTGCGAGTAAATTTGTGCGCGGAGATGCCATCGCGGGGATCATGATAATGGTGATCAACGTGGTAGGCGGTTTAATTGTCGGTGTCGGTCAACATAATATGTCGCTGGGGGATGCCACCAGCGCCTATACCTTGCTGACAATTGGTGATGGTTTGGTTGCCCAAATTCCTGCATTGATTATCTCCACTGCGGCGGGGGTTATTGTTACCCGTGTTGCGACCGATGAAGACGTTGGTGAGCAGATGGTCAACCAACTATTCAATAATCCGCGTGTAATGTGGCTTAGTGCCGGTGTCCTTGGGTTGATTGGTCTGATCCCTGGCATGCCAAACTTTGTCTTCCTATTATTTACGGCGGCACTGGCGGGACTGGGTTGGTATTTAGTACGTAAATCCCAACAACCTGAAAGTGCGAAAGGGGATAGTAGCCAAGCACAACATTTCCAAGAAGCCAATAAAGTGGTGGAAGCTACATGGGATGATGTGCAATTAGAAGATTTATTAGCCATGGAGGTGGGGTATCGATTGATCCCTCTGGTGGATAACGACCAGCAAGGGGAATTATTAGGTCGCTTACGTGGCTTACGTAAAAAATTTGCTCAAGAAATAGGTTATTTACCTCCGGTTGTCCACATATGTGACAACTTGGCCCTTTCCCCTTGTGAGTATCGAATTTTAATTAAAGGGGCAGAGGTAGGACGTGGCGAAGCACAGCCTGGGCGCAGTTTAGCCATCGATCCGGGTAATGCGGTAGGAACATTACAAGGTGACGCGACAAAAGAGCCTGCTTTTGGTCTGCCCGCCGTTTGGATTGATGACGATTTACGCGAAGAGGCGCAAATTCAAGGTTATACTGTGGTGTCAGCGAGTACGGCAGTCGCAACGCACTTCAACCAAATCTTACTGCAAAACGCAAGCACACTGTTTGGTCGCCAAGAAGCGCAAATGTTGTATGACCGCGTGAAAAAAGAGATGCCGAAGCTGGCGGATGACTTGATCCCAGACACCATTTCATTAACTATTTTGCATCGTGTTTTGCAAAATTTATTAATGGAAGATGTGGTGATCCGCGATATGCGCACCATCATTGAGACGCTAGCGGAAATGGCAGGGGAAAACGGTGAGCAAAAAGACACAGACTATCTCACCTCACAAGTCCGTATCGCGCTAGGGCGTGCCATCACTCAGCAATGGTTTGGTAATGCAGAAGAAATCCAAGTAATTGGGTTAGATGCAGGGCTGGAACAAATTCTGCTGCAAGCTGCGAAAAATGGTGGTGGATTGGAGCCAAACCTTGCGCAGTTTATTCAAACACAAGCAGAGCAGGCCATTTCTCACCAAGAAGCGATGGGCGCGCCTAACGTTTTATTAGTGAACCATGCGTTACGGCTAATTCTGTCACGCTTTTTGCGCCGCAGCTTGCCACAGTTGGTAGTTATGTCCAATCTAGAAATGACAGATCATCGCAAGATTAGAATGACGTCAATGATTAGCGGTAGCTGATTATATTTTTAGGTATATTGGGTACTGGTTCTTATGCGATAGGGTGCCCAATCGAATGATTTATAAACTTTATGCGTAAGTAGAGAGTATTCGTTAGCTACATTTATTGTTTTGTCATATCCAACATAGACGATATTACGAACTATCTAATGGTTAAGGGAATAATGACTTCTTATTATGTAAGGATAAGGGGAAGTGTTGGGGCGAAACGGAGCGTTAAATTTGGATATGCTAACGTTAATACGGGGATCATTTTACCTTGTCAGGAAATTAGACTGGTATTTTGCTTTACTATTTAGCGCGTCCTTTTTGTGGATTGCGATACAACTTGAATTGCGTAAATATCGTATTTTATTGTTTTGTTTAGCTTTAGTTATTTTGATCCCTTATATTATAGTGGCTTCATTTTTTGTATTTCATCTGATATTAGCTTTTTTGCTTAATGGCGGCCTTCCCTAAACAAACGTGATAAATGTTAAATAACGTTTGTATCATGCACCTTAAGCTAAAGGCAGCACAGGGAGATTTAGCCGAATGGCGCGCCATTAAGGCGTCTCGCCACGATAGATGAGAGTGTGTTTATTATCTGATTAAGCGGTTTTAGCTAAACCTCTTCGCACACTAAATCGAAATTTTCTTACCTAAAACAGGGCGTTTAGACTCTAAACCATCAGCGCCATAGGTAGTCTGGTTATTGTGCTTTTTAACGAAATTGAGGCGCTGGGCGTTGAGCTCAATATGCAATTGCAGCATTTGATGATTACGATAGTTCAGCTCTTTTAGGTCGGTGGTTAATGTTTTTATCGCTTCCCATAAATCTGCTAAGGCCGCATTACCTTCATAGGGGGCAGTCACTTCGGCCTGTGCCTCGAGCTGTAAGCGGTTGGTTTCACCGTGGCTTATCGCCGCAACGAGAAAACGTTTTTGTTCAGTCGTTTCTTGGAAAGGTGAAGGCGGCACACGGTGATAACCTAACAAAATTTCTTCATTTTTCATCACAATTTGCAGTGATTGCAAATGAGCAAGCTGCTGCTCTAACAATATCAGTAATTCATCAATCATAGCGGTTATTTATTTCATTGATAACATGCATTCATGGGCATCGCGTAAAATGCCATCAGCAATTTTTTCAGTGTCCATGGTGAGGGTGCCATCTTTGATAGCTTGCTTAATTTTTTCAACTTTTGCGATGTCAATATCAGAGGCTTGTGGCTGCAATAATTTTTTTTGTAATTCGCTAGGTACAAACGTACTCTCTTTGACGCTGACATCCGCAGACACTTTTTTATCACGCATCGGGGCTGCCGCATCTTGAGGATCGCGGGTTGTTACCTGAGTCAGCGCAGAAATTGCAGGGGTTTGCTCAATAGCCATAATGTGTTTTCCTATTCCCGATTTTTATCTTATGTGAGTTATCGGCGTATTTTGTGGGATCTTTAGTCACGATAGTGTTACAAAATATTGCCTTTATTCGTCATACTTCAAGTCGCCTCTGTGTTAACTGCACTCATTCGCTTATCGCCTTGATGGGGCTTGAATTAATTAGAATAAATATTCACGGTCTTGATGGTGTTTATTTTAACGCGATATTAACACTACCATTTTCTTGTGCTAACCCATTGACCACTTGACCGTTGAGCAATCTTACACGAATATTTTGCCCAACGGTGGCATTATTAATGGCACGTCCCTCATATTTCACCGAGAAATTATCCCCGTTGGCAAATACCAAGACGGTTTGCCCAGCTTTAATGGCCCAAGGCTGCCTAACCATTGATTTGGTGAATGTTTGACCGGCAGTAATTGTGCGCAGTACGATGGCTCCCCGTAATACCATTTTATCGGTGCTCGCTCCCGCAGGTAATTTATGTAACAGGCCTTTTTTAGTTCCTATATCAACAAATTCAATCGTTTCACCGGGGTTTAAGTGACGTGTTGCCACATAATATTGCCCCGTGACATTCACCGTGAGTTGCAGAAACTGCTTTTTCTTCCCACATTGCACGGGGACGGACACATTTCCCATATTGCGCCCACCAATCGGCGGGCTAATTTGCGGTTTTTCACAGTTTGGCCATTTTTCAATGGGGGTTTTGATTTCAATAGACACCTGGTTATTTTTACCGTGCACTTGGCGAAAATAGTGGTTGATATCTTGCGGTAAAGACGCTTGCGATATGGCAGAAGTTAAGCTTAATCCACTGATTATCATACAATAGATTAATTTTCTAAGATTAGCCATTTGGCGACTTCCTCCTTTCTCAACACACTTTTTCACGCTGGCAGTTTACCCACTTCTTTCATAATGAATGGGCCAAATAGGTCAATTATTTTGCTTTTATCCCGCCATTAGATTTTTTAGTAGACCGCTAAGATATGCACGTCGAATTTTAATTTTCGCACTTTCTTGGTGAGCTTTTCCATTTGAGTGACGGATATAACGAACGTTTGTATTCAGAAATTGCTTTACATCCATTAAGGATCATCATGATTGATAAATTAAATGCCACGTTTGCCTTCCAGCAGCAAGCGTTGTCAATACGTGAAGCTAGACAAACCGTTCTGGCTTCCAATATTGCTAATGCGGATACACCGGGTTATCAAGCGCGGGATATTGATTTTAATCGTCAACTCCAACAAGCGATGGATAGAGGCGCGGTAAATGGTAAGGGAGTCGCACTGGCCGTGACCGCTAAAGGTCATATTGAGGGTCGAGGCGTCAAAGCCCCTAATATGGATTTGAAATACCGTATTCCTTACCAAACGTCAATGGATGGTAACACGGTAGATATGGATATTGAACGTAGTCAATTCGCCGATAATACCCTGAAATATCAGGCAGATCTTACATTTATTAATAGCCGCGTTAAAAGCATGTTGGCTGTTTTACAGCAAGGGTGATCATTATGGCCTTACTGAGTATTTTTGACATTTCAGCTTCTGCGCTAACGGCTCAGTCTCAGCGTTTAAACGTGAGTGCCAGCAATATGGCTAATGCAGAAAGTATCGCAGGCCCCGATGGTCAGCCGTATCGTGCCAAACAAGTGGTTTTCCAGATGGCACCACAAGGTCGCCATCAAGTCGGAGGCGTAAAAGTCAGTGAACTGATTGAAGATCCTGCGCCACCACGAATGGAATACAAACCCGGTCATCCTTTAGCGGATGAAAAAGGGTATGTGCAGATGCCTAACGTGGATATGGTTGGCGAAATGATCAACACCATCTCGGCTTCTCGTAGCTACCAAGCCAACTTAGAAGTGATGAACACAGCAAAAACATTGCTGCAAAAAACACTGACAATCGGCCAGTAACGGAGGGACGAAATGGGGATTGCAGCCACGATGTACGATTCATTGGACAACACCACTGCCGGGCCAGCACCTGCGACGAGTAATGTGCCAAAGAAAAGTCAAAGTGACGACATGCGTGACACCTTCTTAAAAATGATTGTCACGCAAATGCAAAATCAAGACCCAACTAAGCCGATGGAAAATACCGATTTAACCAGCCAATTGGCACAAATTGCCACGCTGGAAAGTATGAACAAACTCAGCGATAACGTGAGTGGTATTTCCCAACAAATCGGCTCAGGGCAATCACTCCAAGCGACAGCGCTGGTGGGTAAAGGCGTGCTTATTCCTCGCAATGAAATTATTTTAGCGCCGCTCAAAAAAGAGAGTTCGGGGGAAAATAGCACAATCACCAAACCATCGAACCCGTTACCGGATGATGGCATTAGCCCGAACAGTCCGTCTAACGCAGCGTTGAGTAATCAAAACCTATCTGAAGGGGAAGAGGGGAGCGAAGAGCCGAAATCTGAGTTTATTTCATCGCCATTTGGTTTCTTTTTACCGAAATTGGCCGATAGCGTTGAAATTACCATTCGCGACAAAAACAAAATGGTTGTACGCACCATCACCTATGACTCTGAAGTCAAACCCGATATTTATGATATGGCATGGGATGGTTTAGACAACAACGGCAACTTAGTCACCGATACGCAAGGGAAATATTACTTTGATGTGAGAGCCATCAGAAACGGGGCTGAAGTTGAAGTCACGAAACTGGGCTATACCCGCGTCAACGGTGTTACACCTGGTTCTGACGCGCCATTATTAGATGTAGGCATCGGGCAAAGTGTGCCCCTAAGCAGCATCTTCAAAGTTTACCCTTCTTCTTAATTTTTACCCCCAATACTCATGGAGAAAATATGTCTTTTTCACAAGCAGTCAGTGGCTTAAATGCAGCATCCGCGGGGCTCGATTCAATTGGTAATAATATTGCCAACTCCGCAACAAACGGCTTTAAAGGAGCGACGACATCATTTGCGGATATGTTCGCAGGATCGGGTGTCGGCCTCGGTGTTAACGTGGCTGCCGTCACTCAAAATTTTAAAGACGGTCCGATCACTCGAACAGACAGACCGACAGATGTGGCGATTTCAGGCAGCGGCTTTTTCCGCGTACAAGATAAAAATGGTGATATCTATTACAGCCGTGATGGTCAATTCTTACGGGATAAAAGCGGTAATTTGGTGAATAACCAGGGCATGGTGGTCACAGGTTACCCAGCAAGTGTTGATGAAAAAGGGAATGTCACTATTCAAAGTGGTGGCGTGCCTGAAGGGTTAAATATCCCAACAGATATGATGGATGCGAAAAGATCGGAATTAGCTAAGTTAACCATTAACTTGAACTCTGAAGACAAAATCAAAGATAAAGCCTTTGATGTAAATAACCCCGATGATTCATCAACGTACAACTTTAGTACTACGATGACGGCTTACGACAGCCAAGGTAATACCCATGAAATCTCGGTTTATTTTGTCAAAACAGAGGACAACAAGTGGACTGCTTATGCGAAAGATGCGGGGGATGCATCTGCGACAGAGCTTGGCAAATTAGAGTTTGATGGCAACGGAAAACTAAAAGAGGCAGATAAAGCCACTTTTGCCTTCAATTATAACGGCTTAAACGGCGCAGATAACGGCGTTCTAAACGTGGATTTATCGAAAACCCGCCAACAGAAAGTCAGTGAATCTTCCGTCAGTGCCATTGATGTCGATGGTTTCCCTGCTGGGGAATACACCAGTTTCAAAATTGAAGATAACGGCTTGATTGTCGCGAACTACTCAAACCAACAAAAACGTGTGGTTGGGCAAGTGGCGCTTTCGGCATTTGCTAACCCTAATGGCTTGGTTTCTCAAGGGGGCAACGTTTGGGCATCTTCTAACGCATCGGGTAATCCGATGGATGGTGTTCCGGGTGTCGGGCAATTCGGCAAATTAACCAGTGGTGCTCTGGAATCTTCTAACGTGGATATGAGCCAAGAGCTTATCAGCATGATTGTTATGCAGCGTAATTACCAGTCAAACGCGCAAACCATCAAAACGCAAGATCAAATGCTGCAAACATTAGTTAACTTACGATAAGCCTAGAGGGTGGCCATGGATCACGTCATTTATACCGCAATGGGTGGGGCACGCCATGCGCTTGAAAACCAAGCGGTGGTTTCCAACAACATTGCCAATGTGTCGACCGCAGGGTTTAAAGCGCAACTATCCGCCATGCGCGCGGTACCTGTGAACGGTGATAGCGTACAAACCAGAACCTTGGTGGTTTCTTCAACCCCCGGTGCAGATATGAGCCAAGGACCGCTGAACTACACAGGCAAGCCCACGGATGTTGCGTTAAACGATAAGCACTTTTTGGCTGTTGAATTAGCAGATGGTACGGAAGCGTATACCCGTAACGGCAACATTCAGATATCTAGCGAAGGCGAACTGGTCATTGGTGAACGTCGCTTACAAGGTGATGGTGGGCCAATCAACGTACCACAAAATGCGGAAATTACCATCGGTGCAGATGGCACTATCACGGCATTGCTGGCGACGGATCCACCAACCATGCTGGGGCAAATTGGTCGTTTGAAAGTGGTTGAAGCACAACCACAAGACTTGATCCGTGGGGAAGATGGCTTATTCCATTTATCCCCTCAAGGGCAAGCGGCAAATGGCAACGTATTACCGCTAAGTGAGCGTGCGATTGTCACCTCAGGGGTGATTGAGGGAAGTAATGTCAATGCCGCAGAAGCGATGGTTTCGATGATAGCCAATGCAAGGCATTTTGAAATGCAAATGAAGGTGGTGCGCAGTGCGGATGAAAATGCACAACGTGCTAACCAATTGCTTGCTGTCAGCTAAATTGAGTAAGGAATAATTATGATCCGTTCATTATGGATTGCTAAAACCGGGCTTGATGCTCAACAAACTAACTTAGACGTTATTTCCAATAACTTGGCTAACGTTAGTACCAATGGTTTTAAACGCCAACGTGCCGTTTTTGAAGATTTAATGTACCAAAATATCCGCCAACCGGGCGCAATGAGCTCGGAACAAACTTCTTTGCCATCAGGACTACAGTTAGGAACAGGGGCACGCCCAGTCGCGACTATGCGCATCCATGCCCAAGGGGCGTTAAATAAAACGGGCACCACAACGGATATTGCGATTAAAGGCCAAGGTTTTTTGCATGTGCAAATGCCTGACGGCACCGATGCATACACCCGTGATGGCGCATTACAACCTAACCAAGATGGCCAATTAGTGACATCCAGCGGTTATCAAATCGTCCCGGCGATCACCATCCCAGATAATGCCAACAGCTTAACGATTGGACGTGATGGCACGGTGTCTGTCACCGTTTATGGTGATAGCCAACCCCAGCAAATCGGCCAAATCACGCTGACCACCTTTATCAACGATGCAGGCTTGGAAAGCATGGGCGAAAACCTCTATATGGAAACCGCCAGCTCAGGTGCCCCGAATGAAAGTGCGCCGGGAACCAACGGTGCCGGTCTGCTCTATCAACATATGCTCGAAACCTCCAACGTGAACGTGGCCGAAGAGTTGGTCAATATGATCCAAACTCAGCGTGCTTACGAAATTAACAGTAAGGCGGTTTCTGCATCTGACCAAATGCTTCAGCGGTTAACGCAACTGTAATTGGTTTTGTATAGGCGCTCATTGGGGTTCCTGTGAGCGCGTTATAAAAGACATCTCCTTGGGATGAAACAACGTACACAGCAGCAAAAGAGTAGCATAATGATTGAAAGCGGCCTTATTTCCCAACAGCAAAAAACAGCGTTGCAGATGCGTTTGACTGCACCTAAACAGGTATGGTTAGTTGCCGTTTTGGTTTTAGCCACCAGCGGTTGTGCTCACATTCCATCACGTCCGTTAGTCGATACACAGACGACGGCTATTCCTTCTGCTCCCACAGCGCCTTCACCGAACGGCTCAATATTCCAAAGTGCGCAGCCAGCTTATTACGGTTATCAACCCCTTTTTGAAGACAGGCGACCACGTAACGTTGGCGATATTTTGACGATCAACCTACAAGAGAACGTCAGTGCTAGCAAAAATTCGTCTGCCAACGCAAATCGTAGCGGTAAAACAGGTTTCCTTGCGGCGATATTACCCGGCTTTATGCAAGGGTGGATAGGCGGTAATAACACCGAACTGGATATCAAAGGGAACAGTGACTTTAGCGGTAAAGGCGGCGCAAATGCGAATAACACCTTTAAGGGAACGATTACCGTCACTGTTGACCAACTATTGGCAAACGGCAATTTGCATGTGGTGGGGGAAAAACGCATCGCAATTAACCAAGGCACGGAATCCATTCGTTTTTCGGGGGTTGTTAACCCGAGAACCATTGGATCAGATAACCATGTGAGCTCCACACAAGTGGCAGATGCTCGCATTGAATATGTTGGCGATGGTTATATCAACGAATCGCAAAATATGGGCTGGCTACAACGCTTTTTCTTAAATGTTTCGCCTTATTAATTAAACATTAGCGAGTAACGGCCGAGAGAATTCAATGAAAAACAACGTATTAATTTTGCTATCACTGTTTTGCTTTTTTACTTTTTCGGCACACAGTGAACGTATTAAAGATTTAACCACGGTTCAAGGTGTGCGTGATAACGCCTTGATTGGTTACGGTTTAGTCGTCGGCTTGGATGGCACAGGTGACCAAACGATGCAAACACCGTTTACCACACAAAGTTTAAATAACATGCTATCTCAAATGGGGATCACCGTTCCTCCAGGTACCAATATGCAGTTAAAGAACGTGGCTGCGGTCATGGTGACGGCAAAATTACCCCCTTTTGCTCGCACAGGGCAATCGGTAGATATCGTGGTGTCTTCTATGGGTAACGCAAAAAGCTTACGAGGCGGCACATTATTGATGACCCCCTTAAAAGGGGTTGATGGGCAAATTTATGCCATGGCGCAAGGTAACATCTTAGTCGGAGGAACCGGAGCAAGCGGTGGTGGCAGTAGCATCAAAGTGAACCAACTCAATGGTGGGCGTATTACTGGTGGGGCGACTATTGAGCGCGAATTACCAAGCAGTTTTGGCCAAAGTGGCGCAATTAACCTGCAATTAAACGAAGATAGCTTCACATTGGCGCAAGATATTGCTGATGCAGTCAATCGCATGGGAGGAATGGGAACCGCGAGTGCGTTAGATTCCCGCACGGTGCAACTATTAGTGCCAGCCAATAATCGTGACCAAGTCCGTTTTTTAGCGCGGGTTCAAGAACTCAACGTGCGCACGCCAATGGCGCAGGCCAAAGTCATTTTAAACTCACGAACCGGATCGGTGGTGATCAACCGTAGCGTAACATTGGAAAGCTGTGCTGTGGCTCATGGTAGCTTGGCGGTCACCGTAGAAAGACAAACCCAAGTCAGCCAACCTGACACGCCATTTGCGGGCGGTCAAACCGTGGTAACGCGCAACACCAATGTGGGAATACAAGATCGCGGCGGTGCATTACAAAAAGTGAATGCTAGCGTGCAGCTCAACCAAGTTATTCAAGCGTTAAATACCTTAGGGGCCACACCTAATGACTTAATGTCGATTTTACAGGCGATGGAAAGCGCAGGTTGCCTACGTGCGAAATTGGAGATTATCTAATGGGGGATATGCAGCTATTGCAAGGTGCGGCGTTCGATTTACAGTCACTAAGCCAGTTAAAGGGCGAGTTGAATAACAACACGGAGCAAGGGCTGCGCCAAGTCACGCAGCAACTGGAAGCAACATTCGTGCAAATGATGCTAAAAAGCATGCGTGATGCGCTTCCGCAGGATGGTTTGTTTTCTAACGACCAAACTCGCATGTTAACCAGCATGTACGATCAGCAAATCGCCCAAGATCTTTCCCAAAAAGGGTTAGGTTTTGGGGAGATGATGTACCAGCAATTGACCCGCGACCAGCACTCATCAAGTGTAGAAAATTCTCATCGCTTATTGCCATTTGATGAAAAAACTGCGCAATCACTGCCGCCATTTAACTTGGAACAGATGATGCGTCACTTTGCGCCGATGGGGGATGCCCTGTCTGCGCCATTGCAAAAAATCAAAGCCTTATCACTCAACAGCAGTAATTTTATCAGCCGTTTGCTTGAACCTGCCAAGGCAGCGACTAAAGGTAGTGGTATCTCCCATTTTCTGGTATTAGCGCAAGCGGCACTGGAAAGCGGTTGGGGGCAAAGGGAAATTTTAAAAATGGATGGGAAAACTAGCCATAACTTATTTGGTATCAAAGCAGGAAAAAGTTGGCAGGGGCCCGTGACCAACATTATGACGACGGAAGTGATTAACGGCCAAACGGTTAAAATGCGTGATGACTTTCGCGTTTACGGCTCTTATGAAGAGGCGATCGCGGATTACATCAACTTATTGACACAAAACCCGCGCTATAAAGATGTCAAAAAAGCACCAACCCCTGAAATTGCGGCACGGCGTTTACATCAAGCCGGATACGCCACTGACCCAGGCTATTCCGATAAACTCATCACGTTAATTAACCAGATCCGAGGTCATCAACCGGTGGTGAATACTTCCGCATCACGGGCCGTGCAAGCCTATACCATCGACTTAAACGATATTTTCTAAAAACACGGAATTTATACGAGTTAGGACTAAATAAATACGCCGATTTTCCGATAACTAAACATGCTCTAAATAATTTGAGTTGCTATCGCCGACATTGTGTCAGCCAATGAAGGCGATAAGCACCCAGAACAGGAAAGCTTATGCTGAACAATGTAATGAATAATGCGCTCAGTGGTGTGAACGCTGCACAAGGCGGGTTAAGTGTGATTTCTAACAACTTAGCTAACGCAGGTGTGGGTTACTATCACCGCCAAAGTGCTGTTTTCGGGGAGAATCCCGGTACGATGACATCGAGTGGCTATTTTGGTAACGGCACTTATTTCAGCCATGTTCGCCGTGAGTTTGATGAATTTATCAATGCACAATACAGCCAAGCTCGCGCACGCAGTGGCGACTACGAAGCGTACGTTAAAAACTGTAATAAAGTTGATGACTTGCTCACCAATGATATCGAAGATATCTCCAGCAACATTGGTAGCTTCTTTACATCATTAGATGCTGCAACCAGCGATGCCAGCGATAAAACACTGATTGATGTTTTCCTTGGCAACGCGAATGCACTCGTCAGCCAATTTAAAGAGGCGGATCGCCGCCTGCAAGAAATGGAACGTGATGTTAACCGGCAAATTGAAAACAAGGTAAAAGACATCAATATCTACGCTGAGAAAATTGCGGGTTTAAACCAACAAATCTCCCGAGTGCGTTCTGTAAGTGGCTCTGAACCTAATGATTTACTGGATGTGCGTGATCGTTTAGTCAATGAAATCAATTCATTAATTGGCGTCAAAGTGATTGAGCAAAACGGCAACTATAACGTCACGTTTGCCAATGGCTTACCGCTAGTGACAGGTGAAAAAGCTAACCGTTTAGAAGCGGTTCCCTCATCGAAAGACGATAGCCGCTTTAGCATTGGTTTTGTAGGGGCAAATGGCCAAGCACGTGAAATCCCTGATGAGTCATTCCGTGGTGGTGAGCTTAGCGGTATTTTGCGTTCACGCCAAGAAGTGATTGACCCGGCTTATCAAAAATTGAATAAGCTTGCGTTAGTTTTTGCCACCAAATTCAACGAAGTGCATAGCAAAGGCTATGATGCCAGCGGTAATACTGGAGAAAACTTCTTTGAAATCGGCAAAGGCAGTGTGGTGAGTAATACCCACAACACGGGTAAAGCCGATTTTGACCTGCAATACAGCGATGTCTCTAAGATCACTGGCAGCAACTATGAAATTCGTTTTGGTGATAATGGGTGGAGTGTGACGCGTTTACCTGAGGGTACCAACGTCGCTTTAGATAACGACTCAACCGCAACAACACTGAAATTTGATGGGATTGAAATCAATATTAGCAACAGCAGCGTACAAAAAGGGGACTCATTCCTTGCGAAGCCTGTGAGTGGTGTCATTAATGGTATGCAAACGTTGATCAGCGATGCAGCAAAATTTGCGGGGGCGGGTAGCAAAGACAGTGGTCCTGGTGATAACGAAAACATCAAAGAATTGGTTAAATTACAAGACCAAAAACTGATTGATGGCGGTTCTACCTTCTCTGATTTTTACGCCACATTAGTCAATGATGTGGGTAGCAAAACCAAACAAGCGCAAATTGACGCTGAAACACAGAACAAAATGACAGAGAGCTTCTATGCACAAGAACAAGCCATCTCTGGTGTCAATATGAACGAAGAAAGTATTCAAATGCAGAAGATCCAACAGTTTTTCAACGCTAATGCGCAAGTGTTAAAAACCGTGGATGATCTGTTTAATGCGCTGATGCGTGCGTTCTAAGTTTTAGCGACATAATAAGGATTTAGCGATGCGTTTAAGCACAAATATGATTTATCACCAACGCTTACAAGACATGAATAATTCCCAAGCGCGTTGGATGCAAGCAGGTAGCCAATTGGCATCAGGTAAGCGCGTGAGCAAACCGTCTGATGATCCGCAAGCGTCATCGCAAGCGGTGCGAATTAACCAATCTGAAACTCGTAATCAGCAATATGTTACCAGCCGTGGATTTGCCAAAACGGGGATGACATTACAAATGAGCATTTTGACTCAAATGACTGATGTCACCACGCAAATCGATACCACGATTATTCAAGCCTCTAACCAAGGCAGTTTAAGCGATAAAGATCGCAATACATTGGCTGAGCAATTAACAGGCTTAAAAGAACAATTAGTGGCACTCGGTAACTCCACCGACGGTAATGGGCGTTATATTTTTGCGGGATTTAAATCGGATAAACCTCCATTTGAAATTAATGCAGACGGTGATGTGCTATACCACGGTGGCGATAAAGCTGTTATGCAAAATGTTTCCAGTGATCGTGAAATGACCACGTATTTTACAGGGGCTCAGGTATTTGATACAGACAGCAATAATGTTGTTAATGTATTCAAAGCACTGAATGCAGGCATTGAAGCACTAAAAATCCCACAGCAAGATGCCCCTCAAGCTGATTTAGACCGAGCACAAGCCGGAATGGATGAAGCGAATCGTGCAATTAAAGCGGCACTCGACCAAATTTCCAATATTGAAGCGAAGCAAGGGTTGCAATTGCAAGAAATCGATAAATTGGATTTTCTAGCGGACACTCGTTCTATTCAAAATGCGGCCCGTAAAAGTGAGTTACTGGAAACCAACTGGACAGGCACCACCTCGGATTACTATAAAGAAAAAGCGATGTTTGAAGCATCACAAAGTATTTTTAAAGATTTAAATAGTATGTCGTTATTTGGCAACCGTTAATCATCGAATACTTGAGTTTTACTCAACCGCGCATTGCCATTATTGGCGCGCGGTTTTTTTGTTTTTATGGGGATGATTTAGACAATAATTAAAGGTATTTTCGGCCATTATTCTGCTGATTTTATATTGCATAAATTTGTATTTGTTTTACCCTTATTTGACCTTTTATTTTTGCTCTTTAAAAATCCATTGACTAAACAATAGGTTATAGATTCATCTAAAAATAAAGGTATTTTGCTGTTTTTTTGATTAATTTATTGTATTTATTGGCTTTACTCGATTATGTTTATAGTTCACTGCCGTATAGGCAGCTTAGAAACTAATCGGCAATGGCATACCGCGAGGGTAATCGTTCACTGCCGTATAGGCAGCTTAGAAAAACCAAAGGGCGTTATTGGCGATATTCTGAATGTTCACTGCCGTATAGGCAGCTTAGAAATTTATGCAAAAGCTAAACTACCGAATCAGCAGGTTCACTGCCGTATAGGCAGCTTAGAAACAAAATTGTGCATTACGGCGACCAGGGCGAGAGTTCACTGCCGTATAGGCAGCTTAGAAAAGAGCAATCAAGTGATTATATAAATGCTCTAACGTTCACTGCCGTATAGGCAGCTTAGAAAAAATCGTCTTGGTGCAACTTTTTAAGCATCTCGTTCACTGCCGTATAGGCAGCTTAGAAAAGTGACCAGACACAAAGACATTCTTCCACTGCGTTCACTGCCGTATAGGCAGCTTAGAAATCAATGTCGCCAGCTTTTTCAGGTGACGCTCGGTTCACTGCCGTATAGGCAGCTTAGAAAAACGAAACCAACCAAAAAATATTTGACGTAAAGTTCACTGCCGTATAGGCAGCTTAGAAATTCAATTTTCTTGAGTACTGCCGCAACAGATGGTTCACTGCCGTATAGGCAGCTTAGAAAATAAGTCGAGCGTAACTGCTCTATTTCAAGTGGTTCACTGCCGTATAGGCAGCTTAGAAATGTAACCCACATGGAATATTGAACTTGAGCCAGTTCACTGCCGTATAGGCAGCTTAGAAATATCTCGATGGACATGTTTCTGATCCGAGAGTGTTCACTGCCGTATAGGCAGCTTAGAAAGCGACTATGAAATGCATTACCATCGATGATTAGTTCACTGCCGTATAGGCAGCTTAGAAATCTATAACTTACACGATATTGGTGACCTTTATGTTCACTGCCGTATAGGCAGCTTAGAAAACCAAACGAGTAGAATTATTTAAGATTGGTGCGTTCACTGCCGTATAGGCAGCTTAGAAAATGATATCACCTCTTAAATAGGGGCTAAACTCGTTCACTGCCGTATAGGCAGCTTAGAAATGACCTATGGCCGTGCCTGCCCGTATGCACTGGTTCACTGCCGTATAGGCAGCTTAGAAAATGACATGTAAATATATCGCCCGTCATTTAATCGTTCACTGCCGTATAGGCAGCTTAGAAACCAAACGTATCGCAAACCAGATTTCTCCGTTCGTTCACTGCCGTATAGGCAGCTTAGAAAAGTAGGTAAACTCATTGGTTGAACACCCGCCAGTTCACTGCCGTATAGGCAGCTTAGAAAATAATCCATGCTGCAGCGTCTTCTTGCGACATGTTCACTGCCGTATAGGCAGCTTAGAAAATCGTAAAATTCCTTACATTTCATATTCAATTGTTCACTGCCGTATAGGCAGCTTAGAAAAATTAGCGAAAATGCTGTTCTTTCAGTAATAAGTACACTGCCGTATAGGCAGCTTAGAAAAATAGCTTAGAAGGCTATTGCTCTATCCACTGGTTCACTGCCGTATAGGCAGCTTAGAAAATGAAAAACGCACAGCGAGATAATTTAAAACGTTTATAGCCTCGCAAACAGCATAAAATAAAAAGGTTATCAAAGAGGTATTTTTGCTCACCATTTTGTGAAACCCTTCGCAAATTGGACTTTAGTCATGGGTTAAAGCTTGTTTCGTTAACTAAAGCTTATTCTAATAGGATTAATTGATTCAAAAAATTTATTATTTAAGGACGAAACTCAGCTCTTATGGATGATTTCTCACCAAGTGACTTAAAAACCATTTTGCATTCGAAACGCGCCAATATGTATTACTTGGAACATTGCCGAGTAATGCAAAAAGACGGCAGAGTGCTGTATTTCACTGAAGCGAAAAATGAAAACCTTTACTTTAATATCCCGATTGCGAATACCACCGTTATCTTACTCGGAACGGGAACATCCATTACACAAGCAGCAATGCGGATGTTGTCTCAAGCGGGCGTTTTAGTTGGGTTTTGTGGCGGTGGCGGAACTCCGCTATATATGTCCAGCGAAGTGGAGTGGATGACGCCACAAGGTGAATACCGGCCAACAGAATACTTACAGGGCTGGTTAAGTTTTTGGTTTGATGATGAAAAACGCTTAGTTGCGGCAAAAAAACTTCAACAATCTCGAATTCGGTATTTACACCAAGTCTGGCAAAGTTCACGTGATTTACAAAATGAAGGTTTTATTTATCAAGATAATACGCTGCAACCTGCCTTTGAAACCTTTCATCAACGCACCGAGTCTGCGGAACACACTCAAGCATTACTATTGACCGAAGCGCAATTAACCAAAGCGCTATATAAATACGCGGCGAATAATACGGGACAAAAAAACTTTAAACGCCAACATCAAGCGATGGATAAAGCGAATGCTTTTCTTAATCATGGTAACTACTTGGCATATGGCTTGGCTGCCAGTTGCTTATGGGTATTAGGTATTCCCCATGGTTTTGCGCTGATGCATGGAAAAACGCGGCGCGGGGCGCTAGTTTTTGATGTGGCGGACTTAATTAAAGATGCCATTGTTTTGCCGTGGGCGTTTATTTGTGGCAAGGAAGAGGCGACAGAGCAAGAATTTCGTCAACAAATTTTGCAGTCTTTTGTTGAACATCACGCCTTGGATTTTTTATTTGATACGGTCAAATCGATAGCTATACAAGATCATACAGAGCAACTTTCGCAAGGTATATCGTTATGATGGTGACCTTTGTTTCACAGTGCGAAAAACATGCATTAAAACGAACTCGACGAGTATTGGACGCATTTGCAAACCGAATTGGCGACAATACATGGCAAACCCTGATCACTGAGGACGGGTTGAAAACCGTGCAGAAAATGTTGCGACAAAGTGCTAGTCGCAACACTGCGGTAAGCTGTCATTGGATCCGTTCTCGTTCACGCAGTCAACTGTTATGGGTTGTCGGGCAAAAAAATAAATTTAATCAACAAGGTTTTGTTCCCGTCAATCGAACAGAAAAATCGTTATTAGGCAGTGAACAAGAAAATGATTGGAAATACCTTCCGCTTATTAATGGGTTGGTTCGCTTAGCTGCATTATTTCATGATTGGGGAAAGGCATCCCAACTTTTTCAAGACAAATTAAATCCACACACTAAAACGCGTTTAAAAGGGGATCCGCTGCGCCATGAATGGGTGTCTTCATTGCTATTTAGCGCACTTGTAAAAAGCCAAACTGATCCACAACGGGATGAAAGTTGGCTTAATGCGTTGGTGACACAACAATGGGATGAGTTACAGCTACAACAGTGGGCTAAACAAAACCAACAAGCCTTATTGCCATTATCAGGATTACCCGATGCAGCATCCTTATTAACATGGTTAATCGTATCTCATCATCGTTTGCCTTTTCTAGATGCTAAACAGCAGCAAGGCAATCCCAATAATGGCGACCGTATACTTCTTAGCCAGATAGGACATAGAGAGGCCAATTCACTTGCAGATATGATGCAATTAATTGAACAGTATTGGGGCTATGAAAACAAACACGATGAGCAAGAGTTTAATCAGCGATTAGCACAGTGTTTTGAATTCCCTAATGGTTTATTAAGTGCATCATCAACATGGACGCAAGCAATTAAACAGGCTGCTATTCATCTAAAACAACAATTACCTCTATTTCAACAAGCTATGGTGGATGGTAGCTGGAAAATTATTGCTCACTATGCACGTCTTTGCCTCATGTTAGCGGATCATAATTACTCTTCAAAAGAAAATGACTCACAATGGAAAAGTGATATTCCACTTTATGCTAATACGCATAAAGTCAATAACCAGTTTCAATTCAAACAAAAACTGGATGAGCACTTGGTTAATGTAGCTGAAATTGCCTGTGAGGTGGTGGAACTACTGCCATTCTTTGAAGATGAACCGCCTACAGCTGGTGATGTTAAAGCATTAATTCATCATAAAAACAGCAGTGGGCCATTTAGTTGGCAGGAAGATGTAGTCAGCACAATCCATAAATATCGTGAAGAACAAGATGATATAAAAGGCTATTTTATTGTCAATATGGCCAGTACGGGTTGTGGTAAAACGCGTGCTAATGCAAAAGTTATGCAGGCATTATCAGAAGATAAGCAAAGTTTACGCTTTATACTTGCATTGGGGCTGAGAACACTAACATTACAAACAGGAGATGAATATAAAAAGAGCATAGGGCTGGAAGAATATGAGTTAGCTGTTTTAGTTGGTTCTAAAGCTGTCACTCAATTACATGATCATGCGACGCAATCTGACAATTACGTCAAAGACGATATCAATACTAAAGGTAGAGAAAAGAGACAATATAGCGGCTCTGAATCACAAGAAACACTATTTGATGAGGAAGAAGAACTCTTATGGCAAGAAGATAAATGGCAAGGTTGTCTCCCTGAAGAAACACTTTCCACAGTATTAACGAGGGCGAAAGATAGAGCATTACTTTATGCACCTGTGCTGGCTTGCACCATTGACCATATCATGGGTGCCACAGAAACCATTCGCGGTGGCCGCTATATTTTGCCAAGTTTACGTTTGATGTCATCTGATCTCGTTATAGATGAAGTGGATGATTTTAGTGATGATGATTTAATCGCAATAGGCCGCTTGATCCACTTCGCCGGCTTGCTTGGGCGAAAAGTCATGATATCTTCGGCAACCATTCCTCCTGATATCGCGTTAGCTTATTTCCAAGCTTATCAGTCAGGTTGGTATATTCATGCCAAAAGCCGTCAACAGCCATTACAAATTGGTTGTATATGGATGGATGAGGGCAAATATCACCCAGTGAAAGATCAGTGTCAGTCGACGACACAAATCGCAACAATCACGGCAAATGATGTGAACTCAATTTATTTATATCAACAATATCATGACCAATTTGTTGATAAACGTGCTGAGGTATTACAGTCACTACCTGCTCGCCGTAAAGCATTAATTGTACCGATGCCAATTGAAAAAGGTAAAAATAGTCGTCAACGTTTTTTTGAACATATTCAAAGTTCCATTTTGGCGCAACATGCATATCATCATTTTGTCGACCAACAAACGGGCATTCAAGTGTCATTCGGTGTAGTTCGGGTAGCTAATATTTCGCCTTGTGTTGAGTTAACGAGCTTTTTACTTGAATGTGAATGGCCTGAAAATATTGAAATTCGCACGATGGCTTATCATAGTCAGCAGGTTTTATTACTACGCCATGAACAAGAACAGCATTTAGATAAGGTGCTTAAACGTAAAGAAAAAATTGGGGAAGAACCCGTAGCACTTGCTGATCCTATCATTCGCCAACATTTAACTGAAGTTCAAGATAAGGCTAATCAACTGATTTTTATACTTATAGCAACACCAGTTGAAGAAGTGGGGCGTGACCATGACTTTGATTGGGCTGTTATTGAACCCTCATCATATCGTTCTATTATTCAGATGGCGGGGCGGGTACGCCGACATCGCGAAGGGGAAATTGAACAACCTAATGTGGCATTACTACAATACAATTTGAAAGGTTTTCAGGAAATAAAAGGAACAATTTTCTCTCATCCAGGTTATGAAAATAGGGTAATAAAGCTTAAGACGCATAATTTAAGTGAGCTTGTTAATGAGCAACAATTACTAACATCTGTTAATGCTCTGCCTCGAATAAAAAAAACAGCGGACATTGATATTACTAAAGACAGTGATTTCGCCAGCCTAGAGCATGCATCGATTAGTTATACCTTAAAAACAAAATGTCTTTTTTCAACTGAACAAGATGAAAAAATGATTAGAACTAGTCAAAGAAGGCATTCACGCACAGCTTCACCTGTTAGTGTTCGAATTAATACGGCTGCTAATTTATGGGGATATACTCACGGTTGCTGGTGGATGACTGCAATACCAGTGCAATTAGCGCCTTTTCGTAAAAACTCTCAAGCTATTCGACTTTCATTAGTGATTTCAGATAGAGGTAAACCCGAGTTTTTGGAGTATGACAAAGTTAGCGGATGGGTCAAAAAAGATAATATCTCAAATATTCAGTGTGTTGATTTTCCTGAATCGTTGAAAAAAAGACTATGGCTAGTGAGAGATTATCCGCAATCGATTTATCAACATAGTCAAGACGAAGGTCAACTAACGTCAATTTCACGGCTGTATGGTGAAATTAGCTTCTTGAAGTTTGATGGTGAAGATGTTGATTATCATTATGATGACCAACTGGGGATTCGTAAGGTGAAAAGATAACTGGCGCTAGGCCAGTTATCTGGAGGTTGTTGACGAAGTGGGATAAAAGCGTAGTTTTCCCACTTTGTGTTATCAGACGAAAATCAACAAGTTGATTTTCCAAGTTTATTTAAAAAACTTACCCAGCTTGCGGGCAAACCTAATTGGTTTGTCAGCAGCCTGAGATAACCAGCATTAGGTCTGTTATCTGCTGCCTATGTGGCAGTGAACGTAGTTATAGAGAATAATTTTCTAAGCTACCTATAGAGTAGTGCTAGAAGTTTATCAAGTTGATACATAGCCGTCATCATTCAGGCATAAATTAAATTTAGTTTTGTAGAGTATAATGGTTGATCATGTTTGTATTGTCAGCTAAATTAGCATCTAACTTAAGTCACAAGGACCTCTAAATATGCTTGATCCAGCAATAGAAGCCTTTTTTACTGAGCGTAAGGAAGATTGGCTGAAATCTAAATTAAAAGCATCAATGACTGAAAACGAGATAAATGAATTAAAACAAAAATGTGAGGAGATGTTTGCATTATCACAATGGTTACCTGATGCAGCTTCCCGCGTTAAAAGTAGAGCATTTACATCACATCCGAGTACATTTACGCACCCTAGCACAGGTATCGGTATGAAAAATAAAAGGGAGGGTACATTTGTAACTCCTATTTTATTTACAAGTCCAAAAAAGAATAATGGTTTTTTGTGTACAGGTAATGTTCATACAGAGGAAATAGATTCAATTGGAAATGCTGCTGAGTTAGGGATTGATAAATTCTTGAGAATAGTGCTTTCAGATGGGCAAACAATACTTGAGCACATTGAGAAAGAAACAGAACAAGCAAAGTTATTATTTTTGAATTTAAATTATGCCGAATTAAAAAGTCAGTTTTTATCTATCAAAACGCCTCATAATGAAGTAATAACAAATACAAGAATAAAACAAGTCTATTTCCCTGTATGGAGTGATAATGAAGACTATCATTTGCTTTCATTATTAACGCCTTCTGGATTACTGTTTGAAATGCGTCGACGTATTGACAAGATCCGCTTTTCGGAACAAACCAAAATATTACGTGACTTAAAACGAAAAGGTGAATATAGCGAAATTGGTTTTAAAGAAATTTATGGTATTACCACTATCGGCTTCGGTGGTACACAACCACAAAATATATCTGTATTAAATAGCCAAAATGCGGGCAAGGCACATTTATTATCTTCACTTCCTCCTGCATTAAATATGCGGGAAACACGTCTTCCATCAAAAAATTTCTTTGCAGATTGTATTAATCCTTGGCATATAAAAGAAACGTTTGAAGCTTTTCATGGGTTAATTTCATTACCGAAAGATAAACGGGGAAGTCGTTTCTCTGAATATCGTGATAATCGAATTCAAGAATATGTGGATTACATCATTATCATGATGTGGAAAATTCGTCGTGTATATGAACAAAGTGATGCTAGTTTGCCAACTAATCTTTCCAAGTACCAACAGACATGGTTATTTCCAAACTCACAGCAACAGCGTGATGACCTAGATGACTGGCTATTAGTGTTAATCTCAGAAATTACTCGTCAATTTATTGTGAACTATAACAAGGTCAATGGCAAAAAGGCGTTGTCATTTGGTAATGAAGAATTTAACGCTATTGCTGAAGTTGTAGCTAAAAATAAGGAGTTGCTAAGATGAGTAAACCAATCAATCTTATTAAGTTAGCACATCTTAAGGTCCTAAATGCGAACGCATTATCTAGTCCGATGACTATTGGTTTTCCTGCGATGACCGCATGGCTTGGATTTATGCATGCTTTAGAGCGTAAATTGAATAACAACTGTCAATTAAATATCCAGTTTGATGCACTTGCGGTAATTAGCCATGAATGTAATTTGCAAACTTATCGAGGACCCAGTGATTTTGTTAATTCAATTGTTGGTACAGGTAATCCTCTTGATAAAGACGGTAAGCGTTCTTCATTTATTGAAGAAGCAAGATGCCATTTGGATGTGTCATTGCTAATAGAATATAAAGAAGACTCACTAATAGATATTTCAGTATTAAATAAAATCTATGAAATCATTCCCACCATGAAACTTGCTGGTGGAGATATTTTATCGGTTGAGATGCCACAGCGGTATATTTTGCCCGATGGATATAATAATACTGAAAAAATAAAATTATTTAATAGCCTAATGCCCGGTTATGCTTTGATTGAACGTCGTGATTTAATGATTGAGGCGATGCAAGAAGGGCAAGATGCTATGGATGCACTATTAGATTATGTTTCGGTAAATAACCAGTGTGTTGAAATAGAAACTAATGATGAATCAAAAAACAAAAAGTTTGAATGGAAAACACAGCGTAAAACATCAGGCTGGATTGTTCCTATAGCTACAGGGTTTCAAGGAATATCTCCACTTGGAGAAGCAAAAAATCAACGAGACATTCAATACCCGCATCGATTTGCAGAAAGCATTGTTACATTAGGACAATTTTTAATGGTAAATAAAATAGATTCCCCTGATGAAATGCTTTGGTGTTATGCACAGGATTTAGAAAAAAACCTCTATTTATGCGAACAAGTCCAACCTAAACATTTTACTAGTGGAGAGTAACTAATGGCGAAGAATAATGATGTTGCATCGGTTTTAGCATTTGAAAAAAAACTCGTCCCATCCGATGGGTATTTTTATGGAACATGTTGGGATAATAAATCGCAATTTGCGCCATTATCGTTACAAGAAAAATCAGTGCGAGGTACGATTTCAAACCGCTTAAAAGGTACGGTAAAAAATGACCCGTTAAAATTAAATTCAGAGGTTGAAAAAGCGAATTTACAAACGGTGGATGCCTGCGCTTTGGGGATTGATCAAGATACCTTAATGCACCAGTTTACGTTAAAAGTGCTTGGCGGCGTCGAAACTCCCTCGGCTTGCAATAATGCGCTTTTTAAGCAAAGTTACGCCAAAGCTGCCACGGATTATATTGAAAATGAAGGCTTTAAAGAATTAGGCTATCGGTATGCACACAATATCGCTAATGGGCGTTTTTTGTGGCGTAACCGCGTTGGTGCAGAAAATATTGAAGTTATTGTGAAAGCGTTAAATGCAGGAGATCAAGAGCAATGGGTGTTTGATGCGACACAACACAGTATTCATAGTTTCGATAAACGAGATGAAAATATCAGTAAACTGGGTGAGCGGATTGCAGCGGCCTTATCCGGTAAAATGCCTGCTTTATTATTGGAAATAACCACATTTTCACAATTAGGTAAAGCGCAAGAAGTCTATCCAAGTGAAGAACTGGTGATGGATAAAGGTAAAGGGGATAAAAGTAAAATTCTTTACCACGTCAATGGGCATGCTGCGATGCATTCACAAAAAATTGGTAATGCATTACGCGCTATCGACACGTGGTATCCTGCTTACGGTAGCGAAAGTGGCGCAGGGGCGATTGCCATTGAGCCCTATGGCGCAGTGACTAATCTAGGCACGGCTTATCGAACACCAAAAGAAAATCAGGACTTTTATACGCACTTTGATAAGTGGGCGCGAGGCGAAAAACTGGCACGTATTGAAGATGAACACTATGTAATGGCAGTTTTAGTGCGTGGCGGTGTCTTTGGTGAAAGTGATAAATAAGGTGGACTATGAATTTTTATCAGGAAGTCACCTTACTGCCTGACGCCGAGGTTTCGCTCGATTTTTTGTGGCACAAGGTTTATCAGCAAATTCATATTGCGCTGGTGGACAATAAATCCGCAAAAGGAACGAGCTATGTGGCGATTGCCTTCCCCGAATATGGCAGCGCAGGTTTTCGGTTAGGTAAAAAACTGCGATTGGTTGCAGAACAAAAATCTCAGCTTGAACAATTGAATATAACGAATTGGTTAGTCAGGCTTGCCGATTATGTTCATATTAAATCAATCCAGGCAGTCCCTGAAAATACAGTGCCGGTAAGTTATATACGGCAGCATGTTAAAGGGGAAAAACGGGTGTTAAAGGATATGCAGCAAAAAGCTGAATTATGGGCGAGAAAATCAGGGGCATCAGTTGAACAGTGTCTGGCTGATTTGCAAAAAACGAAGCCAGACAAACACAGTCGACTCCCCTTTGTTTGGATGGAAAGTTTACACAGTAAGGAAAGTGGTAAACAACATCGACCCTTTCCATTATTTATTAAATGTATACAAGGTAAATTAATACAGGCTGGCGATTTTAATTGTTATGGACTTAGTGAAGGTTCGGTAGATACTCAATTAATCGCCACTGTGCCACATTTTTAACCTTCTTTTTTGGCTCTTTAATAATGGAATGAAAAATCAATAGGTTACGATAAGTGGAAAAATAAAGGGTATTTTTGCAAAAATACCCCTAACCACTTGTTGTAACTTATTTTTTAATATAAATTTTATAGTGCACCGCCACACAGGCGGCTTAGAAATTATCATAAAAGATCACTTGTCCAAGGTCTTTGTGCACCGCCACACAGGCGGCTTAGAAATTTCAGCTCATAGTCTTCTTTGATGTCTTTAAGTGCACCGCCACACAGGCGGCTTAGAAAGACCAGCCCGTAGCCATGTTTCAGCAGTTTCTGTGCACCGCCACACAGGCGGCTTAGAAATCAAGACTGTAACCGAGTGGCTAAATATCGGTGTGCACCGCCACACAGGCGGCTTAGAAATCCTAGGCTTAGAGAAATAAAAGGACTGATTAGTGCACCGCCACACAGGCGGCTTAGAAAGATAGTTGAAATTCAAAAAGTAGCCGGCACCAGTGCACCGCCACACAGGCGGCTTAGAAATCGCAGAAGTCCAACGGAAAATAGACCAGAAAGTGCACCGCCACACAGGCGGCTTAGAAAGATTGAAAGATAGCTTTGATGTTGGTTCAAGAGTGCACCGCCACACAGGCGGCTTAGAAAATATGAGTAAAGCGATATTTCTTTGTTAAATCGTGCACCGCCACACAGGCGGCTTAGAAAGGTAAGCGCTAGTGACATGGCTATTATCAAACGTGCACCGCCACACAGGCGGCTTAGAAATAGTGCAAGTGACATCAACCCCACCCTTGGACGTGCACCGCCACACAGGCGGCTTAGAAACGCTTTAAAGAATCCGGTCTTGCTTGCTGTAGGTGCACCGCCACACAGGCGGCTTAGAAAGTCCACCACATAAGAAGCCTCCTTAAAATAACTGTGCACCGCCACATAGGCGGCTTAGAAATTCGAGTTCGCTTTTATTAGCAGAAACTATTTGTGCACCGCCACATAGGCGGCTTAGAAAAGACAACTGTATCGATTTAATCGCAACTGACCGTGCACCGCCACATAGGCGGCTTAGAAAAGTAGGATTGCTAGAAAAAGGTAATATTGATTGTGCACCGCCACACAGGCGGCTTAGAAAAGAGATTGTTAATGTATCAACAAGAGAATTCGGTGCACCGCCACACAGGCGGCTTAGAAAGTCAAAGCGTCGAATGGATATTGATAATTACTGTGCACCGCCACACAGGCGGCTTAGAAATGATAAAGAGGGAGTAGCCGAACCCGCTAAACGTGCACCGCCACACAGGCGGCTTAGAAAAGCGCAAGCATGCTGACGAAGAACAACAAAATGTGCACCGCCACACAGGCGGCTTAGAAAATCTTCTTTCAGAGCACGCTTACGCATAATATGTGCACCGCCACACAGGCGGCTTAGAAAACCACATCACCGATGAGATGGTTGAACTATCCGTGCACCGCCACACAGGCGGCTTAGAAAAATAACGTTTTTTACACTGAGTTGAAGCGTAAGTGCACCGCCACACAGGCGGCTTAGAAAAAGATTGCTATCATCGTGTTGATACTCAATATGTGCACCGCCACACAGGCGGCTTAGAAAATCTTCTTTCAGAGCACGCTTACGCATAATATGTGCACCGCCACACAGGCGGCTTAGAAATCCGTGCCTGCGTACAGTTATTGACAGAACTCGTGCACCGCCACATAGGCGGCTTAGAAATTGAGGCGTATTGCAAAGAGTGGGACGACAATGTCCACCGCCATATAGCCTGCTTAGACCCCATCAATATAGGGGGATTAACGGCGAATGGTGTAGAACGAGTATATTGGAAGAAGGCTAGAACCGAGGTTAAATTTTGACGACTATATCAAGCCAATTACGTATTTCCCTGAATTTAATTTAATTTAATTTAAGTTAAATTTATTGTTAACTTACGTGTAACTATCATTAGATAGCTTAGAAAGATATTAAGTAATAGATAATTTCACTACCACAAAGGTAGTTCTATGCATAAGTTATATCACCGATATAAAGTAATAGATTAAACAAAAGAGGGAAATATGGAAATCATCATCAATTTTTTTTGGTTTACGTTAATTATCCGATTTAAAAAATGGTTTTAATTGAAAGCTAAGCATTAATTACACAAGTATTGATGATTAAATGAATAAATTAAACATCAGCGAAAGTTGCTCGAACGCTTGGTGGATAAGGCGCTCGGTATAGCGGGGAAGGATGGAAATAATCAATCCTAACATGCTGATACCGATAGTCAGTGTGAGTGGAAAACCAACCACAAAAACCGATAATTGTGGGGTCATGCGGTTGAGGATCCCCAGTGCGAGGTTAAGAATTAAAAACAGTGTAATAAAGGGCAGGGCTAGCATTAACCCGTTAATAAAGACGGTATTGGCAAATTGAGCGAAGACCCAAAAACCGTCGCGGTTAAGGGGATTAGTGTGAATAGGGAGCAGCTCAAACGAATTCACCACAATATAAATCAGCCATAAATGACCATCAAAAGCGAGAAATAACAAAATCGTTATTACGTTGAAAATACGCCCTAAAATAGGCATATTCGGGCCACCGGTTGGGTCAAAAAAGGTGGCGAACGATAACCCCATTTGTAAACCAATCACTTCCCCTGCATGGCGAACTGCGGCAAAGGCCATTTGCATCGTTAAACCCATCGCCACGCCAATCACCATTTGCTGGACGATCACCCATAAACCCATTGCAGAAAATAGCGGAATATTCACCACAGGAAGTTGCGGGGAAACAATTAAGACGACAAAAAAGGCGAGGACAACACGAACTTTGGTAATTGCCTGTTTTTCATTAAAAAAAGGCGCTGTACCCAGCAGCGCTAAGAGGCGTATAAAGGGGTAAAAGCCTTGACTGAGCCAAAGGGTCAGGGTTTCACTGGTTATGGTTAACATTGTTAGCCAATTATAAAAGGTAAATTACTGAGCAAGCTGCGCATATAATCCGTCAGTAAGTTGAGCATCCAGGGACCCGCAATAATAATCACCGAAATTACGGATAAAATTTTAGGAATAAAAGACAGTGTCATTTCGTTAACTTGGGTTGCAGCCTGCAATAAGCTGATAATTAACCCCGCAGCAAGGGCAGCAAGTAATAATGGCGCTGCTAGCATCAACGCAATTTTCATCGCTTCTGTTCCCATCGCCATTACGGATTCAGGTGTCATCGTTGCTCCTTAGGTCTGTTTATCTTTGTTGCTGATTTTCTTAGTGAAAAAAGGTTAATAAACAACCGGAAAAATTAATAAATGTGCCAATTAAGCTCACTGGCTAGCATTTGCATCAAACTATTATGCTTAAACGCTGCCCTATGGGGTCGATTAAAGCGCCTTTCACGCATTTGATGCTACGTTGAGGGTTGCTTGTCGAGTTCACTCGGTGGCGAACCTCTCAACGTGCCAAAAGTGACTAAATATTCACCACCCAAGATAAACAGCCCCTTAGTTAAAAAAGCTTTGCGATAATGAGCCAAGTAATAATTGCCAACCATCAACAAGAACAAACAACATCAACTTAAATGGCAATGACACGGTCGCGGGAGGAACCATCATCATCCCCAAGGCCATTAATACGCTAGCGACGACTAAGTCGATGATCAAAAATGGAATAAAAATCGTAAAACCAATCTGAAACGCCGTTTTTAGCTCACTGGTAATAAACGCGGGGACTAAAATGCGCAGAGGGACATCTTTGGCTTCTTGGATCTCCCCGACCTTGGCGATACGTGCAAATAACGCAAGATCCGACTCGCGTGTTTGCCCTAACATAAAGGTGCGTAACGGGGCAGAGCCTTTTTCTAATGCTGTCTCAAGGCTGATTTTGTCTTCGCTAAAGGGTTGATAGGCTTCACGATAGACTTGGTCAGCGACAGGAGACATAACGAAAAAGGTGAGAAACAGGGCTAAGCCAAGTAAGACTTGGTTAGGGGGAGCCGATGGCGTACCTAAGGCATTTCGCAATAATCCCAGCACAATAATGATGCGTGTAAAACTGGTCATCATTAATAGCAAGGCAGGGATAAAGCCTAATAGCGTTAAAAACAGTAACGTTTGGACAGGCAGCGACCAAGTTTGCCCACCATCTGCTAGGCTGTGGCTGACGACCGCAGGTAACGCCGCAAAAGCTGAATTGGGTAACGCAAACGAAAGCACAGCAATCAACAACGTGTTTTTTACAGATAACATGCGAGCTTCCGGCTACTTATACAAAGGAGTCATTGACGCGGCTTGTTTCGCCGCATCTTGTTTTTTCTTGAAAATGGACTGGAAAGTCAGCGGCTCATTGGTTGAAACTGGCAAATGTTCAGTCTGTGCAGGGTATTGATGCAGCACGTTGATACTCTGCGTTGTGACGCCAAGAACCAAACATTCATTATTGACTTCAACCACAACAACCCGCTCTTTATTCCCTAATGAGCAACTGCTTTTGACTTTGACTAATGTGTCTTTACCAAATTTCTTCGGCGCAAATCCGAGCTTTTTCACCAACCAAGCACCGGCAAGGATCAGTAAAATAATGCCGCCAAGTGAACCTGAAATTTGCACTAAACTATCGTTTGGGTTGATAGCGGGTGCATTCGGCTCACTGTGCGAAACCGTATTGGATAAAAATGGTGCCGTTTGTGGCGGCGTCACTGGCTCGATTTGCGATAACATCGTCATTGGCAATTGCCCTTATATTTTAGCGACTCAAGCGGCGCATACGTTCTGACGGTGTAATGATGTCAGTAATACGAATACCGTAATTATCTGAAACCACGACGACTTCACCCTGCGCAATTAAATAGCCGTTGATTAAAATATCCAGTGGCTCACCCGCTAAACCATCTAAAGAGACCACGGAACCTTGGGATAAACTCAGCAGTTTTTTAATGGTCATTTTTGTGCGACCCAGTTCCACCGACAGGCGAACCGGGATATCCATGATCATGTCGATATCGGATAATTGGTTTAATGGGTTTTGTCCATCAAAGTTTTCAAAGGCCTGTGCACCAGCAGAGGCAGATCCCGCTTTTTTTTGCTGTTCCAGCGCTTCAGCCCACAGGTCTTCACTGTCGTGATTGGTTGATGCATCAGGAGAGTTCTTCGCCTCACTCATTGGTACTTTCCTCATCTAGAGTGTTTAAAACAGGGTTAATCAAATGTTCTACTCGCAACGCATATTGACCATTTTGGGTGCCATATTGACTGGTCAATACTGGCACGCCATCCACATTTACTATCAGGCGGTCTGGCTTCTCAATCGGGATAACATCCCCTTTTTGCAGTTGCAGTAAGCGAGAAATTCGCATTGGAATGTCAACAAAGTTGGCAACCAACTCAAGTTCAGAACGTTTAACTTGAGTGACAAGGTTAGAGACCCAAGCTTCATTTTCCTGATGCCCTTGTTCCATTGGCGGGTTAATCAAACGTTCGCGTAATGGTTCAATCATGGCAATAGGGATACAAATGCTGAATTCACCAATTGTATTGCCAATCTCCACTAAAAATGGGGTGGTCACGACGATATCATTGGGTGACGTGGTGATATTGGTAAATTTGACTTGCACTTCGGAGCGCACATATTCCACTTCGATATCAGCAATTGGTTTCCATGCATCACGGTAAGCCGCGAGTGCCAATTTCAACATACGGTTAATAATGCGCTGTTCGGTATTGGTGAACTCTTTACCTTCTTGGCGAACTGGGAAACGACCATCTCCCCCAAATAGGTTATCAACTGCGATATACACTAACGCAGGTTCGAAGGTAAATAGGGCGGTACCTCGCAATGGCGGCATATGGATAAGGTTTAAGTTTGTTGGTACCGGTAAGTTGCGAGCAAACTCGTGGTAGGGCTCGATTTTAATCCCGCCGACAGTGATGTCGGGGCTACGGCGCAACATATTAAACAGCCCCATACGGAACTGCCGAGCGAAACGCTCATTAATAATTTCAAGGGATTGCATGCGCTCACGAATAACCCGACGTTGGGTATTCGGGTCATAAGGGCGAACATTGTCTTTCCCTTGCTGTTCAGGTACTGGCGTGTTGCTTGATGGCGCATCATCATTAAGAAGCGCATCAATTTCAGCCTGAGATAAAATATTATCGCTCATGAATATTACCGCAGAATAAAAGTGGTAAATAACACATCTGAAATATCCTGATCGGTATCACCTGGGATCAGGGTGGGGGTGAGTGTTTGCTTAATCTCTTTCATTAGCTGCAACTTCCCATCATGGGTTTCGATGTTTTTGGATTTTTGCTCAGATAAAAGTAGCAGTAAGCGGCTACGAACCTCAGGAAGGTATTCATGAAGTTGCTTACGAGATTTTTCATTCGCAAGGCGCAGTGTCACGTGGATATAAAGCACGCGATCAGGGCCTTCAACGCCGGCTAAATTCACCGTAAATGGCTCGAGTTCCATAAAGATGGGTTGAGGCATGTTCGGACGCTTTTCTTCCTCACTTACCGTTTGAGCGTTTTGCTGTGTCGTCCACCAGGTATACCCACCAAAACCAGCACCCGCGAGGGCAACAAGGGCGAACAGAACGAGTAACCCTTTATTTGAACGTTTAGACTCTTTGCGTGACGACATGTTAGCTAAATTCCTGTTTCTTGGATGCTAAACCCAAATGGGTTCTTACTTTATGATCTCTAGCATTATGGCTTGCTTGTTGAGAGTTAAAGGAGTGAAAAACGAAACAAAAAGGCGGTAACTCGGCGCTTTAGTTGTGAAATCACCGCATTTTGTTTATTAATTATGCAAAGGTACTGATACCACCTTGGCGAACTTGGGGGGTTTTTGTGGAAACAGTGGCATTGGCTTCACTGATGCCAACCACCCCGACGGAAGGATGGGTTACTTGAATGTGTCCATCATGCTGTTGCAAGCCTTGCTGTGAACCATGTTGCGAGCCATCAGATTGGTGGTTTAAATTTTCCTGACCAACCGAGCCTTGTGCAAGATGAATACCACTTTCTTGTAACGCACTACGCAGCACTGGCATCATGGATTCCATCGCCGCGCGAACATGGCTATGGGGGGATACAAAGTGCATCACCGCTTGGTTATCTTCAATGCGTAAATGCACGTTTAATGAACCCAACTCTTCAGGGTGTAAACGAATTTGTGCTTGGGAAACCCCTTGGCGTGAGAAAAACAACATGTGCTGGCTTAATTGTTGTTGCCATACTTCACTGCCTAGTTGGCTGGTTAAGTGCATGGTTGGTGTTGCACTTGGGGTCGCCATCGCCGCCGCTTGAGCTGTTGAAGCCGTTGGCATCATACTGATTGGCTGCGTGCTTGTGTGTAAGGGAGCATTGGTAGTAAACGCCCCCGTTTCTGTTTGCAGAGTAAATGCGCCTTTCGCTGTTTGGCTTACGGGTTGTGTTGTTAGTGTTTGCACATCCGTCTGGGGAGCTTTATCGCTGACTTTTTTATTTAAAGGCATAAAGTCTTCAGTCAGGTTTTTCCCGCGGACATCCCGCTGCTGATTAAGCGCAAACAAGGGTTGGTCGCGGCGCTCTTCTTTTTCGTTGTTAAGAAAAGCCCCTAACGCTGGGGCGTCATCTTCGCCCGCTAATTGCAATTGTGAGCCTTCAAGATCATTACCCTCATCAGCTATTCCATCATGGGTACCTTGATTAAGCTGTTGCATTCGTTGGCTAAATGCGCCAAGGATAGGGTGCGGTTCTGGCGCGGATAAAGGCTTTGTGGTTAATTGAGCTTGATTGCTTAATGATTGCTTTAAGTGATTGAGCCAAGATTGCTCATTCACTGCTGGGTTGGTTAATAAATCGGCATTCAATGCGGTTTGTACGCTATCTGTGCGCAAATTACGGCTGAAATTCAGTTGTTCGATGGTATTTTCAGCATTTTTTTGTAACTCACTGACGGGTTCAGCGGCTTTTTCACCTGCCACAACCAATTTGCTGTCAACTAGCTCTTTATTGATAGTGTTTTCATCCAGAGATGGCGTGACCGTGCCATCCCTAGGGGCTGGTGGTTGGTTATCCAACACTGCCTGAAAAGGCAGGGCTGGCGCTTGGTTTTCATCAGTATGTGAGCCATTTTGTTGCACATTGCTGTTTTTAACAGGTGCCAGCGTTGGCACGCTGTTGGCGTTGATATCCATCTATTGTGGTCTCCGTAAAGTCGCGCGCTGAGCAAATTCATCCATTTGTTTTTGCTCTAAGCGATTTTGACGTTGGTATTCAGTTTGTTCAGCGCGTTGTATTAAGGTATCGAATGCATTGACCCGTTGTTGTTTTTCTTGCCAATGGCGATTTGCATCGTTAACGCGTTGTTCCCATAAATTAAGTTGCTGCTGTTGTTGTTCAATGGTCAGTTCTAAAGTGACCAAAAACTGTTGATAATTTTGCCACTTATCCGATGCCATTCCGCTGTGTAGTGTTTGGTTTAGCTTTTGTCGATATTCAGATTGGTAGTTCTCCAACATGCTCAGTTGTTGCGCCATTTGTGTGTGTGTTTGGCGCACCTGAGCTAACACTTTTGCGGCCTCTTCAGAGGCTTCCTCAGCTAAGCTGAGTAAAGTTGTCAACGCATTGTTTTTGGCCATTTATCCCCTCATTACTCATTGGGCACAACTTGCATTAGCTGTTCGCAAGCAGTTTGGTAGTCACAACGCTCGTCGATATCTTGTTGTAAAAATGTCGACATTCGTGGGTAATACTGAATAGCGGTATCCAACATGGGATCGCTCCCCACGGCATACGCTCCCACGTTGATTAAATCGCGGTTACGCTGATAGCTAGACGTTAGCTGTTTAAAACGCTGAATTTTCCGATAGTGTTCTTTAGGGATTAATTCGGTCATCGCACGGCTAATCGAGGCTTCGATATCGATAGCAGGGTAATGCCCTGATTCGGCTAAAGAACGGGAAAGTACAATGTGCCCATCCAGAATAGCGCGGGCAGAGTCGGCAATAGGGTCTTGCTGATCATCCCCTTCAGTCAATACCGTGTAGAACGCGGTGATTGAACCGCCATTTTTGCCGTTACCTGCCCGTTCAACCAGCGCTGGCAATTTAGCAAAAACAGAGGGTGGGTAGCCTTTCGTTGCCGGTGGCTCACCCACGGCAAGCGCAATTTCGCGCTGTGCCATGCTATAACGGGTGAGCGAGTCCATAATCAGCAGCACGCTAAGGCCCTGATCGCGAAAATATTCAGCAATACGTGTGGCGTAAGAAGCACCTTGCATGCGTAAAAGCGGTGAAACATCGGCAGGGGCGGCAACCACAACGGCACGTTTTAAACCTTCAGCCCCTAAAATATTTTCGATAAAGTCTTTGACCTCACGTCCTCGTTCACCAATTAAGCCAACAACGATAATATCGGCCTGAGTAAACCGCGCCATCATGCCTAACAGTACACTTTTACCTACACCAGAACCCGCAAATAACCCCATACGTTGCCCACGGCCAACGGTCAATAAGGCATTAATTGCGCGAACGCCAACATCCAGTACGCTACTAATGGGCGTTCGTTCTAACGGGTTGATAGGTGGTGTGATGAGTGGGGCTCGGGTTTTTACTTCCAAAGGGCCTTTACCATCAAGGGGAGTACCTTGGGCATCCAATACGCGACCTAGCAATTCATTACCAATAGGCAGTAAACGGCTGGTTTGCCCATCCTCACCTGTTGATTGTGCATACACGCGAGCGCCGGGGGCGATCCCTTCAAGATCAGCCAGTGGCATTAGTAGCATGCGTGAACCATTAAACCCGACCACTTCACAAACCACTTCATCACAGCCACCGTTAATAGAACGTTCAATAAAACAGGTGGCACCGAGTGGCATTTTTATGCCCTCGGCCTCCATAACCAGCCCAGTGATTTTGGTTAAACGGCCATAGCGGCGCACCATCGGGATCCCTTTCATCCGCGATTCTAAATCGTCAAGCGAGGCAATCCAGCGTCCCAAACGTGCGGTCATGAAACGTTCTCCGGTGCATATAAACGGCACAGTTCTTGCCAACGAGTCGCAACGGTCATATCTATCTCTCCGTCTTCTGCGACAACGCGGCAACCCCCCATGTGCAGTTTTGGATCAGCCACTAAGCGCCAACCGTGCAGGTTTAACAGTGAACCGAGGTGCTGTTCAATAAGTTCAACGTGATTTGGGTTGACGTGCAACTCAGGTTGCCCTGCAAAAACGGGTTTTTGCTGCAATAGATGGCTGATCTCTTCGAGGAGGGCGGTACCATCACAAACCGTAGATTGCCCAAGCACTTGCTTCGCAGCGGTTAAGGCAATCTGCAATAATTTAGTGGTTACCACTGTATCAAAGGTATCAAGAGAGTAATTAAACTCCGACAGGAGTTTTTGCCAAGTCTCAATAATCGGTTGTTGCATAGCGAGTGCTTGCTCACGTCCTTGCTCTTCACCCGCTCGCAAACCCTGTTCGAACCCAGCTTGGTAACCCTCTTTTTGACCTTTTTCATGACCTTGTTGATACCCAGTACGTTGGGCGTCTTCTTTAATATTATCGAGCAAATTAATTTGCTCTAACACTTCTTTAGGTTCAAGGCACGGCACTTTGGGCGTATCTGGTTCTGGAACGTCACTTAATGATGGGATAGCTGATGAATTTAGATCCCATTGATTAAGTTCACGTAATTTCCATGGTTGCCATTGGTCATGCGTTGGTTTTGTTTTAGACATATACATCGTCTCCACCACCGATGGCGATTTCGCCTTTCTCGACTAAGCGGCGAACGATAAGCAGAATGGCTTTCTGTTCGTTTTCCACTTGGGACATCCGAACTGGAGAACGAGATTCCAAGTCGTCGCGAACGATTTCTGCTGCACGTACTGCCATATTGTTGAGGAAGTGGTCGCGTAAAGCTTGATTGCTGCCTTTGAGGGCAATAACCAGCGAGTCGGTAGACACTTCTTGCAAAATACGTTGAATGCTGCGGTTATCCACTTCGATAAGGTTCTCGAACAGGAACATTTCATCAATGATACGTTGCGCCAGTTCACTGTCGTAATCACGCATTGCATCGATAACGCTTTCTTCTTGCTGGCTCTTCATTAGGTTGATAATTTCTGCCGCCGTTCTTATGCCACCCATTTTGCTGCGTTTGAGGTTTTGGCCATCCAGCAAATTGTTTAACACTTCGGTGAGTTCCGCGAGTGCCGCAGGTTGTACGCCACCGAAAGTGGCGATACGTAGCATAATGTCGTTGCGTTGGCGCTCTTCGAACAGTTCCAATACATCGGCTGCAAGGTTGCGTTTTAAGTGAACTAAAATGGTGGCGATAATCTGTGGATGCTCATCACGGATAATATCAGCCACAGTTTGTGGCTCCATATAGTTGAGGCTTTCGATACCTGAGGTCGTTTCTTGTTTTTCAAAGATATCCTCAAGTAGGCTTGCCGCACGCTCTTCACCCAGCGCTTTGATCAACACCGAGCGCAGGTAGTCATTGGTATTAATATTCAGCGCAGCGAATTGGATTGCCGATTCTTCAAACTCGGTGAGCACTTCCGCCAGTTCGTTGTTGGAGATTTGACGCATGTTAGACACCGCCATACTCAGTTGCTGAACTTCTTTTGGATTCAGGTGCTTAAATACTTCCGCGGCCTGATCTTCGCCGAGTGTCATCAACATCACGGCACTTTTTTCTGTTCCACTTAAACTCATTACGCTTTTCCTAACCACTGACGGATAACCATTGCCACGATTTGTGGGTCTTTTTCGGCCATTTCGCGAATGCGTTGACTTTGAATTTCAGCGCTAACACGCTGGCGAGTCAGACGGCGGCGAGTTTGCTCATCCATGTCTTCATTAATTTCTTCATCCACCACAAGTGGCGTTTTCATTTGAGTTGCCACAAACACTTCTGCATCGGCTTGGGCTTGCTGCGCTTTACGGTATTTAACCCATTGTGGTTTGATACCAAAACGCCACATAAACCAGGCAATTAGCGCAATAAGCAGAATTTTGCCGTAATCCAGTAACTGGGCAATAAACTGCGGGCTTTCCAGTAACGACGGTTCAACCTCAATAGGGGTATCATCCGTAAATAAAGAGTTAGTGATATTTAACGAGTCACCACGCGCCGCAGAATAGCCCATCGCTTCACGGGTTAATGCTTCAATTTGCTGCATCATTTCAGGTGGTAGCGGCTTCATTTCTGGGCCATTTTCACCTTCTTGTGAATGATAATTGACGATAACTGCGACCGAGAGCCTATCTACAACGCCAATTTGCCGTTGGGTGTGACTAATTTTGCGATCTACCTCGTAATTCGTGGTTTCATCACTTTGCGTGTTAGTCGTGTTGTTACGGTTGTTATTTGTTTGCTGTGCATCTTTATTATCTTTATTCGTTTCAATTGGTGCATTCGGTGCGCTAACGGGTTGATTTGATAACGCCCCAGGCACGCCACCTGTTCCGCCATTATTGTTTTGCATACTTTGGCTATTTTGGCGGGAACGAATAGCAGCACTGTTTGGAGTTTGATTCGGCTTATATTCTTCAGAGGTTTGTTCAACCTTGGAGAAATCCATTTGTGCGGTAACTTGTGCATGAATATTTGCCCGACCCACTAATGGTGAAAGAATATCTTCAATGCGCTGTTTAAGATGGGATTCCATCTCTTTGGTCATTTTAATTTGCGCACTGTTGGCAGATTGTTGGCTGTTATCGTTATTGGTGAGTAAGCGACCTGCTTGGTCAACAATAATGACATTACTGGCCGTCAGCCCTGTTACACTACTTGATACCATATGCACGATGGCACTAATTTGCCCTTCATCGAGCATTCTGCCGGGCAATAACCCTACGGTGACAGATGCGGTTGGCAATTTTTGTTCACGCACAAATAGTGTTGGTTTAGGTATGGCTAAATGCACCCGTGCACTTTGTACCGGGCTTAATGATTCAATGGTGCGAGATAATTCACCCTCCAATGCACGTTGGTAGTTAATTTGCTCACTAAACTGGCTGATACCGAACTGTTCTTTATCGAGCAGCTCGAAACCGGTGTTCCCCCCTTTGGGTAAGCCAGATTGTGCAAGTTTTAAGCGTAATTCATGCACTTTATCAGCGGGAACTAAAATGGCGCTACCGTTATCTGCGATTTGATAAGGCACATTCATCTGGGTCAACTGACTGACAATGTCCCCACCATCTTTAGCACTCAGGTTACTTAGCAGAACGCGATAGTCGGGGCTGCGCAACCAGAGAAGGAGGGCTACAATAATTGCGATGGCAGCGGCTGCCGCAATCATTAACGGTATTTTTGGATCGGCTTTAATGCGCTCAACCATTGAGGCAAACCCTTTTTTAGCCTCTCCTGTGTCTTTAGATGCGGCACTCATAAATATTCCCTGCTTGGCAGACTACTAGACGGATGAAAATGCTTTTGGTGAAACAATGTTATTTCCCTCTTTGTAACGTCACTTTTTCACTCTGCTATTATTTCTTGTCTTGGGGCAATCTAATGACGGAATCAGCCTATAAATTTGGTGTTATTTATCGGCTTCAAGTTGAAAAGGGTGTGGTAGGGTAAGCTCGACGAATAAATTAGTGGAACATATTCACTATAAAGAGAAGAGAGCACCATGACAGTTCAAGCTATTGAAGGGGTTATTTCACAATTGAATGCGGTGGCAACACAAGCCACAAACCCAATAAAGCCTGCTATTGAGCCCGTAGGCTTTGCGGATCACCTTGTTGCATCCGTTAATCAAATTAATAAAACCCGCAATGATTCAGCGAAGCAAATTGAAGATTTCACCTTAGGGAAGCAAGATATATCCCTTAATGATGTGATGGTGGATATGCAAAAAGCCAGCTTGAGCCTCCAAATGGGGATCCAAGTCCGCAACAAGCTGGTGGCGGCGTATCAAGAAATTATGTCAATGCCGGTGTGATTGGTTTATCTATTTGAATATTATGAATTAATTAACATGACTCGTACCCTAATGGATATTAGGGCAGATATCTTTTCTGCTCATTTTGACAGCTAAAAAAGGTTGAAATACAACCCGAAAATGGATGGGTACGTTAATCAAGCGGACTGACGATTATTTAACTGAAACATTATACTTAAATGCGGCTTACGGAGTCGATTAAAGTCATTTGATGCTTTATTGAGAGGTTCTAGCCTAGTTTTTACTAGACGTTGAACCTCTCGCTTTGCCTAACATGTGTTAACTCGAATAAAAATATCCCCCTAAAGGTAAATGATCCCAAATAGAAGTATCTTTATAGAAAACGACACCCACAAGTTGAATTTAATTATTTTATTAAATAATAGGTTATATAAAATTATATAGGAACATTTAGTAAAAGAAACCTGAGCGGGTTAATTCGCCGATCCCTGTAATAATAAATTGTACACCCATGCACACTAATAGGAATCCCATTATTCTTGATATAGCATCAATACCACTTGTTCCAAAAAACTTCATAATCATATTTGAGCTCTTCAAACAGATCCAAAGAATAATGGCAAATAAGCAAAAAACTAATGGTGGTGCAACTAAAATAACCCAATGAGGATATTCACTTTCATTAGAAATAACAGATGAGGCCATGCTGATAATCATAGCAATTGTGCCGGGACCCGCAGTACTTGGCATAGCTAAAGGAACGAAAGCAATACTAGATGTATTATCTAAAATCTCTTTGTCATCATTATCTTTGTTTATTTCAACAACTGGGAATAACATTCTAAAGCCAATATAAGCAACAATAAAACCCCCAGCGATCCTTAAACCTGGGATACTGACACCGAAAGTATTCATGATAGCTTGGCCTGAATACCATGAAACCAGCATAATAAAAAATACATATATAGGCGTTGTATTTATGGTTTTTTTTCGTGCATCAATAGTCATGCCACCTGATAGTCCAAGAAATAATGCAACAGTTGTTAATGGGTTAGACAAAGGTAATAATACCGCGAGTCCAATACCGATTGCAGTTAATAATTCAAACATGTCCACCTCGTATATGATTAGAGTAAGAAACTAATAATTTTATAGCTATATTTTAAACTAATGTCATCGATTGAGTTGTCATTAAAATTTATTAATGAAAGGACTTTAGTCTTGTCATCATTTAAAGATATGCTATGTATAATTTGAAAAATTTTATTTTTAGTATCCTTAGACTCAGCTAATTGATAAAGACTGATTAAGGACAGTAAAATATAGAGCTTATTAATGTTAACTGGGTTTGAAATAGCATTGATATTCAATAGTATCGTGTTTTTTAATTTATCCGAGCTAAGATTATTTGGTGCTATGCAACTTATTTTTTGTAAAATAAAATGTATTTTACGAGACTCGACTTGCTGAGCACTACTCAGTGGAATAATATATAGCATTAATATCACAATGATAATTGAAAAAATAAGAGCTATTGAGGTGTTCGCAAAATAAGAAAAGTCAAAGCTCATTGGGTTGGTGAAATTAATCATAAATATCAATGAAATACAGGCTATGTGTGAAATTATAAAGGCAAGTTTTCCTACGGGTTTTAAAACGCCTAGGATTAAAAAGATAGGTGCTATGATCATAACTGCTTGTGTATAACTAGTGGCTTGAATTAAAAAATAAAACTTCAATATATAGCTGATTAAAATTACGAGAAATGCAACTATTAATATAATAAAGGCAAGTTTATTTGCATTAGGAATAGTTATTCCAAACGTAAATGAAATACTTACTAATACCGGAAGAATGTAACCATATTCCCAAGCTGTATTTAGCCAAAATAATACGCTAATAACAAGGCTTATTACGAGCCTAAGTGTATTTAAGATGGCATCTTTCCAGTCAAAAAAATAATAAAATGTGCTATCGGATAAATGATTATCTCTTTTTTTTAAGTCTAAAAATTGTTTGTAACTGGCATATGTTAAGAATTGCTTATCAGCCATACTGATGATAGAAAATATGATAAGCAATGGTAAATGTTTTACTTTATGCCTTGCAGTTTTGAAAGATAAGAAATGACTTTCATATTGGCTTGTTTCATCATAACTAATGCTATTTTCTAAAATGTCTTTTAAGTTTTTTTCAGCTTTATCATGTTGATGCTTAAATAAGTTTGATAATAATTGTTTTTTTTCTATTTTTATTTTTTTCTCTATTAGTTTTGTTTGAGGTATATTCGTATGATTAGGAAATAAGTAGCTTATAAAGGTATATACAATAATGCCTATTATCACTTCTATTAAACGTTCTTGAGATAAATTAAAAATGGTCATTGGCATTGGAAATGCTGAAGTACCGAAAGCAATAATTGCAGAGGTGTAGCCCGACAACGAAAACAGATATGGCATCATATAGCGTGAAATTAATGTCATAAAAAGGCATATTGATAACCAAATAATAATCAATGCAGTAAACAGCCAATGGTCGTTGATACTGATATTGGCTATAAGAGTGACAGCAATGACACCAATAACACTGCCAGATAACCTTGCAGCCATTTTAGCTAAGCTTAATGATGGATCAGGATAGCCGATAATAGCAACAGTCATCATCGACCAATATGGTTTATCAAAACCGAAATAAGACGATAGATACCAAGCAAGTAAAATAGCTAATGTATATTTGATTGCAAATAACCAGTTTAAATTCATAGCTTACTCGCCGCTTACTCGCCAATAAATACAGTACAAGTTGTTCCTGGGATCAACGATATATTTTGTAGATTTTGCAGCGATATTTTAACTGGCACACGCTGTGCGAGTCTAACCCACGGGTAGTTGGGTTGCACATTTTCTAATAATTGGTTACCTGTCGAGGTATTATCATCATCGATTGCACGTCCGATACTTTGTACTTTTCCATTTAGTTCATTGTTATTGCTATAGAGCTTTATTCTGGCATTGTTCCCTATAGCAACGCTTGTCATTTTAGTTTCTTCTAAATAGGCGATGATATAGTAGGAATCTTTATCTACTATGGCGAATAAAGGTGAGCCTGCATTAATATAGTTGCCCGCTCTGAGGCTTAAGTTAGTGATAAAGCCATTTACGGGAGAAATTATTTGAGTTCTTGAAAGATCTAGTTTGGCTTTGTTTACCTTTACTTTTGCTAACTCGATCTTTTGAGTCAGGCTAGCAAGTCGCGACTGAACATCTTCAAGCTCTTCTTTTGAAATAGCGATTTGATTAAGCTTTGTACGTCTAGCTAGCTGGTTCTTCGCAAAGTTATGCTGAATAACTAGCTCGTTGAGTTCGAGTTCAGATTCTCGAACTTTAATTTCATAATCAGTTGGGTCTATAATTAATAATAAATCTCCTTTTTTAACTTCTTGGTTATCAATGACTAAAAGGTTATCAATTTTACCTGATACCTCAGCGGTAACTTGGTTGATTTCAGCGCGTACTCTACCATCACGTGTCCAAGGACTTAATGCATAATGGTTCCATAGTAAATAAATGGAGGAGATAATGATGAATAAAGATAGAACAATAATTAAATATTTTTTGATACTCATTTTTACCCACTATGAGTTAATAATGAAATGTATGCATAAAGTACATAAAAATAGTATGGATATATCAAAAAGATTTCCAGCATATTTATATTTACTCATTAAATGTATATAAATGGTCCTACAGATTAACCATGAAAAAAAACCTAAGAAAAGGACGAGGCTCATCCCAGGTATAAAAACCGTCCCCCCTAAAATAACATCTTTCATTGGTTACACCGCCATATAATGTTTTTTATGCTCCGTTTTACGGGTATTTATAAACGTAGCATATGTAATGGTTTTCAATCTGTTATTTACTAAATTAATATGGTGAGTTATAACACTATATTATTCTAATGTGTAGCTTTATAGCATTAATCGTTCATTGATTGAGATACCATATCATGGGGTTACCTAGCATTGACTTTACTGTATTGGTTACAAGGGATTTGTATTTTATATGTTATTGATAATATCTAATACACTGTGTTGGGTGATGTTTTTATTTATTTTTAAATTGTTATCTATCTAAATAACAATTTAAATTAGTATTTTAAGTCGCTATCTTAGTTCTCTTTTAATGATTGTTTTAGTTGCGCTTGTATGATAATTAAATTTATATCAACCTAATAAACACATAATAATAGTTTTTGTCTATGATTTTGTCATATTTTCAATAGTAACTTTATAAAAGGGTAATATTGAAAATAATTTTATTTTTAAATGTGTTTTCACACCTCATATTTGTATAACCCAGGTTGAGTATGCGTTAAGATGTGTTTAATAACAATCATCAAAGAGCCGTTATATTTTCTTGGTATGGTCTTATTTTTCATTTTCTCAATGAAATCTAGCTATGCTGAACATGTGATAGATTAAATAGAGAACATACATAGAATAATAAACAGAATATCCTCGACTATACGGCATTATTCTCAGCAGGTAGGGCGAATCAATATAAGCTCAATAGCAACAGGATCTTGACTCTCCATTAACTCAGTCAACACGTTGGGTTGAAAATGCAAGTTGTGGGTATACCTAGCGTATAAGCTATTTTTATTAATTGTTTATTGCTGTGGTTTTTATTGATGATACGCGACAGATCTCCCTCCAAATAAATTGCGTTCCATTTTGGAACATAATGTTATTTAAAGTAAGATAAGTTAATCTATATTTTTTTAAAACCCGTCTGGAGTGTACAGATAAATCTGAATTTAACTCACAATGATCATTATAATTTCATCTGTAATTAAATTTTCACCAGATAGATAATCTTATCTAATCGAAATAGGAATATCATATCAATTTTTTATCATTTCATTAACAATATTCATTTCATTTTCTACGCTTGTCTATGTAGGGTTACTTAGTTGTTAGTCAAATTAATTATCAATTAAATCATTATGTTATATATTGTTGTTATAAGAATTTAAGGTAATATCAATCCTGTTTGAAATTCCCTTGGTTTTATTTATTCTTTTATGCCGCCGAAAGGCGGCTTTTTTTATCGTTTGTCTACTCGGGGGGTTTACCTTTAATGGTGAATTTTTTTTTCAAATTAACACCATGTTAGGCAAGGGAAAGGTTCGCCGCCTAGTCAACTAGGCCCCTAGCCACATTCCGCTTTTTTTCATCGCAAAACCAAATAACACGCCGATAAGTAACGATTGAATGGTAACAAGCCATGCGCCTTGGGCTGCAAAAATAGTGCAGGTTCCCACAAAGGTACCCGGGATATAGGATAGCCACTGTTTTTTGGCTTGAATGCACATGAAAAAGGCCACAAGCGCGGTAATAAAATAGCCGATAAAACTGGGGAAATTTTGCAAATAGCTGCCGCTATGTAAGATAACTAATCCCCACAGCACGCCACTGCTGACGGTTAATGCTGTAATGCCAAGGCCTTTGATACCATCTTTGGGATAGGCGAAGTAAGCGGTACAACCAAGAAAGCCCGCCCAGCCAATTAAGCCCAATAAATCGGCGACCCAAGCCCAAATGCCTGAGAGAATTGCGGTAGTTAACGAAAGACAAAAAAGTAATTTCACAATAGCGACTTCAAATAAAGGTTAATCAATTGGAGAACCTTGGGCTGACGCTGACGGTTCTGCGCTGTATTTGTTATGTCAAGCGACCAACTTGCATTTGTTGTCTCGATTCAGCTTCTCGGTAATGAAAGGTTATAACGCGAATGGTTTAACTGAAATTTGCGTTAACCGATTAATAAACCGTTGATATTTCACTTGGCAACAAAGGTAAGAGCAAACAAAGGCGAGCATTGTATCCAGCTGATCACTAGGTTGCAATTTGTATCTGCGGTTATTTGCCCGAATTGGCAATACAGATCAAGGGCAATCGTTTCCCTCTGTTTTTGCAAGAAAAAGGCAAAAGCACATCCATTTAGCATGTCGAAATTTAACGGGGCGATGAGGTATTAGTCTTGCTACTAAATCGCCAGAATATAATCACCAGTGGAATAAACAGAGGGTCTGCAAGTCAGTTTAATGACTTGACTCAGGTTTGCCCCTCTATTTTTCCGTTATAACTTTAAGGGTTCTTTGTATTCTTGGCAGAAGCAAGGACCAGTTACAATTGTGTTGCTTTACCAGCCAACGGCAACACCAGCACCAATGACAGGACTATTGCTATTGTTCCATGCTATGGAACTGCGCAGATTCACATTCTTTCTGATTTGATATTGTGCGCCAGCGGCAATCGCTTTGCCATTTTTATAATGCCCCATACCAACGCCAGCACTAAAGCGGGTATGTAATGCATAAGGGATATTGCTCATTGCTGCAACAGAGGCAATACCTGAATTAGCTTGTTTTGCATTTGCTGCAATTTTATTTTTTAGTTGGTCCAGACGATGGTTATGGCGGTTATCGAGTTGGGTCATATCATCGCTAAACTGGTCACGCAAATTGCGAACTTTTTGGTCTAACTGGCTGTTTGTTTGGCCTATTTCTTTATAGAGATTGTGACGAAGGGTGTTTAATGAGTCATCGTGGTGTGAACGTAGGGTATCAACACGGGATATTGTTTCGGTTTTGCTACGGTTATACACATCTTCAAGCTTTATTTCTGTAGCTTTAGTGTCGTTTTCCAGCCGATTTTCTATTTGTTTTTTGTTGTCGTCCAAATCCATAGCCATGTGATGGGCGGATTGACTGAGAATATCAATAGCCGCTGCATTTGTATTAATAGCGTCTCGATTATGATCAACACGCAACTGAAGGTCATCGATGCTGCCACCGAGATGTTGTGAAAGATAATTTAAGTCATTCAGACTTTTATGGATTTTGTCGTGATCAGTCGATGGAGTCACGACATTGCTGGCAAATGCGCTACTAGGCATGCTCACCAGTAGCAATACCGTACAGTGAGTGATGAGCGGTTTTATTTTCATATTGAATTCCTTATCAATAATAAATTGTTTTTCCATTTGATTATTCGTCATATTTTACGTGACGCCAGCATTTTAGGGGGTTCTTATAGAATGAAAAATCGCTTATACAAAGCTGTTTATTCGGGATATTCGCAGTGGGACAGTTTAACGGCAGTGTTATTTACACCAGTGCTAGTGAGCATATAGCAATAGATAATTGTGAAATAATTAATTTGCTAAATGACACTTTTTGCACATTTTAGATGAAGTTTGTTAAATAACATGGTATTTTTCTGCCAAGTCTCACTGTAGCTTGTTTTTACACGAAATTTTAAATTTGCAGGGTCAGGTTTTGTGGCGAAAAAAACACCGAAGTGCGAGTAAGGTTAAAGCACAATGTCATTTTTTGCCTATTTTTGGCAAATAAAAAAGTCGATAATGTTTTCCCTACGTGTTGATTAGATTATTCATTAGAAAGAAAGGTGCGCAAGCCCATTTTCCCTTAACGTGGGGTGTTGAGGCGCTTGCCTATGCAACTTTGTTTATATAACTAATTTTGCTGAGCAATAGATTTAATTATTAAGAATAAAGACTGAATTAATAGGATTTAAATTATGGCAGTAAGAGAAATTATTGAAATTCCCGATGAGCGACTGCGGATCAAATGCAGTCCAGTGACGGATTTCGCCGCGGTACAAACGCTTATCGACGATCTGCTCGATACTATGTACAGCACCGATAACGGCATTGGCCTTGCTGCAACGCAAATTGCTGAAACCAAATCGATAATGGTGATTGATATCTCGGAAAATCGTGATTCACCAATGGTGTTTGTCAATCCGGAAATTGTGGAAAGCGAAGGGGAAACCAGCTACCAAGAAGGGTGCTTATCAGTGCCGGAGATATACGCCGATGTCGACCGTTTCTTGCGTGTGAAGGTGAAAGCCTTTGACCGACACGGTAAGCCATTTGAGGTGGATAGCGATGAGTTTTTAGCCATTGTGATGCAACATGAAATCGACCACTTGCAGGGCAAAGTATTCCTCGATCACTTATCGCCGCTAAAACGTAATATGCTGCTCAAAAAGCTGAAAAAACAGCAGCGTTTAAAACAGCAACAGTAGCGGGAAAGGCGTGTCAGGTCAGTTGGCCTGACACACAAAAGCTATTCCATGGGGCGAATGACTAACGGGGTATCAGGCTCATCAAATTGCCCATAGCTGTTATTGAGTACCCGTTTTTGGTCTAACTGCTTAATTTCTTTACTTAAAAAATTTAAATGCTGCTGTAAATATTCTTTAGTCACACGTTCATTTTCAATAATTTTATGCAATAACTGAATAAATTCCTCAGTGATTGGCTGCTGTTCTTCGAACGCTTGCGTTAATGCGGTGAGGTTTTCCACCGCAAGGACATACTCTGTCTCGCGGGAGACCAACGTCTCCCATTCCCCAGATTGCGCCAAGGCAACTAAATTTTCACTTAATACTAAGACATTACGGTATATTTCATGTAAATCGATAGGATTTTTATTGTCCACCTGATTATCTTTCATCCACATTTGCACCGATTTGTTGCCATGCAGAGGCGATATCGGAGAGTAATTGGTAAACTTCTTGGACATAAGCCACGTTGTTTTCGAGGTTGGCACGGAGTAGCTGCATTGTCATATACTCATACAAACTTGCTAAATTTTCCGCAAGTTCGCCGCCAGCGTCATAATTTAACGACTGCTTTAACCCAGTGTCAATGATGTCGATAGCTTTTGAGATTTCTTTACCTTTTTCCGCCACCTTACCTTGCTGCATAAAAATCTCCCCGCGTTTCAGGGCACTTAGCGCCCCTTTAAACAGGATTTGGATCAGCTGATACGGGGTCGCGTTGGTGATTTCACTTTCCAAATCGACTTGCTGATAGGCTTGCTGTGCGTGACGTTGATACATATTTTTTAACCTAAAGTATTAACCTAAAAGTCGGCCTAAGGAGTTACTGGTGCTGTTGAGCGATGTCATCATTTTGTCCAAGTTTTGGAACTGACGGCGGTACATATCCATGGTGTTTTCGATTTGCTTATTGGTTTGCTCAATCCGTTTGTCTAAGCTTTTCTTTTTCTTTTGAATACCATCAGTGGCGTTATGTAGTGTGCCTTCTTTGCTGTCTAAGGTATCTTTTAGGTAGTTAAAGTTTTCAGTCGCAAAACCGGTTTCCTTGCCGTCACCGGCAAAAAATACTTTGACGCTGGATGGGTTCTCTTTGAGCGCTTTATCCAGCTTTTTATCTTCTATTTCTAAAGTACCATCCAGTTTTTGCTTGATCCCCATTTTATTCAGTAAATCAATTTCACCGCTAGCTTGTGGTGAACGAACTTGGGTGCGCAAAGTGCTTTGGATCATGCGCAGCGTGGAGTCACCAATCAGTGGGCCATTGGTTTTATCGGGGGCGGTGCCTTTTTCCGTTGGGGTGTATTTGGTGAGCTCTTTGGCTAAGGTTTGGAATTCATTATAGGCATCCACCCACGCTTTAATTTTCGCTTTAGCGGGTTCGATATCTTCAGAAACGATTAAATGGTCCGCTTTACCGTCTTCGCTTTCTTTTTTTAGGGTGAGGGTTAAGCCCGGAAATAAGTCCTTGGCTTCATTGGTTTGTGATTCTAATTTGAAACCATCAATTTCCAGTAAGGCAGTTTGTGGGGCAACTTTTTGCACCATACCAATGCTGTCTGCATTTTTTAAGGTAACTTTACCATCCGCATCAACGTCAGATTCAACATTAAGAATAGCGGCAAGTTTGTCATCCCCTTCCACATTGATGCTAATACGGTTTTCAGTACCTTCTTTTTTGGAGGTCACGACAAGGTGGTAAATATTGTCTTTGTCTTTAATAACTGATGCCGAAACGCCTTTATCGGTTTTATTAATGGCATCGGCAATTTCAATCAGTGAGGTGTGCTCGTTATCTAATTTGATAACGATTTTATCTTTATCTTCTTTTTGTGACGGTTGGGTGATGGTGATTGTTCTTTCAGGCGCACCATTGCCCAGCAACTCTTTATTGCTATTGTTTGGGGTGCCTTTGGTGGCGATAGTTTGCGCCTTTGCCAACTGGGTAACTAACACATCATGCACCCCAGCTACGGCTTTACCATCCGTTTTCACATCAAAGGCTTTATATTCGCCAGTCACTTTAGTCGTGCTGATATCGCCATATTTTTTTAAGTCTTCTGCGGCTTTTTTCAGTTTCTCTAAGGATGACTGCATTTTGCCATAGGCGCTAATTTGCGCGTCATAACTGGCTTTTTGGGTGGTTAATGGCTCCAAACGACGGCGCTCCATCGCTTCAAGCTGATCCATTTGTACATTTAAGTCTAAGTTTGACCCGATACCGAGTGTGGATATTCCTGCCATGTTTTCTCCTACGCTATTCTCGTCATCCTTCAAGCTGCAGGGGTGTTGACTGCGTTCAGATAGCCGAATCACATACTTGTGTATGCTCATCGGTCTATCTTCACTTGTCGCCTACCTGCAACCCGAATGATTTAGAGTCTATGCCTGTGTCATTAACTCTGAAATAGAGTCTATTTAGAGTCTTATCGGCAAAAGGGAGGAAAATTTTAGACTATTCTGAAAAACAACGATGGCAAGAAGAGACCAAGTAAATCGAGGTAATTATCCTTATTGGGATTAAATAATAAGAAAATTGATAAAAATAAAATAATTCAAAACAAAATAGTGAAGCTAAAAGCGAGTTCCCGTGCAGGTTTTGCCATTTTTGATGAAATTTTTATGCAAAAAGCCTAAAGGGGATTTAGTTACAGCCGATAAACATATTGCTGACGAAAATCACCCAGTTAAGCCCATAGGCTTAACATATTAATTTGAATAACAAGGACATTACCATGGCACAAGTGATTAACACTAACATTTTGTCTCTGACTACTCAGAACAACTTAAACCGTTCACAAGGCGTATTAGGTACGGCGATTGAACGTTTATCTTCCGGTTCACGTATCAACAGCGCAAAAGACGATGCCGCAGGCCAAGCCATCGCTAACCGTTTTACGGCTAACGTAAAAGGGTTAACCCAAGCAGCACGTAATGCTAACGACGGTATCTCTATCGCACAAACGGCGGAAGGCGCGGTTAACGAAATCAACGATAACTTACAACGTATTCGTGAATTAACTGTTCAAGCACAAAACGGAACAAATTCAGAATCAGATACTAAGTCTATCCAAGCGGAAGTTAAACAACGTATGGATGAGATCAATCGTATCTCTGAACAAACGCAATTTAACGGCGTAAAAGTTCTGAGCAAAAATACTTCAATGAAAATTCAAGTAGGTTCTAATGATAGCGAAACTATAGCTATTGATTTACAAGCTATTAACAAAGATACATTAGAATTAGGCGATTTTGATTTATCAAAAGGAAGTCAAATTGGTAAACAAATCACTAAAATGGAAGTTGCAGGTAAAGGGTTAGATCCAAAGGATGGAACAACTGAAATTGATATTAAGAAAAACGTAGAATTAGAAGGACTTACTCAAGGTCAAACAATTTATCAAAAAATGAATTCCAATGGAACAGAAGATACAGGTAATTATATTGTCAAAACTGTTAAGGATGGTAAAACTACTTATACAGAAGCAACGATTGAAACTACAGATGGAACTTTAAGCGCTGCACCAAAAGCTGAAGTAAAAAATACCACTAATGAAGTAAAAATGACTATTAATGATTTGCCTTTGGATGCGTTAGACAAGGCTCTAGCTAAAGTTGATAACTTCCGTTCAGACTTAGGTGCGATTCAAAACCGTCTACAATCTACCATCAACAACCTGAACAACTCTGTTAATAACCTGAGCGCAGCACGTAGCCGTATCGAAGATGCTGACTTCGCAACTGAAGTGTCTAACATGAGCCGTGGCCAGATCCTGCAACAAGCAGGTACTGCTGTGTTGGCGCAAGCTAACCAAGTTCCACAAGGTGTTTTAAGCCTGTTACGTTAATTCGTGATTGGTTTTTGAGATTAAAGGCCAGCATTGCTGGCCTTTTCTTTGCCCGTCATATTATCCGTCATATTTCGCACCATAGCGTTGTTGGCTTCATAAGTTCATCCGAATCACGTACTTGTGTACGCTCATCGGTATAAACTTATTTGCCGCCTTCCTACAACTCGAATTATTTAAATCCCTGTCATCCTTTAAGCCGTAGGGGTGTTGGCTGCGTTCAGCTACTCGAATCACGTACTTATGTACGCTCATCGAGATATCTTCACTTGCCGCCTACCTACAACTTAAATTATTTAAGGGATTCAATTTGTTTTTTTAATGCTAAAAGGAAAATACAATCAAACCCTAAAGATAATCTCCTTTAAATCAAAAATGGCATCTCAATAAAACAACCACGCCCGCTTGTATTACCTATAAAATTCTCTAAAAATTAAGTTAAAACAACCATTAACATTGCAATCATTCAAATTTTATCTATTTAGGATAAGGCAAATAAAGCCATATTTAGTGCCTTACTCTACGGATTGAAATCAAAACCAACACAGATAATGAATACCTTTTTAAAGCTTGAAGGGTGATTCAGGTTGTGAGTGATTTGTATACTGCCGAAGGTGTGATTAATAAAAATAGCCTATGGGAGCGTTATTACCCTCTAATACGCCACGAAGCCCTGAAACTGCAAGTTAGACTACCCGCCAGTGTTGATATTGATGACCTAATTCAAGCAGGGGGGATTGGTTTACTGCATGCATTGGAACGTTTCGATATTACCCAAGGGGCATCGTTCGCCACCTATGCGGTACAGCGAATTCGTGGTTCGATGTTAGATGAATTGCGCAGCCGCGACTGGGTGCCGCGCAGTGTACGTCGCCAAGCAAGGGAAATGACCAAAGCTATTGGCGCACTGGAGCAATCGTTAGGGCGCAGTGCGACGGAGCCAGAAATTGCTAAAGCGCTGGATATCGACCTTGCGGAATATCGCCAAGCGCTGCTTGATACCAATAATAGCCAACTGTTTTCCTACGATGAGTGGCACGAAATTCACGGGGAAAGCTGCGAGCCACAAATGGATGAGAACGATGGCGGCAACCCACTGAGTTTGTTGTTAGATTCCAGTTTACGCGACCAGATTGCGGCGGCGATAGAGCAATTGCCAGAGCGCGAGAAGATGGTGCTGACGCTGTATTATCAAGAGGAGCTGAATCTGAAGGAGATCGGTGCGGTGCTGGAGGTGGGGGAGTCGAGGGTGAGTCAGTTGCATAGTCAGGCTATTAAGCGCCTCCGTGGCCGTCTCAAATGATGCTCGTCATACTTCGCTTCAAACAAGATGCTCGTCATACTTCGCTTCAAACAAGATGCTCGTCATACTTCGCACCACAGCGTTGTTGGCTTCATGAGTTCACCCTAGTCACATACTTATGTATGCTCCTAGGGCTAAACTCATTCGCCGCCTAGCTGTAGCACGAATTATTTAGAGCATCGCATCGGAGTTAAGGGTATTTATTTGAATTTATTCTTTAGTCATCGGTGCAGAGCTAAAAGATTTTTTCTGAATTTATTATGTGTGAATTACTTAAAACATCGCATCGGCGCTAAGAGAATTTTCTTGAATTTATTATGTGTAAATTATTTAGAGCATCGCATCGGAGTTAAGGGTATTTATTTGAATTTATTCTTTAGTCATCGGTGCAGAGCTAAAAGATTTTTTCTGAATTTATTATGTGTGAATTACTTAAAACATCGCATCGGCGCTAAGAGAATTTTCTTGAATTTATTATGTGTAAATTATTTAGAGCATCGCATCGGAGTTAAGGGTATTTATTTGAATTTATTCTTTAGTCATCGGTGCAGAGCTAAAAGATTTTTTCTGAATTTATTATGTGTGAATTACTTAAAACATCGCATCGGCGCTAAGAGAATTTTCTTGAATTTATTATGTGTAAATTATTTAGAGCATCGCATCGGAGTTAAGGGTATTTATTTGAATTTATTCTTTAGTCATCGGTGCAGAGCTAAAAGATTTTTTCTGAATTTATTATGTGTGAATTACTTAAAACATCGCATCGGCGCTAAGAGAATTTTCTTGAATTTATTATGTGTAAATTATTTAGAGCATCGCATCGGAGTTAAGGGTATTTATTTGAATTTATTCTTTAGGCATTGGTGCAGGACTAAAAGATTTTTTCTGAATTTGTTATGTGTGAATTGCTTAAAGCATCGCATCGGCGCTAAGAGAATTTTTTTGAGTTTATTATGTATAAATTGCTTAAAGCATCGCATGGGAGTTAAAAGAATTTTCGTGAATTTATTGTATGAGCACCTTAAAGACCATATTGGCAAATGATCTTTAAAATGCTTTTTTCATTCACTCATTAATATCAATCCCCATAGGCGGATTTCGCTAAATAGGTCTCTGCGGTGGTGTGCCAAGCTCGAGGAGATTGAGTGAACCCCAGTTTTAGGTATTCGGTAAGGTTGCTGTCGGTCGAAAAAAATACAATCTGGCAGTTGGCAGGGAGCTCTTCAGCGACAAGGCGTATCAAATAACGGTCGATACCGTGCTTTTGATAATTGGTATCAATGGCAAGTTCGCAGAGATAACAGCAAGAACTAAAATCGGTGACCGCGCGGACAAATCCCACCACCTGATCTTCATCCCATACACTAATCAATAAATCTGCATTATTAAGCATTGCGTCTAATTGAGTTATGTTATCGGTTGATACGATTTCTTTAAACGGTGACTGAAGAATTAACCGAATAAAATCCTCAACAGAAATGGCAAAATTCACTTTATAGTTCAGGCGACTGGCGATGGCATCCATAGGTTTTTCTCTTGTAAGTAGTGAACTCTCTTATAGGTTTAGCGCTAAATAGCGAAAATTTCCTGTTTTTATGGCATTTTATCGATTCGCCTCGTCACGATTCCTCAATATATTTAATATTTATCATGGTGATGCTATTCCAATTAGCATATAAATGTCTTAAGTTAAATCCAAGGTAAGTCGTTATGTTTAGCCTATATAAACAGTACGGTTAGACACCATAAGCACTCTATTCAACAGACAAGTGAACGAGATATGACTATGGAACTAAAGGATTATTACAGCATCATGGGTGTAAATCGCACCGATGATTTGAAGACGATTAAGACGGCATATCGTCGTTTAGCACGTAAATACCACCCCGATGTCAGTAAAGAGCCTGATGCGGAGGCTCGCTTTAAGGAAATCGCAGAAGCGTGGGCGGTACTCAGTGACAAGGAAAAGCGTGCAGAATACGATGAAATGTGGGAGCATCGAAATGATCCCTATTTCAACCAAGGAGCCCAAGGCCAGCAAGGTTATTCGTACTCCCAGCAAGGTTTTGGTGCAGGGGATTTTGATGATATTTTTTCCTCAATGTTTTCTCAACGTGCAGGTGGCGCAGGGACAAGGCAGGCTCGCCGCCATCGTGGCCATGACCTCGAAGTTGAACTGGCGATTTTTTTAGAAGAGAGCCAAGAGTCACATAAACGCACCATCAGTTATCACTTACCGGTCTATAACGCTTTTGGTTTTATCGAAAATGAAATTCCCAAAACACTCAATGTGACTCTACCTGCTGGTGTAGTTGATGGGCAACGCATTCGCTTAAAAGGACAAGGAACCCCAGGGGAAAATGGAGGAGAAAATGGTGACCTATGGATAACTATCCGTATTGCACCACACCCATTGTTCGATATTAAAGGCCATGATTTAGAAGTGGTTGTGCCATTAGCACCTTGGGAAGCGGCACTGGGGACTAAAATTACTATCCCTACCTTAAAAGACCCCATCCTGATCACTGTGCCAGCCAATAGCCAAGCAGGGCAAAAATTACGATTTAAAGGTAAGGGGCTGAAACATAAGGGTATTGCAGGTGATTTATACGCAATTATCAAAATTGTGATGCCGCAAAGCAGTGATGATGAATCGAAAGTACTGTGGCAGAAATTAGCGGAAACTCAGAAGAACTTTGACCCGCGCAAGAATTGGGGAGGAAAATAATGGAACAGTTAACCACACTAACCGTTATTGATTTCTGTATTCATACAGGCATCGCCGAAGACGAATTACAGGAGATTGTTGGGCTAGGAATAGTTCAACCCATTGAAACAACACGCGAATGGTTGTTCGACGACCAAGCGGTGATCATCGTGAAAAAGGCGGTGCGTCTTTACCATGAGCTAGAAATTGATTGGCCGGGTATCGCAATGGCCATGAGCCTGATGGATCAAAATGAAATGCTACGGCGTGAAAATGAGATGTTGCGGTTACAATTAACCCGCTTTATTGGTTAGTTTGCCAATCATTTAATGCCTATTGAGTTTCCGATCTAGAAACTGGTTCAGTTTTAGCCTTATATGTTGAATTAAAATATAAGGCTAATTCATTCACTATTCGATAAGGATAAGATCAGCGAGTATTTATTCTATATAGTTCTTCAATAAAAAGCCCTTACGAAAAGATAAGGGCATAATGACGACGACGAGATTTTTATTGTTAATTAAAGTGTTGCTGCTTCGGCGATTAACTTGCCAAGCGCTTGCCAGTTTTCACTGTCAATTAATTCATTTGGTACCATCCAAGAGCCGCCACAGACTAGCACCGAAGGTAAGGTGGTGTATTCTTTAATATTTTTCACGCCGATACCGCCCGTTGGCATAAATTTCACGGGGTAAACTGCGCTGAGGGCTTTTAGCATCGCAACGCCACCAGAGGCTTCTGCTGGGAAAAATTTTAAGGTGGTCAGATTAAATTCAAGGGCTTGCTCCACTAAACTTGGGTTATTCACTCCCGGAATAATAATCACCTGTTTTTGTTGGCAATAGGCGACGATTTTGGGGTTAAAACCTGGGCTGACAATAAAGTCTACACCTGCTTCAATAGCTTGGTCGACTTGTTCAGTGGTTAACACGGTACCTGCTGCAATCAATAACTCAGGGTAGGCGGCGCGCATATTTTTAATCGCCTGCACAGCAGCAGGGGTACGGAAAGTGACTTCAGCACACGGCAGACCATTTTCCACCAAGGCTTTAGCAAGCGGTGCGCCATGTTCTGCATTATTGATAGTGATCACGGGAACAACGTTCAGTTTTTTAATTCTTTCAATTAATTGATTCATAGCTAAAGCCCCTTAACATTTTCCTAAATCGGTGGTTGGCATGGCCTCGGTCGGAATAATCGCTCCCCGGTGTTGGATAACGGTTCCCGCCAATAAGTGGCCAGTTTTGGCAGCGTCACAAGGTGTTCCGCCCAAAATACGACAGGCAAGGTAACCCGCACTGAACGAATCCCCTGCGGCAGTGGTATCAACCACATGGCTGACTTTATTCGCTGGTACTTCATAACGTTCATTATTGATGATCACATAGCAGGGTTCAGCACCGCGCTTGATCACAATCTCATTCACTCCATACAGCTGTGTACGTGCGATGGCTTCGATTTCATGGCAATCCCCATACAGTTGTTGCTCATCATCAAAGGTGAGAAAAGCGATATCGGTTAACAGCAAGATTTGTTGATACGCTTGTTTTGCGGCTTCTTTTGACGGCCAAAGTGCAGGACGATAATTATTATCAAACACAATTTTCGCCCCATGCTGTTTAGCCTGTTGCAAAATGCCCATTAAAAGCTGGCGAGCAGTGTCAGGTAAAATGGCTAAGCTGATACCACTTAGATAAATAAATTGTTGTGAATTAAGAAGTTGCTGTGTACGTGCTTGACTGTTTTCATCCAACCAAAATTTGGCGGCAGCGTTATCACGCCAATAAAAGAAACGGCGTTCGCCATCGGCGGAGGTTTCAATTAAATACATACCTGGTAAGTGCTTATCAGAAATAAACACGTCATCAGTATTGATCCCTTCTTGCTGCCAACTTGTTAGCATTTGCTGGCTGAATGGGTCTTTCCCTAAACCGGTGATATAACGGGTCGTCACACCTTGGTTTTTTGTTAAGCGAGACAGGTATAGCGCGGTATTAAGCGTATCCCCACCAAAGGTTTGCTTATACAGCTCCCCCGACTTTTGCAATTCAACCATGCATTCGCCAATGACGGCAACTTGCGGATCTGTACTCATATTTATCACCTGTACGATTAGGGCTGAGTTATCGATTACTAACTTAATAAGGTTATTAAAACGCATTTGATTCAGAACTTCAATAAAAATGAAACGCTGTTTTAAAAATAATGAATCCCTATTCTTGTTTTTGTGAGGTTCGCCAATTATGCTATGGCCTATCGCATGGTTTTAATTGGCTTTGTGATATTATCAAGGCCAATCTATTAGGATGAATACAACAAGATGGATAAGACAACTCAAACTGATGCCGTATCCGCAGTGGTGAAAGTGTTTAGTATTCTCAGCGCGTTAGGGGAACAAAAAGAGATCGGTGTTTCCGAGCTATCCCAGCGCTTATTGATGTCAAAAGCCACCACTTTTCGTTTTTTGCAAACCATGAAACAACTGGGCTATGTGGAACAACAGGGAGAGGCTGATAAGTACTCACTCACTTTGAAACTCTTTGAGCTAGGTGCAAAGTCCCTTGAATATGTGGATCTCATTGAAATTGCGGATAAGGAAATGCGCCATATTGGGCAAATAACCCATGAGGCGGTGCATTTAGGGGCATTAGATGAAGATGCCATTATTTATATCCATAAAATTGATTCTAGCTATAACTTGCGGATGTATTCGCGAGTCGGCCGCCGTAACCCGTTGTATTGCACTGCGATAGGTAAAATTTTACTGGCTTGGCAAGATGAAGAAGCTATTCGTTTGGCGTTAAAAGATGAGTCGTTTACCCAAAAAACGGATACCACCATTTTAAACCTTGATGATTTGCTGGTGGAGCTAGCTGAGGTACGTGAATGCCATTATGCACAGGATAGAGAAGAACAAGAGTTAGGCTTACGTTGCATCGCGGTGCCAGTATACGACCGTTTAGGGCATGTTGTGGCAGGGCTATCCATTTCGTTCCCTACCATTCGGTTTGATGAGCAGCAACTTGACCATTATGTGCAACTGCTAAAAGCGTCAGGCCGCCGTATTTCAGAAAAAATGGGATATCATCATTATCCATAATATGGTTGATATCGAGAGATTTACCTGTTCAGTTTTTGGGTAAATAACGCCGTGTATTCAAATTCATGGGTTTGCTCGGGGTTGCCTGAACTGGTGGCCTCTGGGTAAGGTTTATTGCCTGGACGATCGCGTGTTAGGCTCCACATTGAAACAAGGTTCAAGCCGATTCTTTTAGCAAATTCACTTAAAATATCGGCATCATGGAAACTGAACATGGCGAGATCATCATTTAAGCCAATCATCGGTGTAATTTGAACATAATCATACAGTTGTTTATCATCAACTGTTGGGTAGAATGGCTTTAATTGGTTCTTAATGCTGATCGCTGCTTTAATGGCAGCGTCACCTAGGCTACTGATATTAGGGTCATAATAATCCATCGCCATGCCATTTACTTTCATCACTAAACCCGCATCCACTGATTTTTTGACCAATGCTAATCCTGTACTTGTCAACCCCGTCGGTAGGGTGGGTAAGGTTAAACTGAGGGTGATTTGCGGGTTATTTTTGATAATCACTTTTAATGCAGAAAATGCATTATCTGCATCATAAAGACCGTTTTCAAAATCTAAATCGATATGCGATGCGCCTAGTATATTAATGGCCTCTTGGTATGTTGCAATCAACTGCTCTTGCGTTTGTACTAACGATACATCTTGGTTTGCCGCCCCGCCAAATGAAACGGCCACTTTAACGCCACCATCAATAAGTTCATCAGTTAAGGGTTTTGCCCAGCTAATAGGCATCGTCGGTTGCGCGGCCCATGCCGCTTGTTTATCACGGGTTGCGGTTAAGAAACCAAGGTAAAGAATATCAACCCCATATTTGATAGCTGCTTGGCTGTATTTCGCATTAGGTCGACCATTCGGGTAATTTTGCCAATCGTTCCAAGTTGCATCGACACTGACATCAATATAAGGTCCAAAATATGTTTTACTCATCGTCTATCCTCCCGCCGATTAAGTGATATAAAGTGAGTTTTTTACCCCATAGGTGAATCAAATGATTGGTAGGGCAAGGTTACTTTTATCAAAAGTAGCGGATGGAACAAGATTAAAAATTGTTAGTAATCTAATAGGTTACAGCACTATTCTGATTATGGATGAGAAAAAACGGAGAGAATTCACTGCTGAGTTTGCAAAAGGAATTAAAACTAAAGCAGATGTTAATCAGCTTACAAGTATGCACACTCAATTAACGGTCGAAAATGTATCAATCAATTGATTCAATAACTAAAGTTAATTATCTATTTGAATATTAAATATATTATGAATTAAGTTTCAATCATTACTGGGTGTTACTACTTAGGAGGGTATAATGTAAACTTATCGACATTGTAGGATATCCATATGTTTAATAGAGTTATTTTTGTTATCTTTTTTTGTTTCACTTCTTATGGCTTTGCCAACGACTTTACCTTTAAAGAGAAATCACCCGCTGATCGCCAGTTTAATCAAAACTACCAAGGGATTGAAAAATTACAGTCAGAGCAAAAGTTTGTCTTTGATCCCCAAAAGAAACTTCCGCCAGAAGAACAAAGTTATCAAGCTCTACTTGAGCAGCGTGATGCAGACGAAAATGCCGTGTTTCGACGTTTTAATGTTTGTGATGTTAACCCAACAGGAGCCGGATGCCCAAGAGCAACGCCATGGATGAACGATCGCCAGCAAATGAAAAAGATGTTGGAGTATGCTAGGGGACATGATTAATTTTTTAATCATTGATTTTTAAATGATAAGGGAGCTAGGCTCCCTTCAGACTGCTGACAAACATAACATGTTTGGCGGCAGGTTGGATAGGTTATTGAAAATAAACAAGGAAAATCAATATATTGATTTTCGCCTGATAACACAAAGTGGGAAAAACCACGCTTTTCTCCCACTTTGTCAACAACCTCAAGGGAGCTAGGCTCCCTTATTTATTGGCTTAAACAGTTTCAGGGAAGGTGAGCGTTGCCCCGGGAGATTCTCGACTCAAATGAATGAAATTCATATGTTTTTCGTACTGATCGAGAATGTCACTGATTACCTGCTCTTTGGTGTAATCCATTAAATCATTGCCTTGCGACCCCTCCCATAAGAAGGTTTCCAAGCGGAAATAATGGGATTTACCCGAACGGGCACGATAGGTAAAGCCGGGAACAGAATAACGCTGTGGCCACACTTGGTAAATAAAGCTTTGCTCTTCACCGAGGTCAACGGTGAGCTCTAAGTGATCTAGCCGTTCATCGGCTTGTGGCGGCAAGATATTAAATGTGACATTAGCCCCGCGGATGGTTAATTCTTTTGCCACTTCTTCCATTGCTGGGATGCAGACTAAGTCCAACATACGCTGCGTATAGCGCGTACCGGGAAAGTTCATCACGCGACCTAAACGCTGCTTCCAGTTTAGCGTTCCATTGCCATACAGTGGTGCAGGTGCATTGGTATTTAATGAACTGACTCGCCTAAAGTCTTCTACTTTTAATGACTTATATAATCCTGCCATAATAAAGAAAATCACAAAGCTAAAGGGAAGTCCCATGATCACTGTCGTATTTTGTAACGCAGCGACGCCATCGGTCATCAGCATACCCAATGTCAGTAAGCCAATGGTGACAGACCAAAAAATACGTAACCAATTTGGGGCATCATTATTGATATCACTTAACTTTGACGTGAAATTACCCAGTACCAGCGAGCCAGAGTCGGCGGACGTCACATAGAAAAGTAACCCTGTGATCGTGGCAAGCGAAGCGGTTAAGCCAAATCCGGGATAGAGTTCGAGGAGGGAGTAGAACCCTTTTTCAGGGGCTTCTAACACGGTTTTTGCGAGCTCATTATTCCCATGAATAATTTCATACAGTGCACTATTACCAAAAATAGATAACCATAATAGTGTGAAAACAAAAGGAATAATTAAGGTACCAATGACAAACTGACGGATCGTTCTTCCCCGTGAAATACGCGCAAGGAATAACCCGACAAAGGGAGACCATGCAACCCACCACGCCCAGAAAAACAGTGTCCAACTGTTCATCCACTCAGTAGGGCGGTCAAATGCAAAGCTGTTAAGTGTCATCCCCATAAAACGGTTAACGTAATCACCCACATTTAACACTAATGCATTGAGTAGGAATTCGGTATCGCCGATAAATAAGATAAATAAAATCAGCCCCAAGGCGAGCAAGACATTAAGTTCGGATAAGACGCGTATACCTTTGTTCACGCCTGACGTGGCAGAAATGACAGCCATCACCACAGAAAGGAAAATTAAGCCACTTTGAACCGATAAGCCTTGAGGCAAATCGAACAGAACTTTTAACCCATAATTAAGTTGCACGACACCGATCCCAAGGGTGGTGGCAATACCAAAAATAGTCCCCAACACCGCAGCGATATCGACAGTATGACCAATTGGTCCTTCAATACGTTTACCGAAAATAGGGTAGAGGGCTGAACGAATAGTTAAAGGCAAATTGTAGCGATAGCTAAAATAACCTAAGGCAATGCCCATTAACGCGTACATTGACCAGCCCGTCAGGCCATAGTGGAACAGGGTCCACACCATCGCCTGACGAGCTGCTTCTAATGTTTCGCCTTCACCCGTTGGCGGCAGCATATATTGGGTAACGGGTTCCGCTACCGAGAAAAACATTAAGTCAATGCCAATCCCCGCAGCAAATAGCATGGCTGACCAACTTAGCACGCTAAATTCTGGTTTGGATTGCTCTGGCCCGAGTTTGATATTACCGAAGCGAGATGTTGCAACAAAAATCACAAAGACAATGTATAAGGTCGCGGCTAATAAGTAATACCAACCAAAAGTTTTTGATACCCAGCCAAGGGTGGCGACGATCCATTGATTTGCTGTTTCGGTCATCAAGATGGTGAAAAAAGAAAACGCTAGAATTAGACCAGCGGAAGTGAAAAAAACCACAGAATTTAATTTGTCTTTCTGCTGATTTTTTGAACTATTAAGCGTTGTCATCGGCAGTTCCACATTTTTATTTATTTAACAGGTGAAAAGTTATTAACCTTGCTAACTGTTTGAATTTAAAGCAAGTTAACCTTGTTTTATCCTATTCCTCTTCGCATAATTGTAAATGAATTGTGATAAATAGTAGTTAATATTGATTGAACATTCAATTAAAAAAACGTTTAATAATTGGAGACAATATGTTTTTAGGTTGAGAGCTCATGCCGAAAATAGGAATTCAATCGATACGTAAACAGCAGTTAATTCAGGCGACGTTAGCGGTGATTAATGAGGTTGGCATGCAAGAAGCCAGCTTTGTATTAATCGCTCGCAAAGCAGGGGTTTCCACAGGGATTATTAGTCATTATTTCCGTGACAAGAATGGCCTGCTCGAAGCCACTATGCGCCATATTCAATATCAATTGGGCTTTGCCGTTGCGATGCGTTTGAGAATGTTAACAGGAGCAGACGCAAAATCGCGCATTCAAGCCATAGTAGAGGGAAATTTCGACCCAACGCAAACCAGTGAAGCGGCGATGAAAACATGGCTCGCATTTTGGGCAAGCAGTATGCACCAGCCAAATTTAAACCGCTTACAGCAAGTTAATGATCGGCGTTTATATTCAAATTTAAGCTATGAGTTTGGTCGTGTGCTTGCAAAACAGGAGGCGAGAATGGCGGCAAAAGGCCTTGCAGCGCTAATTGATGGATTGTGGCTACGCAGTGCGTTAAGTAACGAGGTTTTCCCCGTTTCAGATGCGTTAAAGATAACCAATGAGTATATCGAAATGAAACTCGGCGAGGCGCAAGTATCTCAAACCTAAAATAGTTTAAAAGGAGATAATATGAAGAACCCACCACTACATCAGCTTTATATTCATGGTGGTTATGTTGATAGTTCGCAACCGCAGTGTGACCAATTCCCCGCAATCAATCCCGCCAATGGGGAGGTGATTGCCAATCTGCAATCTGCCAGTCAAGAAGATATTCAGTGGGCGGTTGAAAGTGCCAAACAAGGGCAGAAAGTGTGGGCCGCCATGACCGCAATGGAACGCTCTCGGATTTTACGTCGAGCGGTGGATATTTTACGTGAACGTAATGATGAGTTGGCTTACCTTGAAACCCTTGATACGGGCAAGCCACTTTCAGAAACCCGTTATGTGGACATTGTGACGGGGGCAGATGTGCTCGAATACTACGCAGGTTTAATTCCTGCCCTTGAAGGGCAACAAATCCCCTTACGTGAAAGCGCATTTGTGTATACCCGCCGTGAACCTTTGGGGGTTGTGGCGGGGATAGGCGCGTGGAATTACCCCATCCAAATTGCCTTATGGAAATCCGCACCGGCTCTTGCTGCGGGTAATGCTATGGTCTTTAAACCCAGTGAAGTGACATCGTTAACCGCACTTAAACTTGCTGAAATTTATACACAAGCGGGCGTCCCGGCAGGGGTGTTTAATGTGGTGACGGGCAAGGGAGGTGAAGTCGGGCAATGGCTCACCGAACATCCTGAAATTGCCAAAGTATCATTTACTGGCGGGATAGCTACAGGGAAAACAGTGATGGCAAATGCGTCAGTCTCTTCCCTAAAAGATGTCACTATGGAGCTGGGAGGCAAGTCGCCGTTAATTATTTTTGCTGATGCGGATTTAGATAAAGCCGCCGATATCGCCATGATGGCCAATTTTTACAGCTCAGGCCAAGTTTGCACCAATGGAACTCGGGTATTTATTCCTCAATCACTTAAAGCGCAGTTTGAAGCGAAAATTATTGAGCGTGTGGCACGGATTAACATCGGTTCCCCCATTGAAGAAGACACCAATTTTGGCCCACTAGTCAGCTTCCCCCATATGGAAAATGTATTACGTTACATTGAGTTAGGGAAACAGCAAGGGGCGCGATTATTGTGTGGTGGTGAACGGATCACTGAGGGAGATTTTGCCAATGGCGCCTATGTGGCTCCCACCGTTTTTACCGATTGCGACGATGACATGCAAATCACGCAGGAAGAAATTTTTGGCCCAGTGATGAGCATTTTAAGCTATCAAACGGAAGATGAAGTGATTGCACGTGCAAACCATTCCATATATGGGCTGGCAGCGGGCATTGTGACGCAGGACTTAACGCGTGCTCATCGGGTTATTCATCAGTTAGAAGCCGGCATTTGTTGGATCAACACATGGGGTGAATCCCCAGCAGAGATGCCAGTGGGAGGCTATAAGCATTCGGGGATTGGGCGTGAAAATGGCATCATTACGCTGCAAAATTATACCCAAATCAAATCAATTCAAGTGGAACTCGGGGAGTTTACATCCGTTTTTTAATCACATCATTTAAATTTGACTGAAACAGAGGAGATAACAATGGTCTATGACTATATTATTATCGGTGCTGGTTCAGCCGGTAACGTTCTTGCTACACGCCTGACAGAAGATCCTGAAGTTACTGTGCTGCTCCTTGAAGCAGGGGGGCCAGACTATCGGCTCGACTTTCGCACACAAATGCCAGCCGCATTAGCGTATCCGCTGCAAGGGCGTCGTTATAACTGGGCGTATGAAACTGACCCTGAACCACACATGAACAATCGCCGCATGGAATGTGGGCGCGGAAAGGGGCTCGGTGGTTCATCGCTAATCAATGGGATGTGTTATATCCGTGGAAATGCCATGGATTTTGATGGGTGGGCGCAAGCACCGGGCCTTGAAGATTGGCGTTACCTTGACTGTTTGCCGTATTTCCGTAAAGCAGAAAGCCGCGATATTGGGCCCAATGACTATCATGGTGGAGACGGACCTGTGAGTGTCACTACCCCGAAAACAGATAACAATATCTTGTTTAAGGCGATGGTAGATGCAGGCGTACAGGCCGGCTACCCAAGAACCGATGATCTCAATGGCTACCAACAGGAAGGTTTTGGCCCAATGGATCGTACGGTTACACCGCAAGGGCGACGTGCCAGCACGGGTCGAGGCTATTTAGATCAGGCCAAGGGGCGAAAAAACCTGACCATCGTGACGCATGCAATAACAGATGTTATTGAATTTGAGGGGAAAAAAGCGGTAGGTGTCAAATATTACCAAGGTGCTAGTACCAGCGCAACGACAGTGAAAGCACAAAAGGAAGTGCTCTTATGCGCAGGCGCTATTGCTTCCCCGCAAATTTTGCAACGTTCCGGCGTTGGTCCTGAAGACATATTAAATGAATTTAATATTAAAAAAGTGCATATTTTGGAAGGTGTTGGACAAAATTTGCAAGACCACCTTGAGATGTATTTACAATATGAATGTAAGCAGCCAGTCTCTTTATACCCGGCATTAAAATGGTATAACCAGCCAATGATTGGCGCACAGTGGTTATTTAAAGGCACAGGCGTCGGAGCGAGCAATCAATTCGAAGCGGGGGGATTTATCCGCACCAGTGATAAATTTGCTTGGCCGAATATTCAGTTTCATTTCTTGCCCGTGGCCATCAATTACAATGGCAGTAATGCGGTGAATATGCATGGTTTTCAGGCTCATGTCGGATCAATGCGTTCGCCAAGTCGTGGCAGAGTGCGTTTAACGTCGCTGGATCCACGCCAACATCCGAGTATCTTATTTAACTACATGTCATCTGAGCAGGACTGGGAAGAATTCCGTGCCGCTATTCGTATTACACGAGAGATTATGGCGCAGCCAGCACTTGATCCTTACCGAGGAGAAGAGATTAGCCCTGGTAAGCATATCCAAACTGACGAAGAACTGGATGCCTTTGTTCGCGATAAAGCGGAAACCGCGTTCCACCCATGTGGAACATGTAAAATGGGCAATGATGATATGGCTGTCGTTGATGGTGCGGGGCGTGTGCATGGACTCAAAGGCTTAAGGGTAGTGGATGCGTCGATTATGCCACTTATTATTACGGGAAATTTAAACGCAACGACCATTATGATTGCGGAAAAAATCGCAGATAAAATTCGCAATCGCCCACCACTACAAGGGAGTGAAGTGAATTATTATGTCGCAGATGGGGCACCAGTACGGCGTCCACCACTGAAATAACACGCTATAAATTAAATTAGCTGCGTTTTATATTTTCATCTTTGATTACTGATTATTCTTAAGCGGCAATACGTTAAGTATTGTCGTTTTTTTTGGGAGCTAAATAAATAAAGTATTAATAAATGCAATATCACTAAATGATAATGCGAATGATATTTAATATGATCTTGATCATTATTATCATTAGTGTATATTCCAAGACCTACTTATATTTGTTGGGAGAATGGATTTGTAACCATTCAATAAATAAGGTTTTTATGCTGATTTTGTTTATGGCGTAGTCTATAAACCCACCATTAAATTCACGAATTCCAGTATAGCAGTAGTGGTATTGAAAACTGCCTGTACGGTATTTCATCGTCTTAATAAATTTTTTATTAATGAGTGAAGGCGTTACTTAAATGATATTTCAAAATAAAAATATAATCAGCTTGCTTGTCATATGCTCTTCAAGCACAGCGTTAGCGGATGGAACCGACACAGCACCTCAAAAAGATAAGCTCCTCGTGACAGCCAGCAAAATAAAGTCAAATAGCAAGCAAATAAACACGAAAGATATTTCAACGGTTAGAGGCACAACAAATTCAGATATTTTTGCCAATGAAACTTCTTTGCAAGTAAATAATGCGAGAAATGAAGCTGGAGCGCTAGATATTGGTATTCGAGGCCTACAAGGTAATGGTCGAGTGCCTATTATTATTGATGGTAGTTTGCAATCAACCAATACATGGCGTGGCTATCAAGGTAGTACAGATAGAACCTATATTGACATGGATTTAGTCGATACGATTAATATTGAAAAAGGAGCATCGATGAGTAAGTTCTCGGGCGGTGCTATCGGTGGCACAGTCAAATTAAAAACCTTATCAGCAAGCAGTATTATTCCTCAAGGGGATCAATTTGGCTTTTTATTTAAGGGGAATATTTATAACAATAACCGTCGCCCTACTATTGCTTCAGAAGAACGGAGTGAATCGCAATATCGTCTATCTGATGGTATTAAAAATACCCATTTTAATAATGGCTCAGTTACGGCTGGGGTTGCTTATCGTAATGACACGTTTGATGTGTTAATTGCTCATAGTGATAGAAAACAAGGTAACTTTTTTGCGGGGAAAAATGGCTATCATAAATATTCCAATACTGATGCTCCGATAAAACCGGGACAAGAAGTGGTTAATACGAGCTACGAAAGCCAATCCACTTTACTGAAGACGAATATTTTTATTAATCCGTATTCCAGTCTGGAATTAAATTATCGCCGACATGAACAAAAAGCAGGGGAAGTATTAGCCGCTTATTGGTATCAATCTGATGGAAAAATGCCGCAATGGACATTAGGTTCAGCGAATATTGATACTGCGTCAATGAATTATTCCTATAAGCCTGACTCATTATGGGTCGATATGAATTTAGGGCTGTGGTGGACGAAAGGAAAATTTAAACAACGTAATGGGACTACAGATGATGTCACTGCTCATTATGGTGATCAGTATCAGCACCGATATACCGATGAACGAATGGGTTTTAATTTAGAAAATACCTCTGAATTTGCAGATTATCCGATTGATGTCACTTATGGTGTGGAATATATGCAGCAACGCTCAAAACCGTTGACCAAGACCTATCAACCGATCTGGACACCAGAAGGCACGATCCCAGGGGAAGAACTGACTCCTGTAACGCGTAATGCCAAAGGCACCAATACATCAGCCTTTACTAATATGGCTTATAAGGGGGACTGGGTCAGTACTTTAGTGGGGTGGCGAATTCACTCTTTTGACGTAAAAGACCATGTTCTTGGTGAGAGTATCAGCTATGGTCCGAAAAATGATTTGCTGGGTGAGCTACGTTTTCATGTTACTGATGAGTTAGATGTATATACAAAATATTCAGATAGTTATAGAGAGCCCAGCCTATTTGAAACCACCGTTTCTGGGCAAACCTATTCTTATACTCCCGATGTTCCATTGAAGCCTGAGCATGCTAAGTCATTTGAAGTCGGCATGAACTTAGCGAAAAATAATCTTATTTCTGCTGAAGATAGCACTCATTTGCGGGTAGCTTACTTTAACAATAATATTAAAGGCTATCTTTCTCAGGGGGTGAACCCAACAGGGGTGTATTCTCCTTATGTAGTGATGAAAAATTACGATAGTTTCAAACTTTCAGGCTATGAAATTGAAGCTAAGTATGACTCTAATTATGCTTTTGGTTCTTTTGATGCCACTTTTTACAATAATTCAGAACTGTGTTCACGAGATGAAATGGCGTTAGGTAACCTACCATCAGCTTGTAACTCCGTTGGATTTGCGTGGGGGTTATCACCCTCACGTATTCCACCGAAAAAAGTCATCACAGGGATAGTGGGGGCAAAAATGTTTGATCAAAAATTACAAACAGGCTTACGGGTGCGCTATAACTCAGGGAAAGATTACCCGCAAAAATGGTTAGTAGGAACCGCAGCGGCGCCAGTCACTAAACTGTATGCAACGACGACATTTGATTTGTTAGGTAAGTATTCAATTCAAAAAAATATTCATGTGAATTTTAATATTGATAACTTAACTAACCGCTATGCGTTTGATCCTGGCACTGTTATCTATATGCCAATTCCGGGAAGGACGTTTAGGCTTGGCTTAGAAGCCACCTTTTAATTAAACAGTTCTCCATTACCTTAGGCTGAAGGGAATAGCCTAAGGTAAACATCGTCATCAGGTTTATTGGTTCGAAAACGCTTTATAAGCGCTGATTGTTTCGGCTGCATACATGACGGAAGGGCCTCCACCCATAAAAATAGCGACACCAAGGGCTTCTGCGAGTTCTTGTTCTGTCACACCTAATTCCACCAATGTTTTGGTATGAAAACCAATACAACCATCACAGCGGTTTGCAACTGCAATACCAATCGCAATGAGCTCTTTTGTTTTTTTATCAAGGGCACCATCTTGAACACCTGTGCTAACAAGCCCCGAAAAGTGTTTCATAACATCCGGGATATGTTTACTTAATTCTGGGAGGTTTTTACTGATGTGTTGGGTAATTTCGTGGTATTTAGACATTGTTTTCCCTCTATCTTATTTAATGAATATATAATATATGAATTAATATAATGTTATTTTGTATATTATCAACTGTTATTTATAGTGAGGGTAAACAACAGTATAAATACATAAAAAATCAAGTTAGTGTAATTTTTTATTTTGTTTGGCGAGGTTGAGGAGGGGGTAAAAAAGCAAAAAAAAACCTCCCAAAAATAAGGAGGAAAATAAATATAAAGCGAGTCTATTTGTATACCATTAATTTAACGTAAACCATACCCGACCAGATAAATTATTTTGTAAATACACCTCTTAAGTTGGCTAGTGATGCAATAATTCTTTTTAATTCATTTGGATAGGGAGTTATTTCACGGAATTAATTAACCATTGCAAATAATTATCTTCCACTTGGCTTGGGTCAAGCCTAATTAATTCAGGTATTTCATAAGGATGTATTTTTTTTATCGCATCAAAGACATTTAATTGGTTAGATTGCGTTGTTTTAATGAGGAGTAATACTTCCTTGTCTTTTGTGATCTGCTCTTGCCAAAGGTATAAGGACGTTATTTCCGGTAATAACGAGACGCAAGCGACTAAGCGATTATCTAAAAGATGTTGTGCAATGTTAATTGCATTTTCATGGCTATTGGTTGTACACAATATAATGCAAGATTGTGGTGAGTTGGTACTGTTTGATTGATTGGTAAGCATTTTATTTCCTCAAGGCTCGTTAAGAAGAGTAGGATAGCTAATGGTGATTAAGACAATAACAAGAAACGAGTATCCATTTTTGAAAACAATTTCGAGTAGCAAAAAATGTCAATTATGATTTTCAAGTAACCGCTCTTTTTAATAAGTAACCTCATACCAGATGAATGAAGTCATCTAAGTACTACTTCGCCACGTGTCCATCCGGCTATCTTTTTTTAACCATAAAATACAGTTGAAATATTATCTACATATATTAAAAAAAATAATATTTTCTAATTTTTGTATTGTTAATTCGATTCAGCCTACAAAAAATAAGGTCGAATTATAAAAAAATTTGAAATGTAAGTATATTGAGAAAAGAAAATAGTCAATTGAAGCATTAAATATTACGGAGCAAAGATACATTATAAACGTGTGAAATACTAATTCAGAGGGTAAATTAGTTTTTTTGTTATTAAAAATAAACTTGGGATTTTGTGCATTAAATAATGGTTCAAGATTCATTAGTGAGTTGGTTATTACGAATTGTTACAAAAAAAGTTACTTTTTTTATAAAACAAAGTAACTCACTGATAACGATCAAAGTTTTTGGGTCTTACATTGTTAACATGATGATGTAAATCAGAACAATTATCTAAATATACCCAGTATTTCCATCTTTAGGCATGTATGGATAACTTTATGAATAAACTTACACCGTTAAAACCTGTACCAACATTAATCGCAGTTGCAATAACGCTGACCATCTGGTTTTTGATCCCCGTTCCTGAAGGGGTGAATCCAAATGCGTGGCACCTCTTAGCATTATTTGTGGGCACGATAGCCGCTATTATTGGTAAAGCATTACCAATTGGTGGTGTGTCTATTGTGGCTATTTCATTAGTTGCAGCAACAGGGGTAACCAATCCAGAATCGACAAAAGGGGCGATTGCCGATGCCTTAAGTGGCTTCTCAAATGACTTAATTTGGTTAATTGGTATTTCAATTATGGTCTCTATGAGCTTGAATAAAACAGGCTTAGGCGCCAGAATTGGGTATTATGTTATTTCGTTGTTTGGTAAAAAAACCATTGGAATTGCCTATTCCCTTGCGATCGCTGAAACAATACTTGCGCCAGTAACACCAAGTAATACAGCACGCGGTGGGGGAATTATCCACCCGATTATGCGTTCAATCTCAGATAGTTTTGGTTCAAAAGCAGAAGATGGGACTGCGGGTAAAATAGGGCGCTATCTTTCTTTAGTAAACTATAATATTAATCCGATCACATCAGCGATGTTTATTACAGCAACAGCGCCAAATCCATTAATCGTCAGTTTGATTATTAGCGAAACCAGTCAAAGTAATGAACTGACTTGGGGAATGTGGGCTATTGCGGCATTTGTTCCTGCAATTGTGTCGCTTATTTTAATGCCTCTGGTTATTTATTTTATGTACAAACCAGAAATCACTTCAACGCCAGATGCACCTAATTTTGCAAAAGAGCGTTTGCAACAATTAGGTCCTGTATCGTTACCAGAAAAAATCACCTTGGGGGTATTTGCTTTACTGTTATTAATGTGGGCAGGCGTCCCCGCAATGATTTTTGGCTCGGCTTATAGTGTTAATGCAACAACGGCCGCTTTTATTGGACTCAGCATCCTATTGGCAACCGGGGTAATTAATTGGGATGATGTGCTGAAAAATAAAGGAGCTTGGGATACGGTTGTTTGGTTCTCAGCCTTAGTCATGATGGCAAGCTTCTTGGGTAAATTAGGCTTGATCAAATGGATGTCTTTAACCGTTGGCAGTACGATTGATAGCATGGGGATTAGCTGGGTATGGGGTATGCTTATTCTCGTTTTAATTTATGTTTACTCCCACTACTTCTTTGCGAGTACGACTGCGCATATCACGGCCATGTATGCGGCATTTTTCTCAGCAGGTTTAGCGCTGGGAGCACCTCCAATGCTATTAGCACTAACATTGGCATTTTCATCATCGTTAATGATGTCATTAACCCATTATGGAACAGGGACCGCGCCCATCATCTTCGGATCAGGTTATGCAACACTTGGAGAATGGTGGAAAACAGGTTTTGTTATGAGTGTTGTAAACCTGGCTATTTGGTTCTTTATTGGTAGTATCTGGTGGAAATTCTTAGGCTACTGGTAATCATATTGGGTTAAATGAACACAAAGTGGGAGAAGCTATGCTTTTATCCTACTTTGTTAACAACCACAGTCGAGCAATTATTGCTCGACTTTTTTTATTCCATTGGATGTCAAAGAACACGAATGATTATAATAACGGCGCTGACCAGAATAGAAATTAACATTATTTTATTCCAACTGATCAAGGATTTGAAATTTAGCGCATGTTGCCATAACAAACTGATTTCATCTGGATGGGCATATTTTCGCGTTTTAATGGCAAGTTTAACTTTTTTGATCATATCCTTATCTGTTGAGACAGTATTTTTCATGATCATGGCAATTTACCTTTGTTGTAATAAATAGTTGCAATAAGCCGAGTAATAGAAGATACCGTGACGATAATTCAATTATCGCAGATAAAAAGTGAATAAAAAATTGTCGAGTTTTTTCTTCTATTTCCCCATTTAGAGGTTTCAGGATTTATTTTTACAATTTTTGTTTGTTAAAATAATGGATAAGAATAAGAACAATGTAATTAAGAGGAAATCAGGGCAATTTAAAGGTCATATTTACATTTTTTGGCGGGATATTTTTAATTTAAAAGAAGGAAACGAAAGGCCATAAATGTGATTGGTTTGGCGCTAAAAGCCAGTATGATATATAAGATCACCGTCAAATTTATACAGAGGGAAACATGTACTCACAAAGGAAAGCCGAACTCTTCTTGGTCTTAACCACGATGATTGCTGCTTGGGGGTGGGTTTTTTCCCGAGAAGCCGTTCAAGGTATGCCTGTTTTTGCTTTTCTAGGGACTCGTTTTTTACTCGCGGCCATTATATTGCTCCCTTTTTGTAAAGGAAAAAAGAATAGAATTCCACTGAAACAGCTCCCCAAAATATTGATGACAGGCACTTGGATGGCGTTAAATTTAGTTTTGTGGATCCATGCCGTCTCTATTACGGATTCTATTGGGGAAGGGGCGTTTATTATGAGCCTCGCGATGCTCTTTGTTCCCTTAGTTGCATGGGTTATCTTAAAAAATAGACCCACTCGCTACTTTTGGGAAGCCTTACCTGTGGCGGTTATCGGGCTAGCCTGTTTAACCCTTTTTAAAGCACAACTTGAGTTTAAAGCGAGCCAACTATGGTTTTTAGGGGCGGCTATCGTTCAGGCAATTTATTTTTGTTATACCAGTTTATATACCCGAATGGTGCCTCTTTTACCCTTAACGACTATACAGTTAGCAACCACAGGGATCGTTGGATTAAGTCTTTCATTGTTTTTAGAAGAGTGGCCAACAAGCCTATCAGCGCCAACCATGATGTGGTTAGTCGCAAGTGTAGTTATTGCCACCAGTTTACGCTTTGTGTTGCAACTTATTGGTCAAAAAAATACCACAGCAGCGAATGCTGCGATTATTATGATCTTAGAGCCAGTAATGACGGTTTTTGTTGCCGCTATTTGGTATCACGAACGTATGCCATTTATTCAAATTGTTGGTTGTGTATTGATTTTGTTTTCTTTATTTTATTATCGCTGGCGTTGTGCAAACTCATTGTCAAAATAAGATGAATAGATAAAAAAGCATTAATCATTGCGGATTTTTCTAAAGAAAACGACTATGATTAATAGTAAGATTTACTGACGGGGATATTAATCTTAATAAGAAGTTCTTATTTTGTGAGTTAAGATTAATAGTGTTAAAAATAGAAAATAACCACCCAAAAAAGCAAAATACTGGGCAAGAACATGCATTGCCACTTGTTTAGTGATTTATAGCTAAAATGGGAATATAGGCGAAAAATGAAAAAATTAGCATTAATATTGGGTATGGTGGGTGTGGTCTCTGTGTTATCAGCATGTTCTGATGAAAAATCAGAAATTGCAGAATACAAAGAAAACTTTGTGAATACCTGTGTGGTAGCTTCAGGTAATCCACAAGGTGAAACCGCAAAAGCAATTAGCGCAATTTGCGGCTGTGCATACGATAAAACCATTGAAAAATATGGTTTAAGTGAATTTAAACGTATGGACAGCGAGCTGGAAAAATCAGGCAACGCTGAGCCTGAGTTCCAGAAAACAATGATTGAATTTGTTCAACAGTGTTCGCAAGACGCACGTTAATGCTGTATAACCCGCAGTAAAATAGTATTACACTGCGGGTTCTGTTTACTTAAATAAATGTTTAAATTGATGTGGAGCACTGCGTAAATATTGTGGTGCAACCTCAATTTGTTCATTTAATTCACTCGCTGCGCGCCATGGCCAACGTGGTTCAAATAACATACCGCGTCCAATTGCCACAAAATCTGCTTGATGTGTAGCAACAATCGCTTCTGCTTGTAGAGGCTCGGTAATGAGTCCGACGGCAATAACTGGCATCATGCTATGTTCATGAATAGCTTGTGCCAAAGGCACTTGGTAATTAGGACTCAGTGGAATTTGCTGTTCTGGTGACAGCCCGCCAGACGAAACATGAATATAATCGCACCCGAGCTCTTCTAATTGTTCACACAGTTCGATAGATTCAGGGACATCCCAGCCATTGTCGACCCAGTCAGTTGCTGAAATACGCACACCAACGGCAATGTTAGGGCTGACAGCTTCACGTACTTTATGGAAAACATTAACGAGTAAACGGCTGCGATTTTCAAAGCTTCCGCCATACTCATCTTGGCGTTGGTTTGACACCGGTGACAGGAATTCATGCAATAAATAGCCATGGGCAGCGTGGATCTCTATAACATCAAACCCAGCTTGTTCTGCACGTTTAGCGGCATCAATAAATTGTTGTTTAATTTTCTCAATATCATCGATAGTTAATTCCCGCGGAAGGGCATTATCACCAAACGCCAATGGAGAAGGGGCGACAGTTTGCCAGCCATGAGCATCGGTTACATGAAGGCTTTTGCCCCCTAACCAAGGAAGATCACATGATGCTTTTCTCCCTGCGTGGGCTATTTGCACGCCTAAACGCGCATCGGAATATTGCCGAATATCACTCAGCATCTGCTGCATTGCGTGTGTTTGCTCGTCATTCCATAACCCAAGATCTTTATAGGTGATCCGCCCTTCAGGGGAGATAGCGCTAGCTTCTACAATGACTAATGCCGCACCAGATAAGGCGAGATTCATATAGTGCGATCTATGCCAAGCCGTTGGTAAACCTTCATTGGCTGAATATTGGCACATAGGAGGAACAATAATTCTGTTTTTTAGTGAAACTTGACCCATTGTTGCAGAAGAAAAAAGGCGACTCATTAGCGAATTCCTATTGGTAATCTTTCGTTATCTTAGAATTATACCTAAATCAATAATCATTTTTTGTGAGATGGTGTGGTATTGACTCGAAAATGGTGTTTTTTAGATAGGCTATAAAGAAAAAAATCAAGTAATTTAATTCATATTTGAGTAAATCTTCAAAAAGCATATTTTCCTTTTTACCCTGTATAAAAAATAACAATTTCATTCAAAAAAAACTGTAAAAAATAAAATAGGAAAATAATGGGTAATTATAGATATCGATAATTTCACAAGTTATTAATTAAATAATTAATAACCAATATTTCTTGGAGCTAATGGTCTGTTATGGTTTTAATGGTGTTAATAGTAGGTCTGACTATTTTTTTATTTTAAATAGTGATTTTAATAAGTGTGAATAAGTTGTTGTGGCAGCAAAAATATAAATTGGGGCTTGCTGTTATGTTGAAGGATTTATATAAGCACATTATCTGATATGGCTAATATGAAAAATTGTATGTCATAAAGCTAATAAATTAGAAACGGATTCACCTGAAAAAATATAATTCTAAGAAGGAAAGAAATGTGTTAACAATTATTGGTATTTTAATCATTGTATCGATAGTCACTTTATTAATGATGGGGAAGGTTAGCCCTATTATCGCAATGTCATGTATCCCCTTTATTGGTGCGCTACTCGCAGGGTATTCAATTGCAGAAATATCTGTTTTTTTTGAAAGCGGGATCAATAAAGTTTCTAAAGTGGCAGCCATGTTCTTATTTGCCATTTTGTTCTTTAGCCTAATGAAAGATTTACATATTTTTGACCCTTTAATTCGATTAATGGTCAAAATGACCCGCGGAAATATTATTGTTGTCTGTATTATGACAACACTTATTGCCGGAATTGTACACTTAGATGGCTCTGGCGCCGCAACATTCTTAATCATAATTCCAGCACTCTTACCGCTGTATCGCCAACTTGGGATGAGCCCATATTTAATGTTGCTATTAATGTGTGCCAGCATGGGGATCATGAATATGGTACCGTGGGGAGGGCCATTAGGCAGGGCTTCCGCAGTAACCGGTATTGATGCCTCTACGTTATGGCAGCATTTGATCCCTGTTCAATTAATTGGCATGGGCGGAGCAGTGGTCTTTGCCATTATTATGGGTATGCGTGAAAAACGTCGTATTGCTGCTGCAAAACTTAACGGCACTACGCCATATGAAATGGATTCACTGTTGCCTGTCAGTGATGATACCGCAGATGTGACGGATACTATTCATCAACCTAAAAAACCGCTAATTAATGGCGGGTTGATTATCGCATCGGTTATCTGTTTAGCATTTGGTTTATTGTCAGCACCTTATGTCTTTATGATTGCCCTTTCGCTTGCATTAATGGTTAACTTCCCAAACCCGAAAGATCAAATGAAAGTGCTTTCACAACATGCACCACAAGCTCTTGGCATGGTAGCGATCATTTTAGCCGCAGGGGCGTTCTTAGGTATTTTATCCGAAGGTGGCATGCTGAAATCCATTGCACTGGATTTAACCGCTGTATTACCCATGGAATGGGTATCAAAAGTCCATATTTTTGTTGGTATTATTGGTGTACCAATGGATATTTTCACGAGTACAGACGCATACTATTTTGCGTTACTGCCGATAATTCAACAAATTGCGGGTACAGTGGGAGTTGACCCATCAGCGGTGGTCTATTCAATGGCCATTGGTAACAACGCCGGGACATTTGTTAGCCCATTCTCCCCAGCAGCATGGTTAGCGATGGGGCTTGCGGGGATCGATATGGGGCGTCACTTACGTTACTCATTTGGTTGGATTTGGTTGTTTAGTTTCTTTTTACTTGCTGTAGGGGCGGTACTCGGTCTCTACTGATTATTCTTCATCTTTTGGTCTGTCGCGTTGTTGGCTTCGAAAGTCAACCCGAGTCACATACTGATGTATGCTCCTCGGGATTGACTTTCTTTGCCGCCTAGCGACAGACACAAAATCTATTGAATAATCCGAGCGTATTCGTTAAAGCGTGATCTTAATGGTGTCCCGTTGTTGTCTTCGAAAGTCAACCCGAGTCACATACTGATGTATGCTCCTCGGGACACAAAATCTATTGAATAATCCGAGCGTATTCGTTAAAGCGCACTCTTAATGGTGTCCCGTTGTTGGCTTCGAAAGTCAACCCGAGTCACATACTGGTGTATGCTCCTCGGGATTGACTTTCTTTGCCGCCTAGCGACAGACACAAAATCTATTGAACAGTTTGATTGCTAATTTAAGATAGTTACTATGTCTAAAAGCGGATGCCTATGACATCATTTATTGGTTAATGAAATCAACAAGAGTTTGTCATGCGTCGGCCACTTTCTTCTTATCATCCTATTCTCTATTGGCTACGCGTCACCCAAAAACGTCTTGCTCGAAGGATGCATTGGGCTTTTTCCTCTAAATACTATTCGAAAGTCAAATCCAGCGAACGACTTGAATACCGCTACATTAAACATACCTCTAAGCTGATACGTAAATTAGGCAACTCTGACTTGCGTCTACAACATAACAAAGTGATTAACTTACGGATTGCGGTACAAGCCATGAATGGTATTACGATTTATCCGGGGGAGTATTTTTCTTTTTGTCGATTAGTTGGAAAACCGACGGCTCGACGCGGATTTGTTGAAGGAATGGAACTGTCTTTTGGGGAGGCTCGCGCGGGTATTGGTGGGGGAATTTGCCAATTGAGTAACTTAATTCATTGGATGGTTTTGCATTCGCCACTACGGGTGATTGAGAGAGCGAATCATAGTTTTGACCCTTTCCCTGATGAAGGGCGTGTATTGCCGTTTGGTTCAGGGGCCGCCATCTTTTATAACTACATTGACTTGGTATTTTACAACCCAACACAAAGCGCCTTTCAATTGGTATTTAATATTGCGGAGCACCAACTGGAAGGGGAGTTGTTATGTAGTGATCCTCGTGATGTGAAATACCATATCTACCAAAATAATCACAAATTTACCCGTGAAAATAACGTCGTTTATCGTCACAATGAAATTTGGCAGAAAATCACCACTAAAGGCCAAGAGCCCGTTACATTGCAGGATAGTTGCTTATATCGCAATAAAGTGGTGGTGAAATATGCTATTGATGAAAGCCAGATAACGGTACAATAATGCCTATGTTGGGCGATTTAGGAATATATTGATGGTATTTATCTTGACTATTAAATTATCATCCCTCTAAATCTAATTCTCCTTGGCTAATGTTGGTGCATTAGTACTCAATAAATGAGGCCGTTACTCGGAATAGATATGTAATACCAACTCTTGATTTCTCAACATTTAAAGACACAAATCAGCTAATGATTTGTGAGGATTTCTATTTCTTTAGAGAAAGCATGATGAATATGCAATCAAGAAAGTATGGTAGAACGTATCATTATCCGTTCTCACCTGGTACGACAAGCGACGATCGTATCAACAGTGATTGGTGGTCTCATATCCAAAAAATCGATACCCTGATCCACACAGAAAAGCTCGATGGTGAAAACAATTGTTTGAACCGGCATGGCGTGTTTGCGCGATCTCACGGTGCCCCTACGCAATCGGCATGGAGCCAGCAAATTCGCCAACGCTGGCAACTGATTAAAGACGATTTAGGGGATATCGAGTTATTCGGTGAAAACCTCTATGCGGTGCACTCCATTGAATATCAACATATCGAGGATTATTTTTATCTGTTTGCGGTGCGCCAAGGTGAGTATTGGCTAAGTTGGGAAGAAGTGCAGTTCTATGCCGCGCTATTTGATTTTCCCACCGTGCCACAACTCACATTGCCTGTAAATAAGCATATGAGTGAACAAGAATATGCGCGCTCATTAATTGCAGCGGCATCATTAGATAGCCAATTTATCGCCCGTGATACGCATACAGGCCAAGCTTGTAGCATGGAGGGGATTGTTAGCCGTGACAGCCAAGGCTTTCATGTGGATGATTTTATGTCTCACGTATTTAAATATGTGCGCAAAAATCACGTAAAAACTGATATCCATTGGAAGCGTCATTGGCAAAGAGCAAAGCTGGCATTTGAGCGACAAGGGGAACAGTCATGAGTTGGCAATTAACCAAAAACCGCGATTGGGCACAACTTGAAGCACAGTTTGATTTTGTTCGTGATATGCAACAGGTTCCGCAAGATGCACTGCACCACGCGGAGGGTAATGTTGCTATCCATACTCAAATGGTACTGGATGCATTAGAAAGTTTGCCTGAGTATCAGCAACTTTCTGAGCTTGAACAAAATATCGTTTGGGCTGCGGCATTACTGCATGACGTAGAAAAGCGCAGCACTACGCGTGAAGATGAACAGGGGCGAATTTATTCACCTGGTCACGCTAAAAAAGGGGAATTATCCGTACGAAATATTTTATTTCGCCAAGTGGATACGCCATTTTTACTGCGTGAAAAAATTGCGGCACTTGTCCGGTTTCATGGTTTGCCTTTATGGTTGATGGAAAAACCCGATCCAGAGCGTACGCTCTTTGCGGCTTCATTACGCGTCAAAATGTCGTTGTTGTGTATGCTAGCAAAGGCAGATGCTATTGGTCGTATTTGTGAAGATAAAACGGATTTGTTAGCTCGCATTGAGTTATTTGAGCTATTTTGCCGTGAACAGGGTTGCTGGGATAAGCCGAAACAGTTTGCCTCACTGGCAGGGCGCTTTCATTACTTTCATCATCAAAGGGGAACCCCAGACTATCAACCGTTTGAAGAAGAAGGCAGTGAGGTGATTATGCTATGTGGCTTACCAGGTATGGGAAAAGATCATTTTGTGAAGCAGTTTTATCCCCAAACCCACATGGTGTGCCTTGATGAAATTCGTCGAGAACATAAAATCAGCCCTGCGGATAGAAACGCACAAGGTTGGGTGGCACAACAAGGCAAAGAGCAGGCCAAGCAATTTCTGCGTGCAAAAACAGACTTTATTTGGAATGCAACTTCGCTCAGTGCTTCTTTGCGAGAAAGTATGGTGAGTTTGTTTGCTCGTTATCAAGCTAAAGTGCATTTGGTGTATTTAGAAGTGCCTTATAAGCAGTGGCGACAACAAAATCAACAGCGAAAATTTGCAGTGCCAGAGTCGGTGATGGAACGAATGGCGAGTAAGTTAGAGTTGCCTACCCCTGATGAGGCATTTCAAGTGTCTTATTATATTAATGGCGAATTTGTCAATTTACTCGATTGATAGTATCGAATAACCTGCCCGAATCAATAGGGCAGGTTAATGTCATTACAGTACAAACACATCCCCTTCAAACAGTTTACGTGCCGTTCGAATGATGGACGCTTGTAGACTTTCGGGTGAATCCCCTTTCTGGTTTAATGCAACTTCAAATTTGCCACTTAAATGCTCAATAGCAATATTATGCTTATCTACGGACTGAACATATCGCTGTGTCACATTATTAGGAAGAATAATACTCGTGGCGATAGCGATCGCGCCTGTTACAGCGAGTGCACCATGGCACTTATGTGGCATAAAATAGCGCACGTTAAGCGTGCCACCATGGGTAGCGGGTGAAATCAAAATCGGTTTAGGTATCACTTTTTTGCTAACGTCACCTAACCCCATTGCCGCACCTGCTTTAATGCGAATTGCTTCAAGTCTCTGCATAAATGCTGAGTCGGTTTCGAGTTGCTCAGCTGTTTCATAGCCTGTTTTGTTAAGTTGAGAAGCATCAATTAACACCACGGGCATTGCCATATCAATACAACTGACATCGATCCCGTCAATGGTATCGATAGAATGCCCTGTCGGCATTAATTTTCCTGTTTTGGTACCACAGGCATTTAAGAATGTCAGTGCAACAGGGGCAGCGTGCCCAGGAACACCGGCAATGGTGGTGTCACCATCATATTCGACTTGCCCATTAGGTGTTTGTACCGTTGCATTCACAAAGGTATTGGTATTGACATTGCGTATTTTGACTGTCGTTGTTTCGCCTGTCGTAGGGACTAACCCTTTTTCGATAGCAAAGGAACCGACAGCACACAGAATATTGCCACAATTCGGTGAAGTATCGACAATACGCTCGGTAATGGAAACTTGAGCAAATAAATAGTCGACGTCAGCATCTGGGTGAGTCGAAGGACTAATAATAGCAACTTTGCTGGTCTGAGGGCTACCGCCACCAATACCATCAATTTGCAGCGCGTGGCCAGAACCCATAATGGCAAGGATTAACTCATCCCGTTGTTTTATATCTTTAGGAAGGGAGTCCGCTAAAAGGAATACACCTTTCGAGGTGCCGCCACGCATTAGTGTACAAGGAATCTTTTTCATCTGTTTACCCGTTATATTTCACGCTGTAGCTGTGTTGGCTGCACTCAGCCCCCCAAGTCACATACTGATGTATGCTCCTTGGGATGTCTTCGTTTTGCCGCCTTGCTACAACGCGAACTATTTAGGGTAAACTCGAGAATATTAGGATAAACTCGAGAATATTAAGATAAACTCAAGAACATAATGAGATTGTACCCATTACAGTTCACGCTGTAGCTGTGTTGGCTGCACTCAGCCCCCCAAGTCACATACTGATGTATGCTCCTTGGGATGTCTTCGTTTTGCCGCCTTGCTACAACGCGAACTATTTAGGGTAAACTCGAGAATATTAAGATAAACTCAAGAACATAATGAGATTGTACCCATTACAGTTCACGCTGTAGCTGTATTGGCTGCACTCAGCCCCCCAAGTCACACGCTGATGTATGCTCCTTGGGATGTCTTCGTTTTGCCGCCTTGCTACAACGCGAACTATTTAGGGTAAACTCGAGAATATTAAGATAAACTCAAGAACATAATGAGATTGTACCCATTACAGTTCACGCTGTAGCTGTGTTGGCTGCACTCAGCCCCCCAAGTCACATACTGATGTATGCTCCTTGGGATGTCTTCGTTTTGCCGCCTTGCTACAACGCGAACTATTTAGGGTAAACTCGAGAATATTAGGATAAACTCGAGAATATTAGGATAAACTCGAGAATATTAGGATAAACTCGAGAATATTAAGATAAACTCAAGAACATAATGAGATTGTACCCATTACAGTTCACGCTGTAGCTGTGTTGGCTGCACTCAGCCCCCCAAGTCACATACTGATGTATGCTCCTTGGGATGTCTTCGTTTTGCCGCCTTGCTACAACGCGAACTATTTAGGGTAAACTCGAGAATATTAGGATAAACTCGAGAATATTAAGATAAACTCAAGAACATAATGAGATTGTACCCATTATAGTTCACGCTGTAGCTGTGTTGGCTGCACTCAGCCCCCCAAGTCACATACTGATGTATGCTCCTTGGGATGTCTTCGTTTTGCCGCCTTGCTACAACGCGAACTATTTAGGGTAAACTCGCCTTAATATTATTCGTTAAACCTAGAAAGAAATTAAGGTTGCGCTAATAAAATTCATGTTATAGCCAAGACTGCAAATAACGCTGGAACATAGAGAAATAAATAATGTGAATAAATAAAGAGGGCATAACCTATGTTACGCCCTCGCTGGTGTTTAAATTAATCCAGTACTGATTAAGATCTCCCACCAACCTAAGCCGATAGTCATGTGGACAAATAAGCTAACGAAAGCCACTAATCCACCAATGATCCACCAAGAACGAATGTCGTTGTAGCCAGCACCGAAGACGATTGGCGCTGCGGCACCACCGTAGTGGGTCACACTTCCACCGTATGCGTTCGAGAACAGTAAGCCGAGTGCGAGTAACATTGGAGGAGCACCTGCGACCATACCGACAGTGGCAAATACAGGTACCATAGCGGCAACATAAGCACCGCCAGAGGCGAACAGGTAGCGGATCGCGACACTGATAAACATGATCACGAAGAAGGCTAACATGGCTTGGTCACCGAAAGATAAGTACTGACTCATGGTGTCAGCTAACCATTTGAAGAAGCCTGCTTTAGTGAGAACGCCGGACATACTGATAATACCGCCGTACCAAATCAGGGTATTCCAGCCGCCTTTATTCTTCAGAACGTCATCCCATGTAACAACACCTAAAATTAAGGTCAATGCCATAACTGCAATAGCAACACTAGATGCACTCACTCCGACAAAGTCTGAGAAAATCCAACCACATAGCGCGATAACAAAGATAATAGCTAACAGCTTTTCACGCATGGTCATTGGGCCTAAATCGGCTAAGCCTTTTGCTGCGATCTCTTTGTTATTCACCTTTTTGAGCTCAGGTGGATACAGTTTATAAATCATCAGTGGTGTCAAAATCAGCATGATTAAGCCCGGTACGGATGCGGCAAGCGCCCATCCGCCCCAACTTAAATGAATGCCCATAATGTCACTCATCATAGCTAACGCTAATGCGTTTGGTGCCATTGCTGTTAAGAACATATAGCTAGTGGTTTTGGTCACCATATACACGTTAACTAACAAATAGTGTCCTGCTTTACGAGGGCTTTTCTCAGGATCAGAACCTAACGCGACCGCCACGCTGTTAATGATCGGGAAAACAATCCCCCCAGCGCGAGCCGTATTGGATGGCGTTGCAGGCGCAATAATGAGGTCAAGGATTGCCGTCACATAACCCAGGCCTAATGTCGTTCCCCCCAATTTACCAATCAAAATATACGAAAGGCGTTTACCGAGGCCGGTGATAACAAACGCGGCACTTAGCGTAAATGCTGCAAAGACCAGCCAAGTTGTTCCTGATGCATAACCACTTAATACTTCACTGGCTTTCACATCTTTTGTTCCGGTCATACCAATAATCACGGCACTGGCGGCGATAGTGGCCAATAAAATAACGGGTTCTGAATAAGGTTTTAATACCAATCCGACAATCGCTGCGAGGTAAAGACCAAATAATAACCATGCGATATGCGGTAACCCCGCAGGGGTCGGTATTAAGGCGATAATGATTGGAATTGCTATTAGAATTAGCAGTTTCCAGATTTTGTCTTTTGGCATAGGCTTAATCCTTAACGAAATTAAAACTTGAATATTATGAATTCGGTTTTTTGTTATATTGGAGGTATAGCAAGGCATAAATAGAAATAATGGTTTTAATATCCATTATCTTTATTTAGCTATTTCCAATATGTTATAAATTCTTTAAATCAATCACTGTTGCTTAATTAAATATATTTTTATTTATCTTTATTAATTAAATTACTGAAAGATTTCCTGTGTTGGTGAATATTTAAATTGTTTTAATTTACAATGCTAAACACCAAAGTTTAAGCTAGGCAAACGGGCAAAAAACCACGTTAAAATTAATAAGTCAGCACTGCCACCTGGGCTTAAATTCTTTTCAATACATTGTTGGTCAAACTGTTTTACTTTGATTAAATCATCAGTGTGATTAATACCGTCTTGCAATAAGTTAGCGGCATATTGTTTTATCCAGATAAGGCCATTTAACCCTCCCCGATTTGCAACATTGGTATCATTATTAATTTTCATTAATAGAATTAACGTATTGATTAACGCTATTTCAGCATTAGGTTGTGACGCTAATTGTTGCAAATAAAAGGGCAAGGCATGGTGAATAACCAATGAATAACCACTTTCGGCTTCTCCCCGAGCACCCGTAAAGCCAAATTGTTGATATAAACGCTGGCCAGCAGTGGGGGTATCCGTTGGTTGCATAAGTTCACGACAAATTCCTTGACACATTCCTGCAACTAATTGGCTAATCGCAGATGGCGTAACGCTTTGTTTTAATGCTATTAAACGACCAATGGCGGTTAAAATTAAACCTAATGAAAAAATGCTTCCTTTATGAGTATTTACGCCTTGGGTCGCACGAAACATGGCAGTTTCACATGCCAGTCCAATCGTTCTAATTTTGTGCAACACCTGATTAATCGGTAGATTTTTATGTTGTGCGCCTGCGTGTAAAAAATGTGGAAAAAATTTGGCGATGGCATTTGCACTGAAATGAAAATCCTTCAACGCCATATCTTTATGAGCGCCTGTATTGTGTTTATCCACTAAACCCGGTTTTGGGGTTAAATTCACTTCGGCCAACATGGCCTGCCAAGCTAACTGACTGTAGTAGCAAATTTGTTGGTCACTAATGGCTTGTGAATAGTTAACAAGTTCCATGAGCTAGCTCCTCAATGCGAACCAGAATATCTGCCAAGGAGTGTGTGCGGTGACGAGCGCAGACTTTGGCTTCTTTTTCACAAATTAAACAGCGTCTTGCAGGTAGATTTAATCGATCTCGTGAATATTGTTTTCCTTGCGCATCAAAGACATCAAAATCCCATAAACGCCCGACAGGAGAGCGCTCTTCAGCTTCAATTAACGCTTTTTTTACGTCAACAGCATCAGCATCAACGGCGACTAAGCATTCAGGTCCTGTCTTTAATGCCCATGATTGTTGAGATAAAAGTACCCACTGCCTGCATAAAGCAACTTGCTTAAGCGCATTTAGGCCCTGATTAAACACATGTCTAACAAGGGTGTTGTCTTTGACAGCACCTGGGAAAACGACAGTAAATGAAATCAAGGTTACCTGATGGAGACCAATCCATTGCTGCTGGCGTGCTTGACGGGCATCACGGCTCGCCAGCAGTTCAGGTAAGGAAATTTCAAATTGCTCTTGAGTATCAGGCAGCGGGCAAAACATAGTTACTCCTTCACTTGATGCACAACATCAATCACAGAGCCATCACGATAGCGTACGACAGCAACCACTTTGTCTGTAAATTCAATAGGGTTAGGGGTACCTGTGAGCAATTGTGCACGTTCTCTTAACCAGCCAATTGAAACCGTTTTAATGCCTTGGCTTTCTAATTGCTGTTTCAGTTCTGGTCGTGCCGGATTCACGGCAATACCATGGTCAGTCACTAAAATATCGACGCTTGACCCTGGTGTAACACAAGTCAGGACCTCATCGACTAATGTTGGGATACGACCACGTACTAGTGGTGCAACAATAATGGACAATTTTGCGGCTACCGCAGTATCACTATGACCACCGGATGCACCACGAATAACACCATCTGAGCCTGTTAATACATTGACATTAAAACGCGTATCGATTTCTAACGCGCTGAGCACGACGACATCTAACATGTCAACCGATGCGCCTTTGGAATCAAAACAAGCATACTGATTTGCACTGATTTCGATGTGGTTTGGATTGCGCGCGAGTGACTCAGCCGCCGCTTTGTCAAAGCTTTGCACATCTAATAATTTGCGAATTAAGCCTTTTTCATGTAAATCAACAATGGTTGATGTAATACCACCGAGGGCAAAGCCTGCGGTAATATTGTGGCGGCGCATTTTGTCTTCTAGAAAGCGAGTGACCGCAAGGGATGCGCCACCCGTACCGGTTTGTAATGAAAATCCTTCTTTAAAAAATCCAGATTTCTCAATAACATCAGCGGCAGTGCGGGCAATCAACAACTCTCTCGGGTTTGACGTCATACGGGTGGCATCAGCACCGATTTTATCGGCATCACCAACACGTTTAACTTTAACGATGTAATCGACTTCATCTTGCTTGATACTGGATGGATTATGAGGATAATCCAGCAGCTCTTCGGTTAGCATGACCACTTTTTTTGCTGTTTCGGCATCAATTTTGGCATAACCTAACGAGCCGCAGCTGGCGCTACCAGTATATCCATTGGCATTACCATATTCGTCGCAAGATGGTACACCGATAAAAGCTACGTCAATACGCAGTTCACCACTGTGTATAAGGTTTGCACGACCGCCATGGGAATGAATTTGCACGGGCTCATCAAGTTCACCACGGGAAATTGCTTCAGCCAATGGGCCTCGAATACCTGAGGTATAAATTTTACGAATAACACCGTGGCGAATATGTTCAACCAGCGGTGAATGGCAGGCACTGAGTGAGCTTGATGCTAATGTCAGATTGCGAAAGCCCATTTCAGCGATTACTTGCATCACCATATTGACGGTAAGATCGCCGCCACGAAAAGCATGGTGGAATGAAATGGTCATACCATCTTGTAAACCTGAACGGCGAATAGCGACTTGCAAGTCATCACAGAGTTTACGGTTTCTTGGTTTTTGGACTTGTTGTTGGACTTTTCCAATATCTTTAAATTCACGTAACGCTTCATTATGATTAGGTTGTAGATAAGCGCTTACGCGTGCTTGACGCTGAGTATTCGTTGTCATGTTCTTTGCCTCACTCTTCCCGAATTCCAGATAATGCCGCGCGAGATAATACTAGGCGGGCTCTGTCAATGACTGGGCCATCAACCATTTTTCCATTCAATGACACTACACCTTTACCTTCAAGGGCTGCGGCATCAGCGGCATCAACAACACGTTGAGCATGGTCGACTTCTTTTTGAGTTGGCGCGTATAAGTTATGGAGTAACTCAATTTGTCTAGGGTTAATTAATGATTTGCCATCAAAGCCGAGTTGCTTAATATGAGCGGCTTCACGTAGAAAACCTTCTTCATTATTCGCATCAGAATAAACCGTATCAAAAGCTTGGATACCTGCTGATCTTGCGGCTTGTAAAATGGCGCACCGTGCATAGAGGAGTTCAACGCCGTCGGGAGACCGCTCGGTGCGCAAATTGCGGACATAGTCCTCGGCACCTAACGCGATGCCAATAAGTCGTGGTGATGAGTGGGCGATATTCACAGCCTGTGTGATCCCCATCGGTGATTCAATGGCTGCCAGTAAGCCTGTGCTACCTTCTTCACGGCCGCAGCTTTTTTCAATACGTAATATTTCGGTTTCGATATCCGTGACATCTTGTGCAGTATCTGTTTTTGGTAAACGTACGATTTTTGCACCACCACGCACAACGGCTTCAAGATCGGCCACACCAAATGCAGAATCTAAAGCATTCACACGAACAATGGTTTCAATATCTGCATACAAAGGGTGCTGTAACGCATGGTAAACTAGGCGGCGAGCGGTATCTTTTTCACGCAGCGTAACCGAGTCTTCTAAGTCAAACATCAACGCATCCGCTTTATAAATAAATGAGTTGCTTAACATCGCCGCATTTGAGCCAGGGACGAAAAGCATACTTCTGCGTGTCCGGGATTTTTGTTCGGGTGTCATTATTTATTCTCCCATGGCAAATAATCGATATCGCAAGCGCGAGCAAGCAGTGCCTCAAGGCGCGCTCTGAGTACACACTCTAATGCTCCCTTATCATCCACAATGATTTGTGCACCTTGAATATCATGCTGAGTTATCATTTCCTGCACGATACTGGCGATGGCATCACCAAATTGCTTTTCAACACTGCTGGTTATTTGCACGGAAACTTCTTGCGTGTCTTCGAGTGGTTCTATGCGAACCATGACATCACTTGATTCAAGTGTGCCAGCGACGGCTGCGTGTTTAATCTTCATATTTCACCTATAGCTAATTCAGAACTTTCGATGCGGTTTGTCGTTGATGTTGCTTGATGAGCGAGCATCTGTTGTAAATATTGAAATGTCGCGTCAGGCACAATCGCCTTAATAGCCGCAAGATCTTTTTTAGCGAGCAGTCTTCTAACTTGTGAGGCGGATACCGCCGTGCCGTTAATGACTGTTCGCGGGAATTCAACGAGTTCTATAGGTGGGAAATTCATCTCATCTGTTTCAAGCCAATAGCGCATGTCTTGGTTATATTGGTTGGTAACTTGGCAAAATGGCTCTGATCCGACGAATCTATGGGTTATCCCCAATGCAGGGGCAATATATTGACGAAAAATCTTAATATCGATTTCTGTATAACAGTTATTGGCTACTGTTTTATCTTTAATAAAGTAGCAAGGGAAAGTTGCACGAGAAATAATGTATTCGGAACCACGATGGATTGTGAGATTTTCAATACCTTTTGTACCCGCTTCAATTAAGTTAAGCCTAACTTTATAAGGGAAGCGCGAAGTATCCTCTTTGACAACAAATAAGTGTAGCCAATCACAGGCTTTAGCTGCTTGTTCAATTAAATAACGATGTCCAAGGGTAAATGGGTTGGCATTCATCACGATTGCCCCAATTTTTTTACCATCGACACGTTGTGCTTTTAAGCTTTGAATATAACGTTTTAGATAGCAGCAACTATTTTCCATCAGTACCATCACATCAGGTACGGTTGCTATAGTATGAAAACCACATTGTTGGAATAAGTTTTCATTTTGGAATTTGGTATAAATAAATAAATGAGTTGTATTATTTTCGTAAGCAAGATTAACAAGTTCTGTTGCTAATTTTAATGCAAGACCTTCGCCGCGTGCATCATCGCTAATTGCGACACATTTAATAACGTTTTTTGCTAGCCCACCGCATGCGATTAATTTTTCATTACGGGTTATAGTAATGAAAACGTCAATGCTTGCATCAAGCTCTAAATCGTTTTCCTTTAAAAATTGAGTAATTTCAGCAAGTTTCCTGTTCTCATGACGTTTTACCTGATTAAACGTTATGTTTTCGAACATAATAGTATCCTGCATCTCTTTTAGAGATGTTTTTAAAATGTTGCTAATGTTAAAGTTAATTAAATAAGCATTTTTTGTTTTTTGTTTCTACTGGGAATATAAATTCTTATTTAATTAGCTTTTTCAATATTAATATTAAAGGTCTTGTGTTTAATATGTTTGACCTATTTCATGTTTCTAAAATGAGTTTGTATTTGTTTAATGGTTTTAAAGTTTTTAATTATTCGATATGTACTTTATTGCTTGGTTTTAATGTGTTTAATTAATAATATGTGTGTTATGCCTCTAGCTTATATTTCTAATATCTATTATTCTGTGATTTTTACTGTAACAAGTTTTTTACTTTTCAGTTGGTAACGAGAACCTATATGAAAAAAGAATCTCTATTCTCTAGATTAACAAAAGTAAACACTACTTCTTTTTCTGTGCGGGTTTTCTTTCTTCTATTGGTTGTTTCGTTATTTTTGACGTTAGGATTGGGTAAGTATTTTACCGATACCGCTGAAAATAGAATGATGGCGAATATTCGCTCGTTAGCGATGAGCCAAGCAAAACTGATTGCATCAATGGATGGTGTGATTCAATCAGTTAAGCATCGAGATATTCATCAACTGAAAATTATTGCAGATAAACTGAACCAAGATTCTGATTATGACTATGTGGTGATAGGCGACGAAAACTCCATGCGGCTTTATCATCCAAATAGTGAAAAAGTCGGTTATAAAATGCAATGGAATAAGCCAGGAGCACTCGAAAATGGTGAAAGTTATTTTATCGGTGGAGAAGGGTCCATCGGCAATGCCATGCGAGCCAAAACCCCCATATTTGATGAAGATGGAAAAATTATCGGTGTTGTTTCCATTGGCTATTTAACCAATAAAATTGATACATCCCGTAGCGAGTTATTTGTTCAAACAGGCGCAACATTTCTTGGGGTCTTAGTCATTTTATTATTTCTTTCTTGGGCGTTTTCGCGGTTAATTCAACGGCAAATGCTGGGTATGGAACCCGATGAAATTGCGCAGCTAGTGTTAGTACAAAAAGGGATATTTGATGCTGTTTTTGAAGGTGTTATTGCTGTTAATCGCTATGGGCAATTTATTAATATTAATTCCAATGCAAGAAAAATGTTGTCGTTGATCAATCCGACAGGGCAACTGATTGGCAAACCGATTTCAGAGTATATTTCGCCCGCAGACTTTTTTACTGTCGATATTGCTACTGCTCAACATGATGTGTTGTGTGAGTTTAATGGATTAAATGTTATCGCGAACCGGATCGCTATCCGTGATGACAATCATTTAATCGGTGCGGTAATTAGTTTCCGTAGCCAAAATGATATTGAATCATTAAATTCCCAATTGACACAAGTGCGACAATACGTAGAAAATCTGCGAACTTTACGGCATGAACATCTTAATTGGATGTCTACGTTAAGTGGTTTATTGCAAATGAAAGAATATGATCAAGCACTTGCATTGATTAAAGGCGAATCTGAATCTCAGCAACAGCTCATCGATTCTTTGCGTGAACAATTTTTCGATAAACAAGTTGCTGGGTTATTGTTTGGTAAGTTCCACCGAGCAAAAGAGCTAGGCTTACAATTGGTTTTTACACCGGGTAGCCAGCTTCATGCGTTACCTGAATCGCTAAATAGCACAGAGTTTTGTGCCATCGTAGGCAATTTATTAGATAACGCCTTTGAAGCGAGCTTAAAAAATCCACAGGGCAACATGCAAGTTGAACTGTATCTCTCTGATGAAGGTCAGGACATTGTCATTGAAGTTGTCGATCAAGGGTGTGGTTTTCCACCCCAAATGCAAGACAAATGGTTTGAACGGGGCGTGACAACAAAAACTGACACAACCGATGGGCACGGGATCGGGCTTTATTTGGTTGCTTCATACGTAAATAGATGTAATGGCGCGGTGATTATTGAAGAAAATCAACCGCATGGTACAGTGTTCTCAATTTTTATTCCGAAAGTGAAGATATAAAATGATTAAGATAAAAATCCTCATTGTGGAAGATGAGCTGCTTTTAGCCGAGATGCACGGCGAATACATTAAAGCTTATCCTGCTTGTGATAAGGTGTGGTTAGCGGGGAACCTCGCTGAAGCCAGAAAAATGATTGAATATATGAAGCCAGATTTGATTTTGCTTGATAACTATTTGCCAGATGGCAAAGGGATCGATCTGGTCCATGAATTAATTCAACAACGTAATAGCGCTGATATTGTATTTACGACAGCGGCAAGCGATATGGAAACCGTGACTGAAGCCATTCGTCTCGGTGTTTTTGATTATCTGGTTAAGCCAATCGCATATGAACGCTTGGGGCAAACACTCGACAGGTATATCCAACGTAAGTCTGTGTTGCAAACTCATAGCAAAACAAACCAGAGCCAAATCGATGATATGTTTAATACCTATGCCCGAGGTGAATCAAAAGAGGAACTTCCTACGGGTATCGATATGATTACACTTGAAAAAGTGTTAGCGCTGTTTGAGGATCTCGAAGCAGAATATACCGCAGAAAGTGTCGCAGAGACAATTAAGCTAAGTCGTACAACGGCAAGACGCTATTTAGAATTTTGCTTGGCAAAAAATAAGATTGAAGCCGAAATCGAGTATGGGAAGGTAGGGCGACCTCAACGCATCTATCGCGGCCGTCGCTAACCCTTGTCATATTTCAAGCGGTGGGGGGCTGCGGCTCACATACTTTTGTATGCTCCCCGAGGTCTTCTCATTTGCCGCCGACATACAGCTTGAACGATTTAGAGGATATCTTTATATCTTTAGAGTATGTATTGTTATTTTTTTGTCTTCACATTGTTTTCCAAAATCAGTACTTTCTTCTCGGCGCGTTCATTGCCTTTTGCTGCTGCGAGTTTGTACCAACGTAAAGCCTTGGCGTCATCTTGTTCAACGCCCATTCCGTACTGGTAGCAGGCTCCTGTGGCGTATTGTGCATCAGCACTGTTTTGTTGGGCGGCTTGAATAAACCAGTGACACGCTTTTGCTTGGTCAGCCTTGATGCCATCACCCCGTGCATAAATTAATGCTAAGTTAAATTGTGCTGAAACCTCTCCTTGTTTCGCGGCGAGAGTCAGCCACTTGATGGCTAATGGAATATTCTTTTTCGTCCCTTGGCCTGTAAGGTATAACATGCCGAGGCTGTTTTGTGCTGGAGAGAAATCAAGTTCAGCGGCTCGAGAGAAATAATCAAATGCAAGGGGATAATCGATTTTATCATACATTCCTGTTGCAGCTTGATAACCCAGCAAATAGAGTGCCTGTGGATGGTTTTCTTTGGCAAGCGTCTGATAGATTTTCTGCGCTTTTTTCGGGTCTTTTGTTACGGCTTTGCCTTCTTCATACCAATAAGCAAGGGTTAACATGGCGGCGGGAAACTGTTGCTCCGCTGCTTTTTGTAACCATTGTTCAGCTGTTGCAGGGTTTTTCTCTAATATATTATCAATACCATGCAGTGTGTATTCCGCCATATTCATTTGGCCTATAGGATCGCCATTTTCGGCGGCCAATTTCATCCAATGTAGCATCAATTTTTCATTTTTAGGTACACCCGAGCCTTGCTGGTACATCAAGGCTAAGTTAATTTGTGCTTTACTAAACCCTTGGTTAGCTGACAGTTGATACGATTTTAAGGCATCCTCAAGTTGCCCTCGTGATTGGTAAAACATGGCTAAATTAAATTGTGCTTCAGCGTGACCCTGAGCAGCGAGTTCAATCAGTGATTTTTCATCCAGTGACGTGGCTGCTTTGTCTGCAAAAGTGAATGGCGTCCATAAACAGAACGTGACTAATAAGGATAAAAATTGTCTTTTCACATTGAATTCCTTCGGCAGTGTCCTTTTAAAAAAACGGCAGGTAAATTATTTTGCAGCATGGCCTGAGGGCTGTTTCGCTAATTGTACATTATTATCGTTAAATCAAATGGTTAATTATTGCTATCGAATAACAAATAAAAAAAATGCAAAAAAATAAAAAAAAGATGAACTTTTTTTGAAATACACCTGTCCTAGTAGTATCTATATTACTGTTTGCTTGCGTAAACATTCATATATTTACCCTCATCATTCATTTCTTTACACGAAGTAATGTAATAATGCACCTACGTAGTGATAGTTTGAATTTAGCAAAAAGATCCTTGAGTAGAATGCATTATGCCCAGTTTATAGACTGGGCTTTTTTTTGTCTAAAATTCATGTCGTACACCTTTTCCCATATTGGCCTAGTGATTTTCCATGCTATCAATCCTCTTTTTTCAATAATACCACGTGCAAATCAACTCAGAGACATGGGATTGTGCTGAGGTAACATACCTCATAAACATTATTTCAAAACGGAACAATATTCTTAACAAGAGGGAAACAACTGATTAATTAGTGGTCGATGATAATATTGGGATTTTGTAAAAAATTGAAGTAAATCACGATCAAATTTAATTGATACGGTAATTAATACTAGCTAATTCTTTAATTTTGGTGCATAAATAGCGTATATGGCTTAATTGATTATTGTGTTCTTAGCGGGTTATCTGCCTGCCTTGGATGAATAAATAATCAAATATGCTTTAACTCATTGAATTTTATGTTTGAGATCTAAAAACAGTTCTACACACGTACATTGGTTTGTTTTGAGGTCAGGGAATGATGCTCTTCCAGTCTGTAGTGAATCTTTCCAACGTTAATTCTTGAGATCATAACAATGCGAGAGCGCACAGAGCGTTCCGTGGTTTTTTTGCATATGTACAGGTTGTACTAGAGGTAACTTGTGTCCACAACAAATAATAAAGAGGAAGTCAGTCTTAATGCATTTAAGCAACCTCGCTCGTTCTATCTCATCTTTTCTATCGAACTCTGGGAACGTTTTGGTTACTACGGCTTACAAGGTATTTTACCTATATACCTTAGCCAAGTTCTCGGTATGTCAGAAGCTGAATCCATCACCTTATTCTCTGCATTTGCAGCATTAGTTTACGGTTTTGTCGCTATTGGTGGCTGGTTAGGGGATAAAATCTTAGGGACAAAACGCGTTATTGTCTTAGGAACATTAACCTTAATTGCAGGGTATGCATTTGTTGCCTTCTCGGGGCACGATGTATCAATGGTGTATATTGGTTTAGCAACGATCGCAGTGGGTAACGGTTTATTTAAAGCAAATCCGTCCTCTTTATTATCAACTTGTTATGAAAAAGATGATCCACGTTTGGACGGTGCATTTACCATGTACTATATGTCCGTCAACATTGGTTCATTCTTCTCTATGATTGCAACCCCTTGGTTAGCTAAACATTATGGCTGGGACGTTGCATTCTCACTTAGTGTGGTTGGCCTTATCATTACATTGATTAATTTCTATATGTGTAAGAAATGGGTCTCTCAACACGGTTCGAAGCCTGACTTTTCTCCCGTGGTTCTCTCGCGTTTAGTGGCGACTGTGATTGGTGTGATAGCATTAATTGCCATTTCTACTTGGTTGCTGCACAACTTAGGTATTGCGCGTACTGCGTTAGCAATTATCTCTATCGGTATATTGGTTATCTTTATTAAAGAAACCATTGCACTAAAAGGTGCTGCACGCCGTCGTATGATTGTGGCATTAATCTTGATGCTAGAAGCGATTGTCTTTTTCGTTTTATACAGCCAGATGCCGACCTCATTAAACTTCTTTGCATTACACAATGTTGAGCACGAAGTGTTCGGTTTCTCTATTGAGCCAGCACAGTACCAAGCACTCAATCCATTGTGGATTATGATTGGTAGCCCAATTTTAGCTGCAATCTATAATAAAATGGGTGATAACCTACCAATGCCACATAAATTTGCGATTGGTATGATCCTGTGTTCTGCGGCATTTTTGGTACTGCCATTAGGCGCAAAATTTGCTAACGAAGCGGGGATTGTATCAGTTCAGTGGTTGGTGATCTGTTACGGCTTCCAAAGTATTGGTGAGCTGATGATTTCCGGTCTGGGCTTAGCGATGGTTGCGCAATTAGTCCCACAACGTTTAATGGGATTCATCATGGGGGCATGGTTCTTAACGAACTCCGCTGCTGCTTTTATTGCAGGGTATGTGGCCTCTATGGCGGCTGCGCCAGAAGGTGAATTGACCAGTAAAATTGAGTCACTCACGGTGTACAGCGATGTATTCTTGAAGATTGGTTTAGTGACGGGGGCTATCGCGATAGTGATGGTGTTAACTGCACCACTGTTAAATCGTATGACGCTAGATCGCGCTGAGTAATCACTAAAAAAGGGCCGAAAGGCCCTTTGAGGTTGTTGACAAAGTGGGATAAAAGCGTGGTTTTTCCCACTTTGTGTTATCAGGCGAAAATCAATATATTGATTTTCCTTGTTTATTTTCAAAATCTATCCAAGCTGCCGCCAAACATGTTATGTTTGTCAGCAGTCTGAAAGGGCCGAAAGGCCCTTTTTTAATATCATTGCAAGACTAATTAAATAAGCGATTATTAATGATTTTTAATGAGCGCTCACGACCCGTGATTAAAAGGGTATTTGAGGTTCGACTATAAGCATCTGTTGAAATTCCGCCCATTAGCGCCGTTGGGGTAATTGCCGTAGCGGCAAAAATCACATCATCAGTATTCACCATTTGTTCTAACGATAAGATTTCGCCAATCTCAATACCCATTTGTTGGCAACGTATGGCTTCTTGTGCGGCAAGCAGCTTATTCTCTTCGTTATCCCCTTTGGCTTTGTCACGGGGAATTAACCTTGCTTGCATATCACCACCTAATGCACGTGCGATAGCTGCACTGATAATGCCTTCGGGGGCCCCACCTGTACCATACATCATATCAATCGGATGCTCAGGTAGTATTGCCAACAATGATGTCAAGACGTCACCATCAGGAATGGTAATGACATTAGCGCCAAAATTACGGATCGTTTTGATGATATGTTGATGGCGCGGTTTGTCTAAAACGGCGATAGAAAGCTGAGAAATAGGTTTATTCAGTGCAGAAGAAAGAAACTCAAGGTTTTTTTCGAGAGGGAGGCTTAAATGAACGGCACCTTTAGCGGCTGCACCGACAACCAATTTCTCCATATACATATCAGGAGCCTGAAGTAATGAGCCTGTTGGTGCGGCAGCCAGAACCGTAATAGCATTTTGCTCATTACAGGCAACCATACGGGTACCATCAATCGGGTCAACGGCAATATCAAGCCCTTGAACGCCTGATTTTTTACCCACTTGCTCACCGATATAAAGCATCGGTGCTTCATCAATCTCACCTTCACCAATCACAATTTTGCCGTAAAAATCAATTTCATTGAGGCGATCTCTCATGGCTTCGACAGCGGCTTTATCGGCTGCATTTTTATCTTGTTTACCTACCCAGTCGAAGGCAGCAATAGCAGCGACTTCGGTGACGGAAGCGATAGCGGAGGCTAACTCATCACTAATTTTCATTATTTATTAATATCCCAGATGCTTAAAAAGAAAAAATAGTTAACCCTATGATACGTTTTTTGTGATCTATCTGGCAAATAATAGGTGATAAAACCAGCGAGGAGAATTAAAGATATAGCAGGTCAAACTTGACCTGCTTTAATCAGTGGCGTTTAGAGCATTTCTACAATGGTGATACCACCAATAATAGAAATTAGTGCGGCGAGAGTACTGAGTAACACAGTTCCTGCGGAGGTTTCTGTATAAGCTTGGTTGCTAATTGCTAAAGCGGGAACGGCGGTTGCAGTGGGCAATACGCCAATAATAAAGGCGGCTTTTAAGAGATCGTCTTGTAAACCCAATGCGAGCCCCGTTCCTAAAATTAAGGCGGCTTGGGCAAAGTTCTTCACAAATACGTTGAAGATAATTTCTTTATTAATGGTTAACTTAATGCCTGAAAGTAACAAACCAAGGAAAAATAGAGCAACACCACCCGCCGTTTTTCCTAATTCATTAACTGAATTTTGTAGAATTTCAGGCAGTTTTACACCGAAAATAGCCAGTAAAGCCCCTAAAATAGGCAAAAATACCAAAGGTTGTGCAATAGCTTTACCAATAGATTTTAAAACACTGTGACCTTGTTGTGAGCCACTAATCATCAATAAGGTGAATGGAATAATAATAACGGTATAAATAAGGTTACCTAACACCATAGCAATCAAACCCGATGAGCCAACTGTCGCCAGTAAGACAGGAGGCCCACAGTAAGCCATATCAGGGAATGATACCGATAGCGCTTGCATCGCGGCATCTTTTTTATTGTGGCGAAAAATAAATTTCCCAAAAATAAACCCTATGACATAAGTTGCTATTAACCCAACGGCTAAGGCTAATAAATAATCGATATTCAGTAATACTGACGGTGGCGCTTGCGCTGCCGCAAGAAACAAGGCAAATGGTAAGGCAATTTTGACAACAAAGTCTGCAAATGCCTGCGAATACTCTCGTTTAATAAAACCATATTTCCCAGAAAGCCAACCAACAGCTAAACCAAGAACGATTGGACCAAGTGCAGCAAGGATGATATGGAGTAGCATGAAGGATTCTCCTTATATAATTCTTCTTATTTCGATAACCATTACAAATATATTAATGAAGCGTTTTTGTATCGTTAATGTATTTTTATTTTGATGAGATTTAAAACTTTATTTATTAATGCACATCGTCATCATGATAAAAATCTAAAAGCATCATTAAATGATAGTAACTTTATGATTTTTTTTTAGATTATTAATTATTGGATATACCTATATAAATATCATAAATAATTAAAAAAACACTAATTAAATTTATCTTTTTTAATTATTAAAATTATTATCTAAAATAGATTATCGAAAAAATAAATAGATTTAGTTTTATGACTTATTTTGATTATCGTTAAAAGATGATTAAGGGTTTTCTTAGTTACATTTCTTTTTAAAAAGCGTATCAGTAGTGGGTAACTTATTTTACATTAAGTCTATTTTTTACCCTTTATAACAAGTCTTATGAATTATTTTGTAACAGTTTATTACATTTGGTTGGCAAGAGGATCAATGATATCTACACTAAGGGGTGTTTATCTTTGATGGTTGATTTTTATTCGAATTAAAGCCATTTTAGGCAAGGGGAGAGGTTCACCGCCGAGTTAACTTGGTAAGCGTTTTTCAATGTAGTATTAAATGAGTGAACATGCTTTAATCTAACCGTAGGACAGCGTTTCAGGATAATTTCAGGATACTAGTTAATCCAAATAATCGTCAGTTAGCTTGATTGACACTTTTATCCATTATTAGGGGTGTTTTTTTAATCTTATTTAGCGGTAAAAATCAGCAGGAAAGATAAACAGCCCAGAGCAACAATCACAAAACGCTATTTTGACATATCTAAAACTGTGAATTTTATTACGAGGAAACCTATTTGTGGATACATGGATACTAGTAGGGTTCATATTAGTGATTCTTGTTGTACTAGCTCCGATTTTGGCCATAGTTGCGCTGAGTCGTACAGGGCGAATGCAATCTGAAATTTTTGAGCTAAATCAAAAGGTTTTATCATTAGAAACTCAAATTGCACAGTCAAAACAGGCTCAAACTGCCTCAGTAGAAACCCCTGATGTCATTCAAACACATCAAGAAATACAACAGACCACAGAACAAATAGAAATAACACAGGAAATACAGCAGCCAACATGGCGCAATGTAGGATCTTCAACAGAAAGCACGCAAAAAACAGACATTGAAAGTTCAGTTGCTTATCAACAATCTGAATCTGTAATAAATAATATTGAGCCAGTAAAAGATACAGCCCTCACGATAAACCCGCCATTAACACAAGTAAAAAGTACACAAGTCGATCCCAATCGGTTTAACAGTACAAAAGAAAAAAACACGCCAAATCAGGCGACGATTCAAAACACCGCAAATAATGATAAATCTATATTTGATCACTTTTTTACTTGGTTATTAAAAGGCAATCCCGTTGCGAAAATTGGGGTTTTATTACTTTTTCTAGGCATTGCATATTTATTAAACTACAGCGTACAAAACGAAATTATCTCACCAGAAATGCGTTTAATATTTAGTGCAGTTGGCTGCTTAGCACTATTAGTTTTGGGCTGGTGGCTACGTAATAAAAAAGCGCTCTTTGGTCTAATTTTGCAGGGTGGGGGAATAGGTTGTTTATATATCACTATTTTTGCCGCCTTTAAGTTATATACCATGTTGCCATATGGAATGGCATTTGCATTTATGTTGTTAATTTGCGCAGCTAGCATTGCCCTTGCATTACTACAAAGAACCATCAGTTTAGCTATTTTAGCCTCACTAGGCGGTTATTTAGCGCCTATTTTATTATCTACCGGCGGTGGTAACCACATTGTTCTTTTTGCTTACTATTTGATGTTATCAACCGGTATTTTAATTATCAGCGTGTGGCAGGCATGGCGTCCATTAAACCTTGTTGGGATGGTAATGACATACGGGGTGGCTATTTTATGGGGACTCGATAATTACCAATATGATTATTACTGGTCTTGCCAATTATTTATCATCGCCAACCTAATTATCTTTAATGCATTAACCCAGTTATTTTCATTACGTTTTGACTATACTAAACAGCTTCTTGTTGATAATACGCTTTTATTTGTGCCACCGTTTATTAGTATTGCACTGCAATTCTTTATCGCTGAAGGTCTTGGGTTATTACCTGCATTTATCTCGTTATTGATAGGCTTATTGTACCTCATGGCGGGGTTACAAATTCATAAGCGTTATAAAGATATTGGTAAAAATATGGCCATTGGTAATATTATCATTGGTGCTGGGTTTGTAACGCTAGCCATACCACTCGCATTGACCTTTGAATGGACTTCCATTGTCTGGTCATTGGAAGGGTTATTGTTGCTCTGGTTTGGTTTACAACAAAATCAAAAGAAACTCGCCGCAGTGGGATCTCTACTGATTTTAGTTAGTGTAGTGACTTTATTAAGTGATTACCCATTCTTACATTGGAGTCGCAGCAGTACTTATATGGTGCCAGTATTACTTATCGCTTGTTTTAGTGCTGGCGGATTGTTCCATATACGCCGTCAGGAAGAGAGTCACTATTCACTATTAAGTTATGGTTTTTTAGTCATGGGAATAGTGGCATGGTATTGCTGGTTGCCAATATTTACCGATATTCTTTCGTGGAGCCGTGAATCAGAAGCCTTCATAACGTTGGCATTAGTCGTTATTTCTGTATGGCTCTGGCGCTTATTTGCCATTCGTATTAATTGGATTCCATTGCTGATTTGCCAATCCTTTTTATGGCTTGCGGGCTATTACTACCTCGGTATTGATTTCTTAAATGATGAAAATCCGATGGGGCGAGGGGAAGGCTCTTTAATTTGGCCGGTGGTGTTAGGAAGTTCGATATTGTTTGTCATCCATGCTTATAAGCTGCGTAACCGTTGGATGCAGCGAGTATTACATGGAGCAAATCTATGGTTAATTCTTGCTTTTATTGCAACACAAGTTAATTGGTTCGTATCTATTCTTCCTTGGGGAATGCAACATGAGATGGGTTATTTTATTTCCGTAATGGCGATAACATTAACGATCTTAGTGTTGTATTGGTTACAACAAAATAGAATGCCACCAATGAAACGTAATGGGCTTATCTATTGGTATAGCCTACTGCCTGTTATCGTTGGGTTAGTCATTTTATCGGGCTATGCTAATTTAGAAGACGGAAAATTAACATTCTGGAACTATATTCCTCTTATCAATCCATTAGATGAAGCGGGGTTGTTTAGCATTGCGACAATTATTTTAATGCGTAAAGGGTTGATGCAAAAAATACGTAAAGTGACAGAAGGGGATCTGTGGATTATCCGCTTATTGTTTGTTGCCGCTGTTGCCCTCACCGCGCTTTGGTTTAATGGCATACTTATTCGTGCGACGGCTGATTTTGCTGGTCTCAATTGGCACTATGAAACACTGTTTGACTCACGCTTAGTACAAACTGTCCTATCTATTAGCTGGGCTCTTGCAGCGTTACTGTGTGCAGTGATTGCGGCTATCAAGAAAAATCGGATCTGCTGGTTCTTTGGCGCAGGTATTTTTGCTTGTGTCATTGCTAAATTATTCTTAATTGATATTGATGGCCAAGGTGGAATTACACGTGCAGTCTCCTTTATTGGTGTGGCATTAGTAATATTAATTGTGGGGTATTTCTCTCCTTTACCACCAAAAGAGATGAAAGGGAAAGTCGAACAGGAGACGCAATCATGAAACTAAGTAAATATAGAGGGCTATTTGCTGTCTTCTCATTATCTTTGTTATTTTCTAGCCAGATATATGCTGAAGACGTAAAAGAAAAGTCCCTTTATAGTTTTTATCAGGGAGCACAAATCAATATTCCAGATACGAGCGAGCCGTTTTATTGGTTAGAGCTGCCTACTAATGCCTATTTTAATTCTGCTTATCCAAACACATTGCAAGATGTTCGTGTATTCAACGGTACGGGAGATGAAGTGCCCTCTGCGCTTTTTTATGATGCAGAAAAATCCATCTCAAATACGCAAGTCTCTTTCACACCACAGCATTTAGTTGCACGCATTGACGATGTAAATACCCATGAGGATATACGGCGAGACAGGCAATACCTTCTGATTGAAACTATACCCGGTAAGGTCAATCGCCTTGAAATACCAAATATGCACGCAAAGGAGAAAGTGGCTTATCAGGCCTATTTGTTGACTCGAAATGATAAACAAGAGAAAAACACGGCAATAAAAAGTTTAACGCTTGATTGGGCTAAACATGAGAAAGATTGGCAAGCCAAGGTTTTTATTTTTACCAGTGATGATAAAGCAAGTTGGGTAAATGTGGCGACAAATCAGCCGATCATGAATCTAACATTAACTGATCAAACGCTTGCAAGTAACCAAGTTGAGTTATTAAATGGAAACTCACAAGCTTTGAGCGCACCTTACCTTTTGGCCATTATTGCGAGTTCGCCTGATGTTATTCCTCCTGACTTACTAAAAGCCAGTGCAGATGCGGATGTGTCAAAAGCATCTCGTCGCCAAGAATCATTCCATTTTGAAATGACAAATGATGGTGTTTCTCGTGAACACGTAATTTATCAATTACCGTCTGTGCAGCCTTTAGATGAGTTACAAATACAGTTACAACAGTCTAATCGAGTTATCCCTATCAAAATCGAGTATTCGCCAGATAGAGGAGAAAGTTGGTCACCGCTTGCAAATATAGTCGCGTATAATCAGCATACTGATGGTGAAACGGTGAGTAATGCCAATATTATTCTCCATGGAAAAATGGTACGAGCATTAAGAATTTCTGCATTAAAAGGCAGTTGGGAAGATCTTCCTCCACGTATTGTGGGTAAACGAGATGCATATAACCTCATATTTAACGTGCAAGGAGCTGCGCCATACTTACTTGTGTGGGGGGATAAACAGGCATCTCAGGAAAACCTCACATATAGCCAATTAGTTGGGAAGCCCTATACCGCAACCGAGCTAATGTCGAGTTATCCTCTCGCATATTTAGACTCTGAAATAGTCAACTTAGGGGGAATTGAGAGACTGACGGCTACCGATGCTGCTGAGGAAAATTCAAATTGGATGACAATCTCACTATGGGGTTTATTATTTATTGGGATTGTTGTTTTACTCTACTTTTGTTGGTATTTACTCAAAGAAGTGAATTCAGGTAATAAACAAAATCAGGGTGACTTATAAAGGTGCTTATTTTGTAAGAAAGGGAGGCAACGCCTTACCTTTCTTTCATTTTAAATATCGAAAAAATCATTTCGAACAATTATATACACGGTTTTACTGAATCATTAAAACAATTACGCAATATGTGTTTTTTTTGACACCTATAGGCGTTAAAACTTCTCCTAGCAATAGGAGGACATGATGAAAAATGCATTATTTACGCGTTTAATTATAGGTGTTGCGTTATTTACGGGGGCAACAATATTTGCCCAAGCTACGGATAATACGGTATTAACCGAGATCTCCCCTCATGTAATTACACATAAATATGTGCAGTTACATCAAAGTCAGCAGGATGAAGCGGATATTGAGTCTGAGCGCGAAACGAAAGAACTTGATACTCTTGAGTTGAGGGATACCACAAATGATCGACGTTTTACCGGTCGCCAATTTAACCTGCGTTCCAAAGAAAAATAGATTGTCATCAGCAGCAAATTAGCGATTAATAAGGGGCATTAATCAGCATAGTAAAGGAAAATGATATGCATAAAGGCCAATGTTTATGTGGCGCTGTAAAGGTGTCAACGAGTAAACCTGTTGATAAATTAAGTGTTTGTCATTGTAATATGTGCCAAAAGTGGAATGGTGGCCCAGGTTTTAGTGTGGATTGTGGTAGTGACTTACACATAGAAGGTCAAGACTCGATCACCATTTTTGCTTCTTCACAGTGGGGGGAGCGTGCATTTTGCAAACAATGTGGTACGCATCTTTTCTATCGTTTAATTACGCCATCAACCTATTATGTCTCGGCAGCGCTCTTTGAAGACAGCAAACAAGCTCAATTAGCGATGCAAATCTATATTGACAGCAAACCCAAATACTATCATTTTGTTGAGCAAACAGCGATGCTGACTGAGCAAGATATCATGAAGATGATGGGGGGGCTCTGAGCGCCATAATTTGAGTGATACAATTTGCAAGGTTGCCCATGCTAAAGTTAAGCGGTAAATTTCCTTTCTGTTTGTCATGCTCAAGACAAAAAATTAAGACAATATGCGATAAATAATATAGGTAAAAATGCGTAATAGTTGTTATTGTGATCATGTTTTGTTTTTCATTGAGGAATAACAAATGAATAGTATGAAAGGAATGCGTCATGCGAGTAATATTGCATGGGTACTGCAATGGATACTGAACATTGGTTTAATTTCTTTAGCTGCTGTTTTGGTGTTCTTTTTAGCAAAAGAAACCTTTACGATAGCATCTTTAATGTTCAATAGCTCAAAAGGGGCAACGGCTTATGAACTTTTAGAAGGAATTGTTATTTATTTCCTCTACTTTGAGTTTATCGCGTTAATTATTAAATACTTTATGTCAGGTTACCACTTCCCCTTAAGGTACTTTATTTACATTGGAATTACAGCAATTATTCGTTTAATTATTGTTGATCACAGTAACCCGATGACAACTTTATTGCATGCAGGGGCCATTTTAGTCCTAGTTATTGCGCTGTATATTGCAAACACAGAAAAATTAAAGCGTGAATAGGCATTTTTATTAAATAGAAGAAAGGGAACACAGGCTGTTTCCTTTTTTTTACGCTTATTTGGGGAAAAAGTGAGTTGGACCTCACTTTGGTTGTATTTAGTTGGTGAATGTTTTTTCGGTTTCTATCACGTAACTAATTGTAAAATAAGCTATAAAACAGACTTTTTTTAATCTATGATTTTGTCCGCGATTATTTTAACTGAATGATTTGGGGGCGAATTGATTAACATTATCGTTATTGATGACAATAATATTACTCTGAATGGATTCGAGCTTATATTTAGCCGCCATTCACGCTGCAAATTGGTCGCTTCATTTTCCTCGATTGATCAAGCGGTGGTTTGGAACCGACATCAAAGTGCCAGTGTGATTTTAATCAATAGTGACCATTGCCATTTTGATTCGTTAAAAACCATTCAAACTCTGCGGCGTACTCAGCCCGATGTCGGGATTATTATTTATAACGTTCGAAGTAATTATTCTTTTTATCTCAAAGCATTAGATATTGGTATTTTTGGGGTGTTGAGTGTGCGCATTACCGAAGACGAACTGATCGAGGCGATTAAGGTAGTCAATGTAAAAAGACGGATTATTTCCCCTGATATTGCCCAAGAGCTCGCTTTACAGCGAGTGATCCATAATAACCAACAAGATTTATGCGAACTGTTGTCGGGGCGTGAACTGGAAATTATGCTAATGATCACCCAAGGCATACCAATTAAACAGGTCGCGCAGACACTCTGCCTTAGTCCCAAGACAGTAAATACCTATCGGTATCGAATGTTTGGTAAACTTAATATCTGTAGTGATGTAGAATTAACACATATAGCCATTAGATATGGTTTAATTACAGTACAGGGTTTATCCGAGTGGCAGAACAGTTCGAACCAAAAGCTTTCTTAAAAACAGTGACAAATCAGCCTGGTGTATATCGAATGTACGATGCGGGCGGAACAGTGATTTACGTTGGTAAAGCCAAAGACCTAAAAAAACGGCTTTCCAGTTATTTTCGTGAGAATGTCAGTAGTCGAAAGACAGAGCAGCTTGTTAAGCACATTGCCGCTATTGATGTGACGGTAACGCACACGGAAACTGAAGCGTTATTACTGGAACACAATTACATTAAATTGTATCAGCCCCGTTATAACGTTTTGCTGCGTGATGACAAGTCCTACCCATACCTATTCTTGAGTCAGGAAACTCATCCGCGGATCTCAATGCATCGTGGTGCTAAACATGCAAAAGGTGAGTATTTCGGGCCATTTCCAAGCTCTTATGCCGTAAGAGAAACTTTAATTTTAATGCAAAAGCTATTTCCTATCCGCCAATGTGAGGATAGTGTGTACAGAAATCGCTCAAGGCCTTGTTTGCAATATCAAATTGGCCGCTGTTTGGGGCCTTGCGTTAAAGGCCTAGTTTCCGATGAAGATTATGACCAGCAAGTGGAGTATGTGCGGTTATTTTTGACAGGGAAAGACAAACAAGTATTAGCAGGGCTGGTTGAGCGTATGGAGAAAGCTAGCCAAGAGCTTCGTTTTGAAGATGCTGCACGTTTTCGTGACCAAATTCAAGCTGTGCGTACAGTGACCGAGGAGCAATACGTTTCTGGTGAGGGGGACGATCTTGATGTTATTGGCGTCTCTTTTGAATCCGGCCTCGCTTGTGTTCATGTTTTGTTTATCCGGCAAGGTAAAGTGCTCGGTAGTCGTAGCTATTTTCCTAAAATTCCAGCAGATACGCAGCTTGAGGAAGTGGTTCAGACCTTTTTAGGGCAATTTTATTTGCAGGGCAGCGAAAACCGAACATTACCCGGCGAAATTCTGCTTGATTTTGCCCTGACAGAAAAAGAGCTACTCGCTCAGTCACTATCTGAATTGGCAGGGCGCAAAATTAATATTCAAAGCCAGCCTCGTGGGGCGAGAGCTCGCTATTTGAAATTAGCGCGCACAAATGCCTCAATTGCACTGTCCACGAAAGTGGCGCAGAACACAACAGTTCAACAGCGCATGGCCGCGTTGGCAAAAATCGTTCACTTAGAGGATATTTCTCGGATGGAGTGTTTCGATATTTCTCATACGATGGGAGAACAAACGGTCGCTTCTTGTGTTGTGTTTGATAAAACAGGTCCTGTGAAATCTGAATATCGCCGTTATAACATTTCAGGTATTACCCCCGGTGATGATTATGCTGCTATGCATCAAGTGCTAACGCGTCGATACGGTAAACACCTTGATGCAAGTAAAGTTCCCGATATTATTTTTATTGATGGTGGTAAAGGGCAATTAGGGCAAGCACGGGATGTATTTGATTCTCTTGAAGTGGATTGGGATAAAAACCATCCTTTATTAATTGGCGTGGCAAAGGGGAGTGATCGTAAAGCAGGGCTTGAAACACTGTTTTTAAAACCTGAAGGTGAAGGTTTTGCTTTGCCGCCTGATTCGCCTGCATTGCATGTTATACAACATATTCGTGATGAATCTCATAATCATGCGATCACCGGGCATCGTCAACGTAGAGCAAAAGTGAAAAATACCAGTGCGTTAGAGTCGATTGAAGGCGTTGGGCCTAAACGTCGTCAGATGTTATTAAAATTTATGGGGGGGTTACAACCATTGCGCAATGCGAGTATAGAAGAAATCGCAAAAGTGCCCTCGATCTCATACGCGCTGGCAGAAAAGATTTATAATGCATTGAAACAGTAAGAGTCTTAGGGCAACATATTCATAATATCCAACTTGGTCAAAAAGTTAGTGAGCGTGATGAAATTAAACATACCAACGTGGCTGACATTATTTCGCGTCATCCTAATACCTTTTTTTGTATTGGCATTTTACCTTCCTGTCACTTGGGGGCCTTTCGTTTGCGCGTTGATTTTTGTCATTGCGGCGGTAACGGATTGGTTTGATGGTTTTTTAGCGCGGCTATGGAAACAGACCACAAAGTTTGGGGCGTTTTTAGATCCTGTCGCAGATAAAGTCATGGTGGCGACGGCACTTGTTTTGGTCACGGAGAGTTATGATGTCTGGTATGTGACACTACCTGCGGCGACGATGATTGCACGTGAAATTATTATTTCTTCTCTACGTGAATGGATGGCGGAGATTGGTAAACGTAGCAGCGTCGCAGTCTCTTGGATTGGTAAGTTTAAAACAACGGCGCAAATGATGTCGTTAGTCGGGTTGTTGTGGCGTCCAACACCATTAATTGAAAACCTTTCAATCGCGTTAATGTATGTTGCTGCTATCTTAACATTTTGGTCAATGTTTCAATATTTAAAGGCGGCATGGGGCGATTTGAGCGAAGCGTGATCGAAATGATTGAAAAAACAGCGAACGATCCAATTATTTCAATAATTGTATTGACTCGATAGGTGAAATCAGTAGAATGCAACGCATCGAACGGCAACATGGTTTATGAAAATAAATAAGTAAATCAGCCAGTTTGATAGCATAAGCTGAAAGTTAAGCTTAACGCGGGAATAGCTCAGTTGGTAGAGCACGACCTTGCCAAGGTCGGGGTCGCGAGTTCGAGTCTCGTTTCCCGCTCCAAATTTCGTAAGAAATTCGGATAAGGCGCGTTAGCAAAGCGGTTATGCACCGGATTGCAAATCCGTGTAGCTCGGTTCGACTCCGGGACGCGCCTCCATAATTTAGCCCAGGTGGTGAAATCGGTAGACACAAGGGATTTAAAATCCCTCGGCCTTTAGGCTGTGCGGGTTCAAGTCCCGCCCTGGGCACCAATTTAAAGTGAGTGAATTTTTAATTTATCTTACTTTGGGTAAAAATAAGGTCATTATACGAGCGTCTACTCCAGTATATTGATTAACGGGTGAGTTAGCTTATCCCTCTCGAAAGAGAAAATACAATTTAGCCCAGGTGGTGAAATCGGTAGACACAAGGGATTTAAAATCCCTCGGCCTTTAGGCTGTGCGGGTTCAAGTCCCGCCCTGGGCACCATAACGCTTAACTTTGTTAAGTTTGACAATTAACCACCGCTAGGTGGTTTTTTTGTATCTGTCATTTCCCTCATTAGCATTCAAACAATCGATTTCAAATAAAGTATCTTCTATGTAAATAAACACGAAAATAGTGTAAAAATCGGTAAGTCAGAGCGTTCTGCCAGTTTTTTATGCCATTATTGAGTTTTTAAAGAGGAACTGGCTATGTCACACATGAAAACAGAAGTTGTGGTTGTTCGTTTAACAAAACATGAGCGCGCGTTATTGGATGCAGTAAAAACAAAACCGTTATTAGCGGACTGGTTAAAAGAAATTGCAATGGCGGAGGTGCAAGAGCAAGAAAAAAAACAAAATGAAACTGTGGAATAAGCAACACATCACTCAGTCAGGTCATTTAATTTGATAAAAGCGTCGTTGTTTTTTTGATTAATCATCCGTTTTTGATAGTATCCAATTAGATGAGTTAATTGGGATGTGTTAGGTAATGAGAAAAGGAATTTTAATTACGTTATGTGCTTTTTTATTTGTGGGTTGTAGCACAAATACACTGGAAGCCCCCTATGGCTTTAAATGGGGGCAGACAACGGCTGATTTGAAGCAGCTGAATTTGGTTGGGCTACAGTGCACTGAATTTCAAGAAAGTGGGGCACTGTGCTCGACGCCAAATACACCCACAGTGAAAGGCGGGCTGTTTTTATTGATGTTTTCACGAGAGGAAAACACGTTAATGCTTATCTCTGCTCAAGGAAAAAGTAGTCGAGATCAGGAGGCTATACTGGCAGAGTATGATGAAATTAATCAAAAAATGTATGAAAAGTACGGCTTGCCAAAGCAAACTGTCGAAAGATATAAACGCGATACCTTCTTCTTAGACAAGATATCTGATGATGAAACAACACCATTTAAACGCGTCTATGAGCAAAATGGAATGCAAATTATGGTGGGGATCGTCAGCAATTCACATTTCAAAAAGATCCATGATAAAAAAGAGATTATTTACTCAGTCATGACCATTCATAACTTAATTCCGAATAAACCTCAAAGCGCTATCACACAACATACGCAGGAATAAGGTTATTTAGTTTGAATAAGAATGTCTGCTTCTCTTGTCTTGTGATAAATCGATTTTCAATATGGCTTAACTAAGAAGATTCTCGTAGCTGCGATAAGAAAATAGTGGTGGACTAGTCACTATTATTTTTATCACCATCGGGAAGATATATGAAAAAGCCGCTGATATTAGTCTTATTGTTAACGATAATTCCTTTATCGTCACAGGCAAGCGCTAATGACTATCGTTGTGAAAAGAAAATCATAAAGTTAGAGAAACAGCTACGTCATTTATCTCATCATGAAAATAGGCATAAGATCGCCAAAATAAAGAAAAAAATCCATGAGATTGAAGACAAATGTTATGACAGTCGCTCAGGTGCAACACGTATTTATAATAACTACCCACGAGGAAACGCGAGTGAATTGGAAAGAGAATTGGAATCACTAAGGCGTGTGATTGAAGCATTAAAGGATTTAAAATAGATAAAACTGGTCTGTTCACTATGTTTATTTTCCTCCAGTCTTAAGTAAATGGAGAATATCAGGTATATTAGACTCTGATTGTTAGCTACCAAGAAAGAATGACTATGATTATCAAACCTAAAATTCGTGGTTTTATCTGCACTACAGCTCACCCAGCAGGTTGTGAAGCCAATGTTCGTGAGCAAATTGCCTATGTTAAATCTCGTGGCGAATTAAAAAATGGACCTAAAAAGGTTCTGGTTATTGGTGCATCCACCGGTTACGGTCTAGCTTCTCGTATCAATGCTGCATTTGGCAGTGGTGCGGCGACTATCGGCGTATTTTTTGAAAAGCCGGGTAGTGAGAGCAAAACAGGTTCAGCCGGTTGGTATAACTCAGCTGGTTTTGACAAAGCGGCTAAAGAAGCAGGCTTGTATGCAAAAAGTATTAATGGTGATGCCTTCTCTGACGAATGCCGTCAAACAGTTATTGATTTAATTAAACAAGATTTGGGCCAAATCGATTTAGTGGTCTACTCACTAGCTTCCCCAGTGCGTAAAATGCCTGAAACGGGTGAGATTGTACGTTCTGCGTTAAAACCGATTGGCGAACCGTACAAGTCTGTTGCGCTAGACACTAACAAAGATGTGTTGATTGAAGCGGTTGTTGAACCTGCGAACGAACAAGAAATCGCTGATACCGTTAAAGTGATGGGCGGGCAGGATTGGGAACTGTGGATGAATGCGTTAGATGAGGCAGGTGTTCTCGCTGATAACGTGCAGTCAGTGGCTTACTCATACATTGGTACAGATTTAACATGGCCAATCTATTGGCACGGTACCTTAGGAAAAGCCAAAGAAGATTTAGACCGTGCTGCCCATGCAATTAACCAAAAACTGCAAGCGAAAGGTGGCTCTGCTTACGTGGCAGTACTTAAATCTGTGGTGACACAAGCCTCTTCTGCGATCCCAGTTATGCCACTGTACATCTCTATTGTGTTCAAAATCATGAAAGAGCAAGGGATCCACGAAGGTTGTATTGAGCAAATTCAGCGTTTATTTGCGACTAAACTGTTCAGCGGTGCTGCGCCAGAAACAGATGAAAAACATCGCCTGCGTTTAGATGATTGGGAATTACGCGATGATGTACAGAACACTTGTCGCGAAATTTGGAAACAACTTAATGACAATAACATCAATGAGTTGACTGATTATCAAGGTTATAAGGCCGAATTCCTACGTTTATTTGGCTTTGGCCTGAATGGCGTTGATTATGATGCAGATTTAAGCGGTGAAGTTAACTTTGAAGTTATTGAATTAGTATAATAAGCTTAATCTTCTTCACGTTGTCACGAAAACCCGCATAATTATGCGGGTTTTTTAGGCTAATTTAACGGCACGGGTATTTTACTTTTTACAAATAAAATAAACTGCTGGCTATCTTGCTCGGAATCAAAGCTACGAGCTGGAATAATCACTGCATAAACTCTATCTAAAAACAGATACAATAAGTCGCCATCTGTTCTGATAAACTGCACTGCATTCCATTTTATAGACGAAGAGCCAAGCGCACTGCGTTCATGTATCCCTTCATCATCAAACTGATATTCACGTTGAATAAATAGAAAACCATCATCATCAGGGATTGCTTTGTTAAAGCTTTGTACCATACGCAGCGCAAACGTAATAAACAACAACACCGCTAATAAAAAAGAAATAAAAATAATCGGTAACGTTGCTTGAAAATATCGAAATGCGAAGGCACAAGCGGCAATAAAAACAAGGAGTAACAGAGTAATAGGTAAGCTACTTGATTTCTTTTGAGCGAAATAGTGGTTTTTAAAACAGTAGCGGCTAAATCTTATGTAGTCAGTACGGTTAAGCGTGACTGAAATTGGATTTATCATAGATGAATATCTTAATTATTTTTATCAATGAATAAGGCGTGCTGGAATAATAGCGGTTAGTGTAATCAGTGTAAATCGCCAAACATAAGATTAACAGTAAGCTTAGTTTCCTCGAACGTAATTGGGGGAAGAGGCACTATTGATCTAACTCTATTTCACCATGATGAAAATAGCCTTATGTGGCAGCTTCACTATTTTCCTAAAATTCACTCATTTTGCCAATGAGTTCACCATTATTAAAGATAGCAATAATAAGAGGGGAATTACTGGGTGTATTATCTCTAGTCAGGCTAATTTTAAAATACTGATTTTAGTCGCTCTGATAATAGGGTAACTTAGCGTTAGAATATGATTTTGTGATAAAGGGAGTTACAGATGTTAGTTGTTGAGATGCTAAGTACAGGCGATGAAGTTTTGCATGGACAAATAATTGATACTAATGCAGCGTGGTTGGCAGATTACTTTTTTCAACAAGGCCTTCCTTTAAGTACAAGAACCACGGTAGGTGATAACCTAGACAGTTTAGTGAATGCTTTTTTGGAACGTAGTCAACATGCGGATATTCTTATCGTCAATGGTGGACTTGGACCAACCAGTGACGATCTCAGCGCATTAGCGGCAGCAAAAGCCGCTAATGTACCATTGGTTGAGCATAAACAATGGATTGAAGTGATGGAACGTTATTTTATTCGTCGTGGGCGCGTGATGCCTGAAACGAATCGTAAACAAGCATTACTGCCTGCAAGTGCTGAATTAATTGATAACCCTGTTGGCACGGCTTGCGGATTTTCACTGATACTGAATGATTGCTTATTGTTTTTTACCCCTGGGGTACCCTCTGAATTTAAAGTGATGGTTACGGATCAAATAGTGCCGCGCCTGCGAGAGCGTTACACCTTACCTGAGCCGCCTATTTGCCTACGTTTAACCAGTTTTGGTCGCAGCGAAAGCAGCTTAGCAAAGCAGTTTGACCAGATAGCTCTGCCTGAAGATTGTGTTTTAGGCTATCGTTCTTCTATGCCGATCATTGAATTAAAATTGACAGGGCCAGCTTCTCAAAAAGCCCTTATGGAAAAACACTGGTACAGTATTAAACAAGGGGTTGGGGATAATCTTATTTTTGAAGGTACTGAAGGTTTCATTAAGAAAATCAGCAAACAATTGCAAGAAAAGCAACTAAAGGTTGCTGTTAGTGAGCAATTTAGTGCGGGGTTGTTAAGTTGGACTTTGAGTTCAGCTGATGCTTTGAAGAGTATGAGCCAGGTGATTGAACAAGATCCCGAACAAACACTCGCAACATTAATATCACGAGCAAAAAATATCGCTGAAAGTCAATTTGCACCAATTGGATTAGCCATTGGTGAATTTGATGGGCAATTTTTAAATTTAGCACTATGCACGACTGAAAAATGTTATGCCCAAAGAGTGCATTATTTGCCTAGTAACCATTCAAATAGAGAAAAGCAAGAAGTTAGTGTGATGCTGATGTTAGATATGCTTTCGCGGTGGTTAAATGGGCGAGAGGTTATCGGGTATTATGAATGGTTAGTGCAGACTGAAACGCTAGTTTTGGATCGCTAAGTTATATGGCTTGCTTACCCTACCAATAACTTAAGAATGCTCATGGAAGAATGTTTACTGGGGGAATGCCTTTGGGGGGCTATTCGTTTTTCAGGCAAAATCCCCAGACAATGATCACTCATGTTCATATGATATTTGCCAGAAGCATGCCGGAGCACAAACTACAATATGACGTTAGTTTTCCGCTGAATATGCTGAATGGGAAGGTGAAGGTTGAAAGCAGCGGTTTACCGTTTCCCTGATTATTCAAAACGCGAAGACCCATGATGCGATTGATGATTAACCGATTATCGCAATATTAACTGGGGTTCTCGATAACGCTACACAGTTAGAATCGCCATTAGAATTTCATTGGTTGATTTAGTACCAGTGTGGTGGAGCGATTGTTTAATTATAAATTTAAACATGTGACGGTTATGCTATAAGAATATTGGTAAATAATAATGGATGCCTAATGGCTTTAGATAAAAACGGTTATATTCGTACTCTTGCAGAGCCGCCTTTTCAACTAGAATTTCAGCAAATAATAACCACGTCAATTAATCGTCTCAATACTCTGTTAAAGGAAAATCTCCACAGTATTTATATTTATGGCAGTGTGGCGAAAGGTCATGCGATTATAGATAAATCAGATCTTGATCTATGCATTATCGTTAATCAACCAATGAGCCAAAAAGAAACACGCCATTTAGCACTGCTGCAAGAGGAGCTTGCTTCAGCTTATCAAATCGTGAGTAAGGTTGATTTTGACATTGGTACTTATTTTGAGGTTATAGATGAAGCTAACTTATATAGCTGGGGCTATTGGATAAAGCACCATTGCCGTTGTATTTATGGTGATGATTTGGCTAAAAAATTTATGTTATTTAAGCCTTCAAAGAAAATTGTTGATGCGATCAACGGTGATTTTGCTGATGTATTAAATGGTTATATTCGTCAAATAAAAGCTTGTGATGAGCTAGCTAGGCAAAAATTATTGCAAAGGGCTGCTGCTCGAAAGCTAATCCGTTCTACCGATCTATTACGTAAAGAGCAAGATAACGACTGGCCTGATAGTCTTGAAGATTATGTGCAAAAAATAATACTGCGTTATCCTGCACAGAAAAAGAAATTGCAGTATTTTTTAGCGCAAGCAATAGAACCTTCTGCGGATAGTCAGCAATTTATTATTAATCTCGATGAGTTGATAAATTGGATCTCACAAGAAAAACGTGATGCTGTAAAATCATAAGTGACTATTCTTCATTAGGTTGTATTGCTTTAATAATATGATTAAAGCTAGAAATTCCTTTTTTACAGGCTTTATCTTTTAAAAGGGAAGGTGTTTTATCAATGCTGCTTTTAAGCGCAGATAATTGGTTTACATACATCTTCGCGCCGATAATATCAGGGTTGTTGTTTAAATAATCAACAGCAGTATCGACTTTTTGATAAAAATATTCGCAGGGTTTGTCACTCGTTTCTATCCCTTGTAAGTCTTTTAAGGTATTTGATATCAGTTGATCTGAATTTTGTTTAATAAGTTCAATGTACTCTCCGGATTTAACCTGTTCAATAAGAGTAGAGACTTTGTTTTTCATATTAAAAAACATGACCATAGCAATAATAAGTGCTATGACCAGCATAATGTTAATGGTGATACTGATCCCGAGAAAATACTTTTTCATTACATTCCTTGATTGAAAAATTAACAGCTAAGTAGGCTAATAGTAATACAGCTATTTGTAACTAGGAATAAAGTGAAAAATAAGGTGACCCTAATCAGTAAGTCACCTTATTATTAGCAAAGATTAGTCATTATTTAACGGACTGTTAAAACAGAGATTTTTGAGTTTTGGATAACCATCGAAGCGGTTGAACCTAGGAAATAAGTGGACATTCCAGGTCTTCTTGAACCTATTACGATTAAATCAGCTGAAATTTCTTCAGCGACACGTAAGATTTCATCTCTTGGTGTTCCCATTAAAACTTGAGCACTATGTTTAGTGGCTGGAATATTAAATTCTTTGATAATCTCAGCAAGCTGCTTAGTTACTTTTTCTTGTTCGCTATCCGCTTTTTCGGCAAAGCCAAACCCCATTGTGGTGTAAAAAGGAACAGTCGGAATAATGGCTAAAAAATGAATGTGCGCATTTTCGTACTCAGCTAAATATTGGATATGCGACATAACGAGTTGTGCTAAGCTTTTCTCTGTAATATCAATAGGTACCAAGATTTTATTATACATGTTTTTCTCCAGCTTTTATTTAATGAATCCATGCTGTAATCGAATTTAGAATGATAAATAGATGCTAATTAATGTTAGCCCTTTGCTAAATAAAGGATGTAAAAGAACAACACGCGAATCAACCAAAAATTCGCAAATTGATCATAGCTGATTAACAATATAAATACTTTGACGGCGGATTCATCTTAAGAAAGTTAATAGAAAAACACCTGATATTTTTCATGCAGCTTGTGCTATTCAGAGCGTCTAGGCTTTGCATTATGACCACGTTGTTATATGATCCATTATAAAATATATACATTTCGTATCGTCGAGGGTGTTTTGGGTATCGTAAAAATTTCAGATGAACTGCATGATTATCTGCGTCATGCAAGCCAAGTTATGTCGCGCTCTATCAACTCGCAAGCCGAGTTTTGGATAAAAATAGGAATGCACGCTGAATTGAACCCAGATAAGACATTTACAATGTTAATCAACGAGATGTTAGAAAAAGAGTTATCTGAGGCAAAAGGAAAGGTTCATGAATAATATTACAATTAAAACAGCGGAAGAAATTGAACTGATGCGTGAATCAGGGCGGCTATTGGCCCGTGTATTCAAAATGCTTGATTCTGTTATTGTGCCAGGTATTTCAACCATGGAAATTAATGACAAAGTTGAACGTTATATTGTCGATGAATTACAAGCACGCCCTGCGAGCAAAGGGCAATATGGCTACCAATATGTGTTAAATACCTCATTAAATGAAGTAGTGTGCCATGGTATACCTAAAGCAGATGAGATCTTAAAAAGTAAAGATATTATTAATGTGGATATTACATTAGAAAAAAATGGCTTTATTGCTGATTCAAGTAAAATGTATGTCATGCCCGATGCGCCACCACTTGCACGTAAGCTTGTTAAAGATACCTATGCCGCGATGTGGGAGGGGATCAAACAAGTTAAGCCTGGCGCAACGCTAGGGGATATTGGTTCAGCTATCCAACATTATGCGGAATCTAAAGGCTACAGTGTGGTTCGTGAGTATTGTGGGCATGGTATTGGTCGTGAAATGCACGAAGATCCACAAGTATTGCATTATGGCGTGAAAGGTAAAGGTGTAGAGCTAAAAGAAGGGATGACATTTACTATCGAACCTATGATTAACCAAGGTGGCATGAAAATTAAAACCAAAAAAGATGGCTGGACGGTTGTTACAAGGGATAAAAAGTTATCAGCACAATCTGAGCATACCGTTTTAGTGACAAAAGAAGGTTATGAAGTGCTGACTTTACGTGATGAAGAAAAATAGTTTTTATTAAGCGTTTAAGCGTATTTAAATGAGTTTGTTACCTTAAATGGAACAAACTCATTTTTGTTTGCAGTAACTCTTAACTACTGTCTTAATGCAATAGCAATACGATTAAATGCACTCATTAAGCCAATAGCAATGGTTAAATCAGAAATTTGCACATCACTAAAATGGTGCTTTAATTCATCAAATAAGTCGTCAGATGTGCCACTTTCTGCAATATTAACCACAGCTTCAGTCCAGGCTAATGCAGCGCGTTCTTGAGCGTTAAAATAGTGGCTTACTCGCCAGCCAGCTAACGTATCAATTTTTTTATTACTTACCCCAGAGTGACGTAAGGAACTCGCATGCATATCAAGGCAAAACGCACAGCCATTTATTTGTGAAACTCTGAGGTTAACTAGTTCAATCAGTTCTTTCCCGAGTCCGCTTTTATTGAGCGCATTTTTGCAGTCAATTAGGCCCTTATAGGCTTCAGGTGATAAGGTGCTGTACGTGAGTCTAAGTGCGCTCATGGTGTTTCCTCATATATTAAATCAACAGATAAACTGCATAGAATGTAACAATAATTTGTTATAGCTTAATTTTAGGCGTATCTTGTCCTAGCTTAAAGGGTCAAGAATGAGTGATTTAACTATGACAATTGGCTAAGGGCTATTTGCCTTTGATGGTGAATGTTGATTCGATTTAAAGCTATTTCAAACAAGGTAAGAGCCCCTTAGCATCAAATGAGTGAAACGCGCTTTAATTAAATCCGTGAGCAGCGTTTAGGGACAATATTTGATGTAAAAAGTTGTCAGTCAGCACGATAGACACATTTATCCATTTTTTGGGATTGTTTTTTGACCTTATTTAGCGGTAAAAAATCAGCAGAAAAGATAAACAGCCCTTAGGTAGAAATGTTTTGGAGATGGTATGTTTTTAAAGATTGATACAAATATTAACACACCAATTTACCTGCAAATTTACCAGCGTATCCACGATGGAATTAAAAGCGGGCAATTAACTGCCGAACAACGGCTGCCTTCTGTCAGAGTGTTAGCTAGTGAGTTAAATGTCGCTCGCGGTACTATTGAATTAGCATATCAGCTATTAGTGAGTGAGGGGGTACTTGAAACAAAAGGAGCTAAAGGCACATTTATTGCCGAAACGATAAAAAACTATCCTGCAAATGGTGTTAAAACGTGCCAAGAACAGAAAAACACCTTGATTCATAAGAAAGCTCCACCGCAGTTACAGCAAACACACGATTGTTCAGTTCTGCGTGTCAATGATCATTCTGTTTCACCATTCCAATTAGGTATTCCTGCCTTAGATGCATTTCCTCATAAACTCTGGGCCAGACTTTCTGCAAAAATATTACGTGATAATCATTTTGATTTGCTAGATTACCCTAGTGCGCAGGGGGTGTATTCCCTAAGGGAAGGGCTAGCGCGTTATCTAGTGGTATCACGAGGGATTGATTGTACTCCTGAACAAATATTTATCTGCTTTGGTCATCGTGCAAGTTTGCAATTAATTGCGCAAAGTTTGTTTACAGCAGGGGATGTTGGTTGGTTTGAAGAGCCCGGCTACCATTTTGCGCGTGATTTTTTACAACAAATAGGATTAAAGTTAATACCTGTAAATGTCGATGAGCAGGGGATAAATGTTGAACAGGGTATAGAAATCGCACCAGAGGTTAAATTTGCACTTGTGACACCAACACACCAAAGCCCAATGAATGTCACATTAACATTAGCACGGCGGTTAGCGTTACTTGAATGGGCAAACGAGCGCGGTAGTTGGATTATAGAAGACGATTATGATGGTGAGTTTCATTACCAAGGTCGTCCATTACCTGCCTTGAAAAGCTTAGATACCCAAGAGCGAGTTATTTACTGTGGGACATTTAGCAAAGTATTGTATCCTGCACTGCGACTATCTTATATTGTTGTGCCTTCCTCGTATTGCGATCACTTTTATTCAACGGCAAAGGTAATAGGAAATCAATGCCCAAGCTGGCAGCAGGAAATAACCAGTTTATTTATTCAAGAGGGGCATTTTCCCCGTCATTTACGTAAAATGCGCCAGCTATATCGTCAAAGACGAGCTTTTTTAATTGAAGCTATTAAAATAAAATTGAATCAGGTTTTTGAGGTACAATTACAGGCTGGTGGTATGCATATTATCGTTAAAATTATAAATGGAATACCGGCGAGTCAATTTATTCAATTAGCAAAACATAATGGAATTAAAATTGAATCTTTAAGTGATTGGTCGATTAATAAAAAAGAAAATGATTATTTATTATTAGGTTTTACTAATATAAAAGATAAGCATGAAGCATTAATACTGTGCGAAAAATTAAATATAATTACCCAGCAACTATTACTATAAAATGAGTTAAAAATAAGCGATTTTATTGTTTTAAAAAGACTTAATTTAACTTAGGTGATATCGCTAAATGACTTCTTACTGCTTTTTTTTAAAATAAATTTAATTTTTAGTTTTTAAATTGAATTCTTGTGCTGTTTTTTTATTTTTTTTATCAAGAAAATCATGTTGTTGATTTTGTTTTCCGTGCTATGCAATTTTTGCATAAGAATAAGCCCATTTGCATTTCTCTTTAAGTTAAAAAAATGTAACTATCCAATTCAGGCTCAAGAGTCGCATCCAATAAAAGGTTATAGCACCGACTATAATTTACATAAATACAATAGGGGTACGCATGAACAGACACAAACTCATGAAACAAATTATGATAGCCATTGTGCTTGGTATTATATTAGGCTGGGGATGTCATAATTATGCGGCTTCAGTAGAAGAAGCTAAAGATATAGCATCATATCTGAATATTATTACTGATGTATTCTTACGATTAATAAAAATGATTATTGCACCACTTGTTTTTGCTACGATTGTGTCTGGAATTGTTTCAATGGGAGGATCATCTTCTGTTGGTAGCATCACAATTAAAGCCATGGTGTGGTTTATTTCAGCCGCTGTTATTTCTTTATTAATTGGTATGATTTTTGTTAATGTATTTCAATTAGGTGTGGGATTAAATTTAACGGTTCCAGCGGTTGCTGTTGATAGCGGATTAAATACATCAGGCTTTACATTGAAAGCCTTTATTACCCATATTTTCCCAAAAAGTTTTGCTGAAGCGATGGCAAACAATGAAATTCTACAAATATTAGTTTTCTCTATCTTTTTTGGTTCTGGCCTTGCGTTTATCTGCAAAGATAAAAAAAGCCCAATCGTAACATTAATTGAAGACTTATCACGTATCATGTTCCGTATTACAGACTATGTGATGAGCTTTGCACCGATTGCGGTATTTGCTGCAATTGCATCCGCTGTGACAGTTGAAGGGCTGGGCTTATTATATGATTACGGTAAATTAATTGGTCTTTTCTATGTAGCTTTAGCGGTATTGTGGGCTGTACTTTTCTTTGCAGGTTATGTGTTCTTAGGTAAATCCGTATTCGGTTTAGGTAAATTAATCCGCGAACCTGTAGCCCTTGCATTCGCGACAGCAAGCAGTGAATCTGCTTATCCAAAAACCATGGAAGCATTGAACCAATATGGTGTTCCGAAAAAAGTGACCAGCTTTGTTTTACCACTGGGATATTCCTTTAACTTAGATGGTTCGATGATGTATCAGTCTTTTGCGGTATTATTTATCGCGAATGCTTATGGCATTGATTTGAGTATTACTGAACAAATTCTTATTTTGTTAACGTTGATGGTAACCAGTAAAGGGATGGCGGGTGTTGCACGAGCTTCTATTGTAGTCGTTGCTGCAACTCTACCGATGTTTAGTTTACCCGAAGCAGGAATACTGTTGTTACTCGCCATTGACCAATTCCTTGATATGGGAAGAACAGCAACAAATGTGGTTGGTAACAGTATATCCACAGCAGTTATTTCTAGATTGGAAGAAAGAAAGGGTGGCTTAAAAGCGGAGTCGGGCGTATTGCTGAATAAAAAAATAACAACTACACCATAAAATTTAACTTGGTTTAAAAATAGAAACCCTTCTTAGTTGACTCACTAGCGAAGGGTTTTTTGTTTGCTCAGATTAACAACTAAATATTATTTACTGGTTTGGTTACGCATAAATTGCCAAAAACGTTCCGATGAAATATTGAGCCTTGCTTCTGTTCGATAAATATAAACTCCCATTGTAATGGAAAGCTTGTTATCTAAAATAGCGAGTTCATTGTTTTGAAGTTCATTTTTTATTGAATAATCAGGTAACCAACCGACACCGCTTCCATTTAAAATCATACGCTTCAAGACATCACTCATGGATGATACAAACGATAACTCAAATGGTAAGTTGGTCGATTTATCCATTAGTTGGTTGACTTGCCTTCCCATGTAGCTTTCATCGGTGTATTTCATTAAAGGCAGTGTTGGACTCTCTAATGTAAAAATTGGTTTTTTATTTTTATCGCACAATGAAACGAGGTGTAAACGACTTTCAAGAATTTTCGTGTGTAGAAACGGGGATGACATCAATTCTTCGTTATAAAAGGATAAGATAAAATCGCTTTGTCCTTCTTTCAACTTATGGACTGCTTCATCAACATTAATTGATTCTACAAAGAATATTTGAGCAGTATTTTGTGAAAATTGAGAAATAAAGTCAGGAAGAAGAAAAACAGAGAGAGAATGTGCGGCTGAAATATTAATTTTTTGTTTGTCGTTATCGACACCTTTAATTCTATTTATTTGAAAATAGATATCATCAAGTAAATTTCTTGCATAAACAATAAAGCTTTTTCCTTGAGGAGTCAGCTGTAATGGATTGGTATTTCTATCAAATATTTCAAAACCAATGGAGGATTCGATGGATTGAATTCTGCGACTAAAAGATGATTGAGATATATTTCTTTTTTCCGCGGCTAAAGTAAAACTACGACATTCTTCTAGAACAACAATATCGTGCAACCATTTAATTTCTAGATTACTGATCATTGTATCCTCTTATGGTTATAGTTATTTATTTGCTATGCAAATTTAGCATAACTTATAGAAACTCTGCAATTACGAAAGGTAGCTATTATGCGATTATATAATTAATTTTATGGGAGGGGTTATGAAAAAAATATTAGGTATGTTAGGGGGAATGGGACCAAGTGCAACAGCAGATGCGTTTTCGAAATTAATTAATAACACAAAGGCATCTAAAGATCAGGAGCATATACCTATTATCATTGTTTCACTACCAGATATTCCAGATAGGACAGAAAACATCATTTATAATGGTTTATCACCATTGCCAGCAATGATAGAATCACTGAGGATCCTTGAGAATGCGGGGGTTTCTTGTATCATAATGCCTTGTAATACAGCACATTATTGGTACGAAGACTTAAAAAAGGAAACTCAAATTCCTTTTATTAGTATTATTGATGCAGCATGCAAAAACATTATTAATAATAAAATAGATAAAGTGGCTTTATTGGCGACCACAGCAACAATACAAACAAAACTATATCAGAATAAACTGAGTGTTAATCATGTGGAATGCATTATCCCTGATGAAGTTAATCAATATAAAATCATGCAAAGCATCATTTCCTACAAGGCGGGTGATATAAAAAAGGCAATAGATTTAATTTCCCCATATATTAATAAACTGAAATTAGATGGAGTAAATAAATTTGTTATGGGATGTACGGAGATTCCCTTAATTTTAGAAGATCTCGTTAAAGATACGCCAGAGGATTTTATTGATGCTACAGAGGCATTAATAAAAGAAGCAATAAATTGGTATAATATTAGTGATGCTTATGTTGAAAAAGATATGATAAATGGAATATATCAATAACGCGCATAGTGATTTTGAAAAGCTAACACCAGGTTTTTTATATTATAAAATTCGTTATTGCATATTATAGGCTTTTTATGATTTTTAATATTTAAATAAGTATTGATTTTCTTATGGATAATTAGGGATTAATTAATAAAATTTCTCGATTAAATTGAAAATTAGGACTTTTGTAACTTGTAGTTAATCGCAAAGTAGTGACAATAGACGATCTATTATAATTATTAGCTATTGTTAGATAGGGATTGACTCATGCAATTTAAATCGATGGTTAAATTGGTTATTGGTGCTGTGGTACTGCTTGTTCTTGGACTTGTTGGGATTAATTCATATACCATTGTACAAGACGGTTCAGTAAAAGTTGGAACATTTTTAGGTAAAGTTGACCCTGTAGCTTATGATGCGGGGCTACACTTTCCGATTAACCCATTTATGACGTTCGACACATATTCAACAAAAGATATTCGTGTTTCATTAAAGGAACTTCGGGTGCCTTCCCAAGATAAATTAAAATCCATTGTTGATATTACCGTTATGCTGCAATTTGATGGTGCGAAAGCACCTGTATTACGTATTAATGGGGGAACAGAAAGTGAGGCATTGGATAAATATGTGCGTCAAAAGCTTATTTCGACAATTTTAGAATTTGGTAAAGATGTCGCAAACGCACAAGATCTGTATACCGCCGATACGCAAAGAAAATTACAAGAATCCATTCGTGATGCAATTCAAAGTTATGCATCACCTTACGGTTACACCATTAAAGAAATTATGATCCAAGATATTACTTTGCCGGAAGTGGTTCAAGAACAAGTGGTTAATACCAAAATGCGTCAGGAACAAATTAACCAAGCGAAAGCAGAAGCCGAAAAAGAACGTGAATTAGCCCAGAAGAAAGTTGTCATTGCAGAAGCAGAACGTGAGTCTGCTGAGCAACAAGCGATTGCCAGAGAACGTAATGCACAGGCAAGCTCATTTGCGATGCGTCAAGAAGCTGATGCAAAATTGTATGCAGCGCAAAAAGAAGCCGAGGCTAACGCAATATTGCAGCGCACAATCACCCGTGAAATGATTAATTGGAAACAGTTAGAGATTGAGCAGATTAAAGCACATAAGTATAAAGGTGAGGTGCCTAATATTGTTGTTGGCGCTGATTACGACGGTAAAATGATTATGGATATGAGAAGTAATCAATAAGCTAGTTTAAACACTTAAATTGAATAAAAACCAGCTTTACATTAAGTAAGGCTGGTTTTTTGCTATTTAAATTAAGCATTATCGGCGTGAAGGGGGAGTATGAAATGGCATTTAAATAACGCCATTTATGATATTAAATGCAAATGTTCTGAAATAAAAACAGCAAAGTTGAGGTTAAGGTGATAGCTGTACCTCATGTTTATAGAGAAAGTAGTGTTAATTTACGGACGAGATTGTGGATGGTGAGTGCATTTACGCTGTTAGCGGTTAAATTGTTTTTCTTTTTATCACTAAGTTAAATAAACATATTATAACGCTAAGTTAAGAATTGTTTTCATTCAACCTATCTTTCTTAGGCTCATTATCTGATACATTCTTGGTGTTTTTATCTAAAAATACTATATCTATGTTTATCTGCTAGATAGTTATCTTGTAATTGTGCTATATCATCGGGAAATAAATCTGATGAGCTAGAATAATGTTTAATATCTCCGAGTTGATTAATGATTCGCCAATAGATTCCATTTTGTTATTTGTGATCACGTTTGTTTTATTAATTGTCGCTGCTTATATTGGTAAGTATATTTTTAAGCGTAAATCAGCTCATGAAGAACTCGCCGATGATGAAGCCAAAATTATTTTAGGGGCAATTTTATCACTATTAGGTTTGCTGATTGGCTTTGTGCTTTCTATTTCCATTAACGGTTATAATAACCGACAACAAACAGAGGAAAATGAAGCGATTGCTATTGGTACGGCATACCAACGGGCACAATTACTGAATGCTGAAGATAGAAATAAAGCCTCTTATCTTATCCAACAGTATTTAGAAGCACGTATCGAATTTTTCAAATCAGGGGTCAGTGATGAAAATAACCAATGGCGTATGGTGTCACTGGAGAAACAAAACCAGCTTTGGGAAATTGCGGTTAAAGAAGCGAGTTTATCGCCAAACCCGATTGTTGCCTCGGTATTAAGTGCATTTAGCGATCTTTACCTTTCTCAACAAAAAACCATGGCAAGTTGGCGACACCAAATTCCTAATGCAACTTGGTTCCTCCTTATCTTTTTTGCTATCTGCTCTAATGTACTGATTGGCTACAATATTCGTGGCACTAAGGGAAAAAATTGGCTGATCTTAATTTTGCCATCATTAACGACACTGGCGTTATTCATGATTGCCGAAATTGATGTACCGGGGGAAGGGATGATCCATGTTGTTCCTGATGACTTAGTTTTATTGCAGGAATTTTTATTTAAAGATGGTGCATGGTTGGGAAAGTAGAATAACAATAAAACTCCCCAAGTAAGGGCACTTGGGGAGTTGTTAAATTAGCGAACAATAATGCCTAATAAAATGCCGATGGCACCAAAGTCTGCATCACTGAATGTGGTGTTTGCGATACCAATATCCCCAAGTACAGGTAACAGGAATACTGGTAAGAAGGTGATTAACAAGCCTTGAGCAAAAGCGCCTAAAATAGCACCACGACGACCACCAGTTGCGTTACCGAATACGCCTGCTGCGGCACCGACAAAGAAGTGGGGGACTACACCGGGAATAATGACGGTCATATTTAAGGCATATAATAAGAACATGCCGATTACACCCGCAGCAAAGCTACTCAAGAAGCCCACTAACACCGCGTTGGGGGCATAAGGGAATACGACTGGGCAGTCTAATGCAGGCTTGGCGTTGGGGACTAATTTATCTGAGATCCCTTTAAATGCCGGGACAATTTCAGCAATGACCATACGCACACCTTGTAGGATAATGTATACCCCAGCAGCGAAGGTGATAGATTGCATTAGTGAGAACATAAACCAGTTTTTGCCGCCACTCACTTCACGTACAAAATCACTGCCCGCAAATAAACAGGTAATGATAAAAATAATAAACATAGTGAATGAAATGGCGACAGGGGTATCACGTAGGAATAGTAAGCTTTTAGGAACATTCATGTCTTCAGTTGAATGCTCTTTATTACCCAATTTGCTACCAATAAACCCAGCTAATACATAAGAGATAGTTGAGAAGTGACCAATGGCAACGTCATCAGAACCTGTGACTTTTTTCATATATGGGTGAGCGATGGCAGGGAAAAATACCATACAGAAGCCCACGATTAACGAGCCTACAGTGACTAACAGGGTTCCTTCCATTCCAGCTGTAGCCAAGATCACGGCAATCATCATTGACATAAATAATGTGTGATGACCGGTTAGGAAAATGAATTTCCACGGTGTTAAGCGAGCAATCAATATATTGATTAACATCGCAAAGAACATAATCATCGCCATTTCACGACCAAAGCTTTTTTGTGCAATAGACACAATCGCTTCGTTGTTTGGTACCACACCATTGATACCAAATGCATGTTGGAAAATGGCTGAGAAGTCACCTAATGAACTCACCACTAAGCCTGCACCTGCACCTAAAATCACAAAACCCATAATGGTTTTAATGGTGCCTTTAATGCATTCAGTTGCCGGCTTTTTCTGTGCGATCAAACCAATAAGGGCAATCAGACCGACTAAAATCGCAGGTTCAGATAAGACATCCTGCATCAGAAAACGAAAAAATGACATAGTGCCTCCGCTTACATCGCACCCAGTTTTTGTAATGCAACGGTGAGGCGCTCTTTCATGGCAACTTTATCAATCATGTTTTCCAGCGCGACGATTTCGCCTCCCACTTGCTGAGCAATAAGTTGCTCTGCGATATCAGTTGTGCCAACAAAAATATCGCTGACAGTGCCTTTTGCTGATCCTAAATCAACATGATCAACGTCAGCACTCACTTGCATATCTTTTAAAATATTTTTGATGCTCATTTCCATCATCAAACTGGTGCCTAAGCCATTTCCACAAACAACGGTGATTTTCATAATGTTTACCTTACTATTCAATTATTCATATTTAGCGATGATTTTAAGAATGTCATCGACGTTTTCTGATTGCATGATGCTGTCAATATCTTCTTGATTATCAAAAAGTTCAGCAAGTTTTGCGATAGCGCCGATATGGCTATTGCTATCTGTAGCGGCAAGGACGATAAGTAATTTGATTGGGTCATTGCCCTCTGAACCAAATTCAACACCTTGCTTTATAACCGTGAGACCAAGGGATAACTGATTTACGCCATCTTCAGGACGGGCGTGAGGCATGGCAATACCGGGACCTAAGACATAATAAGGACCAATTTTTTCGTGTGATTTTATAATCGCATCAATATATTGCGGTTCGATTAACTTATGATTAATTAATGGGTTGCAGGCGATTTTAATCGCATCTTGCCAATCTGTGGCACTTTCGACGACCTGAATCACGTTCGCGGTCAATAAAGTCGTAAGCATTGGTTGCTCCTGGTTGAATAAATTTTTATCTTTTTAGTGGTTGAGTGAATAGTAGTGATCTATGGTAGCGCTATCTAGCTGATTTGTTCATTTTCGTGATAGCGCTATCATTTTGAATAAATATTGCGAACAAAGGCTAAATGGATAGACTTGTAAGCTGATTAACAAATTCAACCTGTGCTAAGTTAACGTTGTTGAATAATAAGTTTAGGCTAAATAAAAGTATTACATGCAAAAAACACGAAAAAGAAAAAATACTGGGCGAGTGACGTTACAGGATGTTGCTAAATACGCTGGCGTTGGATCTATGACGGTCTCTCGAGCTTTACGTACTCCTGAACTCGTTTCAGATAATCTGCGTGAAAAAATTAACGCTGCGGTTGAAGAGCTCGGCTATATCCCAAACTCTGCTGCGGGGATTCTGGCTTCTGGACAAAGCCGAACAGTCGCAGTGTTAATTCCTTCTTTGCGTGACAATGCGAGCTCAGTTTTTCTGCAAGCATTGCAAGAAGTACTAAACAAAAATAATTATCAAGTGGTTATTGGTAGCCACGATTATCAGCAAAAAAAAGAATCAGAGGTTTTATCGACGTTATTACAAAGTAATCCTGCCGCACTGATTATATTTGGTGCAGTTAATTCACAAGGTGTTTTTAATTACCTTAAAAATATAGATATCCCTGTTATTAATGTCGCGGGGGAGTCCAACCATCCTGTTACCTTAAATATTAAAAGTAATATTGGTGAGGCGGTTAATTTTTTAACCCATTTCTTGCTGCAAAAGGGGTATAAAAAAATCGGTTATATTGGCGCACAAATGGACAGCAAAATGCAGAGCCAACAGTTAAGCGGTTGGAATAAAGCGATGCTTGCGTATAACCAGAGTGCTGATCAAAGTATCACAACGCCGTATGTTGCCACAATGGACTTCGGGCGTCAGGCTATTAGTGAAATGTTAACGCGGCAACCGGAATTAGAAGCTGTCATTTGTAGCCATGAAATGATAGCTCTTGGCGTGCTTTTTGAGTGTCAAAGGCGGTTAATTCAAGTCCCCAAAATGCTGGCATTAGCCTGTGTTGAAGGGTCATCAAATTGTGATCATATTCAGCCATCACTAACATCTGTCCGTATTGATTACAGCAAAATGGCGCGAGAAACCGCCAAAAAATTACACAAGTGGCTAGCGGATACCGAAACGGATTTTTCTGAGATCCAAGAAGAGATCATTTTTCCCTATAAGTTTGAAGCAAGACAAAGTGCATAGCATGTCACTGACCAGCTTAAATTCACATTTATAGTGTAATTTATTACTTACTCGACAAAAAAACGGAGTGATAAATCACTGTTTGAAGAAAAACAGGATTGTTTTTTTGTATCTCGAAATAAGAGTGTCGGCTGAGTCACTGCATCCGATTTATTCCCTGTTAATGTATTAGAAGGGCAGTTAATTGCCCGTATATTAAAGCAAATATATTTTTCAATGTGTTATTGAAACATTACTGGGGAGTCATCATGAAATTTCTTAAAACGGCCATCTCTACAGCTATTTTAGTCTCTTGCAGTGTTAGCGCAGCAACAACAGGCTCTGAAGTGTTAAAAGTACAAAACGGTGGTACACCGAATAAAGTGTACACAGCGAATAAACCCACAATTAAAGTTGCCACTTACAATATTGGTAAAAATGAACTAGCGCAAGATGTGGCCAACTTAGATAATTTAAGTAAGGCAATTGCCAAGATAGATGCAGATGTTATTGTTTTAACGGAGGTTGACAATAAAACCGCTCGGAGTAAAAAGGTTCACCAACTAGAGGAAATTGCGAAAGCTAATAAGATGGATTTTGCATTTGGTAAAGCCTTAGATTTTGATGGCGGTGAATATGGTGTAGGCATTTTATCAAAATATAAAATAGATAAATCCCAAGTTATTAATTTGCCTTCGGGTGATGCAGAACAGCGTGTTGTTTTGCTTTCACAGATAACTAAACCAGGCTTTGATGCACCCATTATTGTGATGGGAACCCACCTCGATTGGCAAAAAGATCCAACCATTCGTATTGGTCAAGTTCGTCATATTTTAGATGCAAGTATTGGTGATACAGATACTGGTTTTGACAATATTGCGGCTTCAATAAAAATATTAGCCGGAGATTTTAACTCCACGGCGAATGAGCAGCCAATTCAAGAAATCCGTTATATGTGGAACCCTGTTGAAAAGCAAGGGGTCGACTATCGCAGTTGGCCAGCAGTAAACCCAGCCATTGATATTGACCATATTTTTACATTTAAAGGCCAAGTGTGGGATGTGAAAAAAATGCAGATCCCAACAGATAATGAAGAATTTCAATGGTCAAGTGTGAGTGATCATCTCCCAGTTATTGCTGAGTTAGAATTACAAGAGCAATAAAATTATCTGCGAAGGATGACGAGTCCTGATATAGGTTGACAACTTTCAGGACTTGTCAGAGAGGAGCCTACCGATTAACAGGGGAACAGTGATGACGACAAAGACGAAATACTTTGCAATAAAGAAGGTAAAACTGGGTTTAAGGCCATGATAAACAAAGCATTATAAATAAGTCATCAATGAAAAACCTGTTGTGATATTAGCGCCATACCGTCATCTCGGTGCCGATGACATAGAATGGTTTTATGCACCTGAAAGTCGCTTTAGAATGGTAGGGTAATGGCTGTTTGAGTTGCGATATCCAATTTTTATTGTCTGTTTTGTATTCGCTCGTCAATTATTCATATCCGAATTGACGTATATGTCTTTTGGGTATAGTTTAACGAAAAGATTGAAGAGGTACATATGGCACCATTGCAACTGTTTAAAATTTTAAGTGACCAAACACGGCTCGATATCCTGTTGTTGTTGAAAGCATCCGGCGAGTTATGTGTTTGTGATATCTATACCGCTTTAAATTTATCACAACCCAAAACATCTCGGCATCTAGCAATGCTTAGGGAGTCAGCTCTTTTGCTTGATTCAAAGCATGGTAAATGGGTTCACTATCGATTATCTCCAGCATTACTTCCGTGGGTAAAAAGTATCATTGATGTAACCTATGCTACAGAGAAAAACAGAATATTGGATTTACTCAAGCGTATAGAGGAGAAAAAGCCAGTTAATCACTGTACGGAATAAAATTTTTTAAACCAATATATATGAAATTTCATATATATTAGAGGGGAAGTCGTGCTGTTATGCCACGGTTATTGCACAGGTGTTTGATAAAAAACTATCGGTTAAATATTAGTCGATTTAACGGTGGGTGCGGATTAGCTAAATACAGAGGATGAATATAGCGCGTATTAATCTAGCTTAAAGAACAATGGAGAGAGCCGTATTACGTCAGCCCGCAAGATCCGTTTTTTGAAAAATAAAAGGGCAAAAGCCCCTTTTAAACGAGGAAATTATGTTTATCGCCGCATTAATTTTTGTTCTAACGATTACGTTTGTTATTTGGCAGCCCAAAGGATTAGGGATTGGTTGGAGTGCAACGGCAGGGGCCATATTGGCACTTATTTTTGGTGTGATCAGTTTTCAAGACATCCCGATTGTTTGGAACATTGTTTGGAATGCCACGGCGACATTTGTTGCTGTGATTATTATTAGCTTGCTGTTAGATGAAAGTGGTTTCTTTGAATGGGCAGCACTGCATGTCGCTAAGTGGGGCGGTGGCAAAGGAAAGTTACTATTTAGTTATATTGTGTTATTAGGGGCGACAGTTGCGGCGCTATTTGCCAATGATGGCGCGGCATTGATATTAACACCCATTGTGATTGCGATGTTGTTGGCACTTGGTTTTAACAAAGGCACGACACTTGCATTTGTCATGGCCGCAGGGTTTATCGCGGATACGGCGAGCTTACCGCTTATTGTCTCTAACCTCGTCAATATTGTTTCTGCGGATTTTTTCAATATCGGCTTTGCTGAATATGCGTCAATTATGGTGCCAGTGGATATCGCGGCAATTATTGCAACATTAATCATGCTGCATTGGTTTTTCCGTAAAGATATTCCTCAACAATATGATGTGAGCAAACTGAGTAAACCCGCTTTAGCGATTAAGGATATGACCACATTTAAGGCGGGCTGGCTTGTCTTGGTGTTGCTGCTCATTGGTTTTTTTGTTTTAGAGCCATTAGGTATTCCCGTTAGCGCGATCGCTGCAATTGGTGCCTTAATTCTTTGGGGGATCGCGGCCAGAGGTCACACAATTAATACAAAAAAAGTGTTACGTGGCGCACCATGGCAGATAGTCATCTTCTCTTTAGGTATGTATTTAGTTGTTTATGGGTTAAGAAATGCAGGGCTTACTGACTATCTGTCTGAAACGCTCAATTACATTGCTGGCAAAGGGTTATGGGTAGCGACTATCGGAACGGGATTTATTACCGCGTTTTTATCATCAATAATGAACAACATGCCAACGGTATTAATCGGTGCTTTATCCATTGAAGGGAGTGAAGGGACTGGTTTAATTCAGCAGGCGATGGTTTATGCCAATGTGATTGGTGCCGATTTAGGCCCTAAAATCACACCGATAGGGAGTTTGGCGACATTGTTATGGTTACATGTTTTATCCCAAAAAAATATGACCATTACTTGGGGATATTATTTTAAAACAGGGATCATTATGACGATCCCTGTACTGACTGTCACACTGATTGCTTTAGCAGTTCGGCTTTCACTGTTAAATTGGTGGTGAGTACATGAATAAGGTTACCATTTATCATCATCCGAACTGTAGTACTACACGTAATACTCTTGCCTAAAATGGCTTTAATGCGAATAAACATTGACTATTAAATAAACAATTAGGTGCGTTTATAAAGGAGGATGGTCAGGTTGTTATAAGCCAAGAATAATTGCTAACTATTGTCTTTTTTTGATATATCAATGTGTGTTCAAGTATTGTTGTAGTACAAGTGATGCTGCTTATAAGGTGATGCCATTTATATCACGAGAAATAAAGCTTGTTGCTTCTTTTGGTGAGAATGCTTGATCATAAATTGTGACATAACATAATTTAAAAATATTTCCATTGGTTATGTTATCAGCACAGTGCAATGGAAAGGCCACGAGTCAGTGGCGGTATCACGATAGACTCCTTTTCAAAAAGGAGTTTATAAAGTTGAGATAGAGAAGGGCGCTATGTAAACATAGCAAGGCATTTTTTAGAAAAGACGCGTCAACTACTCGTTTCAATGAATTAAATGCCTATTCTGTATTGCGCCTAATAAATATCCCATTTGGGATAAATGAATTGTTTAGATCGTTGTAAATTTAATCACTCCTTTTTCCTCTGTGTTGTTGTAATAATTTTTGCCTTTCAATATAACGCTTTTCAGCGACAACGAGATACTGTTCAACAGTCAGGTAGATTTGATCATGGGATATCGAGGCTAAGCTATCATTATTCAAGGCTCCAGCCGTTTTGTGTATAAAATCAGCCATAAAATCCGTAATACTGGTGAATTGGTTGGCTACATGGGTGTAATAATACTGGTAGACATAGGATTCTTGCGAATGGCTAAGCTCCGTATTATTAATGAGATTGTTTGTTGCGAGTAATAATAGTTGGATATTGGTCATGGGATCCCCTTTTTAGGTCTCAGATGTTACCTGAATTTTCAATCTTATTTTGTCAATATCCGTCGGATAATTTTATGTTTTGGTTAACGCGTTAGGTTTTATAAGAATAGTCTGTATTTTTAGTAACTTGATGATATTGCAACGTAAGGGTTAATGACTTATCTCTAAAATGCAATAGATTTTGAATTAAAATTAAGTTAAATAATCTTATGTTTGATATGTTAATACATTGTATATATCTTTTTTTTTATAAAAATTAAATAACTCAAAATATGCGTTGGTTTTATTTTTGTCTATAATAATCAGTGTGTTGTGTGGTTATTTGTTTTTGCGATTTTGTTGTTTTATTAATAGGTTTTGTAAAATAAAAGGGGCGAGGATAGGCGCTAAAAAACATTTTGATAGTTAAAATTGTTAACTGATGTTTAAATTTATCTATTTGAATTTATTGTATTATTTTTTTATTGTTGATGTTTCTATTTTATAGGTTTAAACAACGAAAAATTGTTTTTTATTTTGTTTACGCATCAATTGTGTGTGTTTACTCATAATCGGCGTTTATTTACAATTAGCAACATTAATATGTAATCTGTATTATTTATTAATATATCGAATATAAGTAATATTAAACAGTATTGAACTGTTAAGGTGAATTATTGTTTCTACTACGATAAGTATGAAACCTTTTTTGTATAAAAAATACAAATTGCAACAGTTAATCTTTAAGGTACTATTTATATCCAAGGTTTAATACTGGTATGCTTACTCATGTAATAGGTAAAATAAAGTATAAATACGGAATAGACCGCGTTGGTTAGAGTAAACTGATTTTTACCAATAAAGAATTTCAGAAGAAATAAACATTAGATAGCTTGAGGATTCTAATAAATTAATCTTATATGGATTGTCAAACCTATTATTAAAATTATTATTACTTTCTTACAATTAACTAAATATATCGACTTACATATCTTTCAAGCCAAGATAGGGTGAGCAATTTTGGTCAAATTGGTTGTGTTACTGCGTTTATGAGAGCTTAAATATATGAACATAATAAAGTTGCTCACAATCCTACTGTTAACTGGGTGCTCTTTTATTTTGGGGGTTACGATGAATTATTCTCCAACCCCTGATTTGGTCAAAATGGCTCAGGTCAGTGTCGAGGATTATTTGTCATATCCAGAGTCTGCATCTTTTCGTAATGTGAAATATAACTTTATTCGCCAAACAATGGATAAAGGGGACTTAGGTTATGTTTGTGGTGAGGTGTTTCGTGTAAAAAATGCACGCCTTGAAGGTTATAAAAAATTTATCGTGAAAGCTTATAATGATAAAGATGGTCGAGTGACAATGTCTATTCCTCTTGTTGAAGGGGATTATGATCTACTACCAATGAAAATGATGAATGCATTATGGGAAAAGTATTGCTTCTAGGGCGTTGTTCTTTGTATTTTTTTAGTTGTAAAAATCAGCGGGAAAGTATTTTAATAAAGAAAGCCAATTATGGCTTTCTTTAAAGGAAGGAACACTCATTTAGCCTTTTAGCTCTCTTGCGCATTGTTGAAGCTGTAAAAAAGAAGCAAAACGCATATCGTGGCGGGTTCTATAGTGCTCATTTGCTTGATAAGTTAAATCAATTTTACTCAATTGATCCATGGCTTGAGCAACATCTTCACACACCTTACCTGCTACGGCACCTAAAATAGCGGAACCCAGTAAAACAGGTTCACTCGCTTGCGTAGAAATTACTGGCACACCACAGGCATCTGCTAATAATTGCCGAATTAATGGGTGTTGTCCTGCCCCACCACTAACAACAATATTTTCAATTGCAGCACCAGATTTTGCTTGTGCTTCAATGATCTGTCTCAATCCATAGCCAATGCCACAAACGCCTGCTATATAGAAGGACAATAAATTGTCTAAACTATTGTCCATAGTGAGACCTGCTATTACAGCTCTTGCATGGGGATCTGCAAAGGGAGCTCGGTTACCTAAAAACTCAGGGACAACATGAATTTTTTCTGCTAACTCAACGGATTGAGATGGTGATTCGGCTTTTTCTAACACAAGATCAGCTAAATATACTGGCAGGGGTTTGCCTTGCGCTTTTGCGGTAATTTTTGCCTCTGCACAAGCCGGATGAAGTGAAAGTAGTTGATCAATCGCCGCGCCGGCGGCACTTTGACCACCTTCGTTTAGCCACATACCCGGTATCATCGCGCTATAGTACGGTCCCCAAACTCCGGGTATGAAAACAGGCTCTTTGGTGGTGGTCATTGTGCAGGATGAAGTACCGAAAACATAGGCCATATTGGCGGTTGCATCGCCATTGACACCGACAGTACCAATCCCTCCGGCATGGGCATCAATCATACCTGATGCGACAGGAGTACCGGCTAATAAGCCCATTTGTGTTGCAGCTTCTTCGGTTAAACCTGAACCACAAGGGGTGCCAGGTTCAACAATCAACTGACCAATGCGGGCAAAATTTTCATCAGCAAGCTCAGACAAGCCAATTTGATGAAAGTAATCGGCATCCCAACGTTTTTCATGGGCCAAATAGGTCCATTTACAGGTGACAGTACAGGTTGAGCGTGCGAGGGAATCTGTTGACTTCCAAGTTAAAAAGTCAGCGAGGTCAAAGAATTGCCACGCTTTTTCATAGGTTTGAGGCAAGTTTTCTTTTAGCCATAAAATTTTGGGGGTTTCCATTTCTGGAGAAATTTTGCCACCGACATAATTTAAAACAGGGTGTTTTAACTGGTTAATGCGCTCTGCTTGTTCAGTCGCACGGTGATCCATCCATACGATAATATTGCGGTTGGGATCATCACTTGGGCTAACAGATACGGGTTGTTTATCGTGTCCGATAACGACAAGTGAACAAGTCGCATCGAAGCCAATTCCGGCAACTTGTTGGGGAGATACGTGGGAAGAAACGACCGCTTGCTTAACACAATAGCAAACCGCCTCCCAGATTTGATGACTGGATTGCTCAGCAAAGTGTGCGCTATCACGATAGAGTGTAATATCTTGTTTAGCAGAAGCTAACATTTTGCCAGACATGTCAAACACACCCGCACGTGCACTCCCTGTCCCAACATCGATACCAATAACCACTTTATCATTTTGAGGGGTTGAATGATGCATTTTACCTCCAAACAATTAACCATTAAAAATTGAAAAAAGCGTTATAAGTCAACACTATTTGGCACAATGACAAGGTCACGAACAGTGACATGTTTTGGACGTGTTAACATAAAGAGTACGGCTTCAGCGACTTCAATCGGTTGCATTAAGCTACCATTTGCGAGGGCTTCTTCCATTTTTTCTTTTGGCCAGTCATCTAACAATGCGGTGACTACTGGGCCCGGTAAAACGGCACCCACACGGACACCGTGCTCAGAAACTTGGCGACGAGTTGAGTGAACAAAGGCTTGAACGGCAAATTTAGAGGCGGTGTAAATAGGCTCCCAAATAACAGGGACGACACCCGCAATTGAACTGGTGAATAATACATCCCCCGACTTTTGTGCAATAAAGTGAGGTAATACGGCGCGAACGCTACGAAAAGCGGCATTAATATTTAGATTGAGCACCTTATCCCATACATCGGGATTGCCTTCTGCTACAGGACCACCAATATAAGCCCCGGCGTTTGCATGGAAAATATCTAAACGACCCGCTTTGGCAAGAATAGCATCTAGCATGCTATCGACTTGCTGCGTATTCATTAAATCAATGACTAGAGGAATTGCATTTTCGCCTAATTCTGCAACAAGTTGATTTAACCGATCTTCAGCTCGGTCAATCAGGACAACTTTAGCACCTGCTTTGATCAATGTACGTGCACATTCAAGACCAATACCGGATGCTGCACCTGTAATTGCGGCGACTTTGTTTTCAATGGAAATAGCCATAATGATTTACTCCAATCGGATTTTTGCGGAAAAAATAAATGAAAAATAATGAAATCAATGAGATGACGATGAGTCACGGGAATGGTAAAGGTGGCTGCATAGGATGGATTGATAATAATTTTTTTCATTATACCAACTCATGCTTCATCAATTTCAATATAGCTCAATCGATGTAGCAGTATTGCGACTTTTCGACTTTGGTGTCAAGCTAGGAAAAAATGGAGATATGAATCTGTGACAAAGATCAGACAAAATAAGAAAACAACGATCTACGACCTTGCTGAACTTGCAGGGGTTTCGCCAAGTGCGGTAAGTGCGATCCTCAATGGAAATTGGCAAAAACGGCGTATTAGTGCGCAGTTAGCGGAAAAAGTAATGCGTATCGCGCAAGAGCAAAATTATTCAGTGAATAAACAAGCGAGCTTACTGCGCAGTAATAAATCGAAAATTATCGGCATGCTGGTGCCAAAATACGATAACCGCTACTTTGGTTCTATCGTCGAACATTTTGAGGAAATGGCGCGGGAAAGAGGGCTATTTCCGATTATTACCTGTACAAGGCGCGATCCGAAATTAGAGATAGAGGCTGCACAAGCCATGTTATCTTATCAAGTGGATTGGCTGATTTCGACAGGGGCAACGAACCCAGATAAAATCACACAAACCTGCCAAGCTTCGGGTGTGCCCACATTGAATTTAGATTTGCCCGGTACTTTAGCGCCATCAGTGATTTCAGATAACTACCTTGGTGCTAAAAATCTAACTCAGCGGATTTTAAATAAAAAGGACCATTTTCGAACGTTAAATACGCCTTTAATTTTTATTGGTGGGCGTGAGCATGACCATAATACTCGTGAACGTATTCGTGGTTTTATTGATGCGCACAATGAAAAGGGGATTGCTGTTCCAAATGAAAATATCTTAGCGTGTGGTTATGCGCCCGAAAAGGCTGAAAAAGCCTTGTCCCACTTTATTGATAATCACAGTGATAATTTGCAAAAAATAGTTCGAGGCGGTTTATTTATCAATTCTACGATTTCATTGGAAGGGGTGATACGCTGGCTAGGCGTGCAAGGTTATCTAGGTGAAAAGCAACCTAATTTGGGGTGTTTTGACTGGGATCCGTTTGTTACTTTACTGGGAAATGATATTGAAATGGTAAAACAAGATGTGCCTACCATGCTCAATCATATTTTTAAATTGATTGATGAAGGAAATAGTCAGGCACAGTTAATTGAAGTTTTACCCGTGGGGATCAGATAAAGTGCGGAACATAAGCGAAGCGTCGCCTGCAATAACGCAGGCGACGAAGAATAACTCGATTATTTATTCAATGTTTCAACCATTAGCTGATGACGAGGATTATAAAATTTAATATAAGTCATATAGCCCGCTAATATCGTCGATAGGCTGGCGGTGGCTAAGAGCATGAAAGTCACCATAATTTGGTATTTTACAGCCTGTAACGGGTCGACCCCCGCAAAGATTAACCCCGACATCATCCCTGGTAAGCTGACAATCCCGACAGTTTTGGCGGAATCAACGGTGGGGATTAATGATGCGCGAATACTTTCCCGAATGATGGATGCAGAAGCTGTCTTTGGTGTTGCTCCAAGACTTAACATTTCTTGAATTTGCTGTTGTTGGCTGGCAAAGCGCTGACCGAGGTTATTAAAACATAGCCCCACCGCAATCATTGCATTTCCGGCAATCATCCCTGTGATCGGAATAACTTGCATCGGCGTGAAAGCAATCGCTTTGGTGAGAATTAACACCAGCAGTGTGAGAAACGTACCAGAGGTGATCGCCACAAAAGCGGTTAGGTAAATTTTATCTAAATACTTACTGCGTTTTTTGGCATTCCACGCGGCATTAACACAAATAAACAGCACCAAAGCAACAGTAAGCAGTGCGTGATCAACATTAAAAATATATTTTAAAATATAGCCTGCTATCAATAATTGAATAATGGCGCGGCAGGTGCTCCAAATAATATCCTTTTCTAAAGAAAGCTTTTCTTTATGGCTAATAAAAATCGCCACTAAGACTAACATGATAGAAAAGGTGAGAGATTCATTAGAAATGGTAGGTTGATGCACGATGATATCCTATTATTTGACCAGATGAACGGGAAGGGTGATAACTTCATTCGCATGAGCTATCTCATCTTGGTCGTGAGTGACCCACAAAACGGCAATACTTTTTTCAATGGTCAGTCGATGAATTAACTCATTCACTTTAACTTTATTTTCTTCATCAAGGGCGCTGGTAATTTCATCTAACAGTAGAATTTGGGGAAGAAATTGCAAATTTCGAATTAATGAAATGCGTTGTTTTTCACCGCCAGAAAGCTCATTAATTCCTTTTTCTAGGATGGTTTCAGGCAATGAGAAATGCTGCAAGTCGTCGATAACTTTTGTTTTATCAAATGCCTTTTTTCTGATTTGGTAAGGAAAAGCTAAGTTGTCATAAACGGTCGTCCCAAATAAAGTGGGGGTCTGGGTGCAATATGACACCTGCTGGCGGTATATTTCTGGGGACATTGTAGTAATGTCTTGTCCATTAAAGAGAATACGTCCTTGAGTTGGAGAAATCAGGGATGCGATAATTTTTAATAATGTACTTTTTCCGCAACCTGATGGCCCTGTAATTAATTTAAACTCGCCAGCATGTAGGGTGATCTGCACGTTATCAAGGATCGTTTTTCCTTCAATGGAATAGCCAATATCCTTAAGTTGCAACAGTGAGCGATTTTTTTCCATTTTTCTATGACCTATGTAACCAATTCCTGTGACTAATGCGAATGAGAGCTATTACTCTATGTTATCTGATATCCGTGCGTTGGTTTTGTTTGATATCAATTTAGATATAACTAATATTATGCGCCAGTTATTGTAAAAGTTATACTGCATTATGTAGAAGAGGGAATTTTAAGCTGGAATACCAGTTTCATGTGTATTTGGTGTTATTCTATGCATTAAAAGTTATTGTGTGATTTAAAAATAGATAATGCGTATAAACAAATAATCAAATTAATCTTTATTTTGAACATATGTTCTCACTTTCTTTATATTTTTTTTAATAATGAGATGTTGAGCTTTATTTTAAATAAACAGTATGGATATGGCATTTAAATAATAATATATTATCTTAATTAAATAATAAAACACGCATAGTCTATTAGGTTTTGAGAGAACGCCAAAATCGCTATTTCCCAATCTAAATATCACATCATGATATTAAGGAATGAAAATGAAAACATTTAATGGTTATAACACTGAATTTTCACTTGATGGTAAAGTTGCATTAATCACAGGAGGCGCTGCGGGTATTGGTTTGGCAATAGCCCATCTCTATATTGAAAAAGGTGCTAAGGTCGCCTTAGTTGATAAGTCTGATAAAGTTATTGATATTGCCAATAATATGAAAAATACTATTGGTATTCAATGTGATATCACAAAATCAGGTCCTGTATCGCACATGATTGAGCAGGTAGTGGAGCATTTTGGCGCATTAGATATTGTCGTTAACAGTGCCGGAATTGTGGCATTGGCGCCTGCTGAAAATTTAAGCGAGCAGGATTGGGACTTGACGATGAATGTCAATCTCAAAGGGACTTTTCTAGTATGCCAAGCGGCAGGTAATGTGATGATAAAGCAAGGAAAAGGGAAAATAATCAACATGGCATCCCAAGCTGGAGTCATTGCGTTGGATCAGCACGTGGCTTATTGTGCGAGTAAGGCTGCGATCATTGGTTTAACCCAAGTTTTAGCATTAGAGTGGAGTCCAAAAGGTATTCAAACCAATGCAATTTCACCAACTATTGTGTTAACTGAATTGGGCAAAAAAGCGTGGGAAGGACCTAAAGGTGATGAAATGAAAGGAAAAATCCCAGCAAGGCGTTTTGCAGAACCGTCAGAAATTGCCGCATGTGCACTATTTTTAGCCAGTGATGCAGCCGATATGATCACCGGACATAATTTAGTGATTGATGGTGGATATAGTATCCAATAATTAACGATAATAAGTGAATAGCATATTTAATTTACTTATTAATAATGAATTAAAAATAAGCCAAATAATAACATTATTATTTGGCTTGTAATATAAATTACAAAGTAGGATAACAGATTTAGATAATGTCGTTATTAATTAAACCTGAGGCTTTAATAACGATAAAGATTGATGAATAAGTTTTTCGACAGTAAAACCAAAATAATCGAATAACTGCTCTGCAGGCGCTGAACGACCAAAACTATTTATTCCAATAACTAATCCATCAAGACCAACATATTTTCGCCAGTAATCGCTGGTGCTAGCTTCGATAGCAATACGCTTGCGGACATGGTTAGGCAATACATGCTCTTGATATTCGGCAGATTGTTTATCAAAGGTATCCGTTGATGGCATGGAAATCACGTTCACTTTAACGCCTTGATTGGTAAGGTACTGCCAAGCTTCAACAGCCAAAGTGACTTCGGAACCCGTTGCTATCAACAATAACTCAGGGGTGTTGCTATTACTGCGTAGTATATAGCCTCCTCGTTGGATATTAGCTAATTGTTCAGGTGTGCGGGCATGCTGCTGCAAATTTTGCCGTGAAAGGATCAACGCTGTTGGCGTTTGCTGATTAAAGATCGCCTGTTGCCAAGCCACTGCGGTTTCCACTTGGCAGCAAGGGCGCCAAACCGATAAATTGGGTGTTGCTCGTAAAGAAGCGAGTTGTTCTACGGGCTGATGCGTTGGTCCATCTTCCCCTAATCCAATAGAATCATGTGTATAAACAAAAACGTGTGGTAATTTCATTAGTGCTGCCATACGTACAGCATTTTGTGCATATTCATAGAACATCAAAAAAGTGGCGGTATAAGGGCGAAAACCACCGTGTAATGCAATGCCGTTAGCAATGGCGGTCATGCCGAATTCTCTGACACCATAATGAATATAGTTACCCGCAGGTTGCTCATTGATAGGCACTGAACCAGACCAATAAGTAAGATTACTTGGTGCTAAATCTGCAGAGCCTCCGATTAGTGCACGCAGAGTCGGGCCAATCACATTGAGCGTATTTTGTGATGCTTTACGGGTAGCGATTGTTTCAGGATTATCATTTAACTTCTGAATATAAGCTGACATCGCAGCGGCAAATGTGCTCGGTGTTTGGTTGGATAACCGTTCAGACAACTGTTTAGCAAGCTCTGGATATTGCTTTGCATATTCTCTAATTGCTTGTTCCCACTGTAATTGCTGCTCCGCTCCACGTGCAACCGCATTCCAGGATTGATAAATATCGTCAGGAATTTCGAAGGGGGAATAATCCCATCCTAGCTTCTGACGTGTTAGTGCAACTTCTTCCGCACCAAGGGGAGCACCATGTGAATGTGCTGTTCCCGCTTTGTTGGGTGAGCCATAACCGATGGTTGTACGGCAAATGATCAGCGTCGGTTTGTCCGTCTGTTGGCGTGCTTGCTCAATGGCTGATTTGATAGCTGCCCTTGAGTGCCCATCAATGCGGCGAATAACATGCCAACCATAAGCTTCAAAACGTTCCGCGGTATTATCGGTGAACCATCCCTTGGTGTTACCATCAATGGATATTTGGTTATCATCATAAAACGCGATGAGTTTATTGAGTTTTAATGTGCCTGCAAGGGAGCACACTTCGTGGGAGATCCCTTCCATTAAACAACCATCACCTAAAAAAACATACGTGAAATGGTCAACGACAGGGAAACCTGAACGATTAAATGTCGCACCGAGCGTTTTTTCTGCAATCGCCATTCCAACAGCATTAGCAAGGCCTTGGCCAAGTGGTCCTGTCGTAGTTTCAACGCCGGGAGTGTCGTTTAATTCCGGATGACCAGGTGTTTTTGAATGCAATTGTCGAAATTGCTTCAAGTCTTCAATAGAAACATCGTAGCCCGTTAAATGTAATAGGCTATATAACAACATAGAGGCGTGACCATTTGAAAGGACAAAGCGATCACGATCCGGCCAAGTGGGGTCTGTTGGATTATGCTTTAAATAGTCTCGCCAAAGTACTTCGGCGATATCAGCCATCCCCATTGGTGCGCCGGGGTGGCCTGAATTGGCTTTTTGCACGGCATCAATAGAAAGAAAACGGATAGCATTGGCTAACGGATTTTGTGTCTGTGTGTACATGACAATACTCCTGAAAACTGTCTATATAAAACTAACGTTCCCCATTTTCATACTCACTGATACGTGCCACTTTGGGAGCAGAACGTCCCCCCTCATAATGTGAAGCTAGCCAAGTATCTACGATAGTTTTCGCGAGTTCAGGGCCAATGACGCGAGCACCAAAGGTAATAATTTGTGCATCGTTGCTTTTTTGCGCGCGCTCTGCTGAGTAAGTATCGTGGCAAAGTGCGGCGCGAATGCCAGTGACTTTGTTGGCAACGATAGACATTCCGATACCAGTTCCGCAAATTAATATGCCACGCTGATGCTTACCTTGTGCGATAGCGGTTGCTACAGCGTGAGCAACATCTGGGTACATCTCATCTTTAACTCCGGTATTTAAACAATAATCGGTTACTTCAACATTGCGTGCTTCAAGGTGTTTTTTGATCAAATCTTTCATTTCAAATGCGGCGTCGTCTGCACCAATGGCAATAGATAGCATGATTGAGATCCTTATGGTTGAACAAAAGTTCATTAGCTTTTCAATTGTACTTTTTAGAAAATAGGATCTTATGAACAAATAATCAATAGCTGAACATATGTTTTTAGTTTGAATCAGCTATATTTTGTGATCTACCACCTTAAATTTGTTTTATTTTTGCCAAAAAAGCAAGGTTTAGCCATTTTATGCCGATTTTATAAGAATGTTTGCTCTAAATCACAATTTGAAGATCTGACTATGTGCATCAGTGATTAAAAGAAGGTATGGTTAATTTGTTTATTCACTGAACTTATGTTCATTTAACAAACCGCCGAGGGTAGAACTATGTGTGAACACTGTGATCCAAAAGCCACGATGAGCGAAGGCATTCCAGAAAAAATGAAAGCGGTAGTGGCTTATGCACCAAAAGATTACCGTTTAGAAACTGTCGATGTTCCAAAAATTGGTGAAGAAGAAATTCTAGTTCGTGTTGAAGCCTGCGGAATTTGTGCGGGTGATGTAAAAGCGTTTGAGGGGGCTCCAAGCTTTTGGGGAGATGCTGAGCAACCTGCCTATATTAAAGCTCCCATGATCCCAGGGCATGAATTTATCGGTCATGTTGTTGGATTTGGCTCAAAAGTAGACGGTTTTGCATTAGGTGATCGTGTGATTTCTGAGCAAATCGTGCCTTGTTGGGAATGCCGCTTCTGTAAACGCGGTGAGTATTGGATGTGTGAAAAGCATGACTTATATGGTTTCCAAAACAACGTTAATGGCGGTATGGCTCAATATATGAAGTTTACCAAAGAAGCCATTAACTACCACGTGCCTGCGGATATGCCGATCGAAGACGCTATTTTAATTGAACCCTATGCCTGTTCATTACATGCCGTGCAGCGTGCAAATATAAAACTGGGTGATGTTGTGGTGCTTTCCGGTGCCGGAACGCTTGGTTTAGGGATGATTGGCGCAATCAAAAAATCTGGTGCGGGTAAATTAGTGGTTCTGGATTTATTCGATAAGCGTTTAGAACTTGCGAAAGAATTTGGCGCAGACATGGTTCTGAACCCAAAACGAGATGATGTGGACAAAATCATCAAAGGGATGACAGAAGGGTATGGGTGCGACATTTATATCGAAGCGACAGGTGCGCCGAAGTCTGTTGAGCAAGGGTTAAAAATGATCCGCAAACTCGGCACATTCGTTGAATTTTCTGTGTTTAAAGATCCGGTTACCGTTGATTGGAGCATCATTAGTGACCGTAAAGAACTGGATTTATTAGGTTCTCACTTAGGCCCATATTGCTACCCATTAGTAATTGAGGGGATTGGCAATGGTGATTTCCCAACCAAAGGTGTAGTTACGGATATTTTACCGTTAGATAAATTTGCGGAAGGCTTTTCCATGATGGCGAAGGGCGACCCGCATATCAAAGTGGTTCTTGACCCGAACCTGTAATGCTGTAGTGGGTTCACACGCAAATTAAAAACAATAATGAGAAAAATTGGACCTGAATGAGCGTCACCCTACCAAGGCTTGTTATTCAGGTCCTAACCCAGCGAACAAGCACTGAGGTTAACGATATGATAATCAATAAATTGTCTAAAGTAACGGGTTTTTCACCAAAGTTGCTCCTTGGCTATTTTGGTGTCCTTATCTTTATGATGGGGGAAGGGCTCGAACAAGGGTGGCTTTCACCTTTTATTATTAGCCGCGGAATGAGTATTGAGGAGTCTTCATTACTGTTCAGTGTGTATGGTTTTTTTGCTGCAGTTGCGGCCTGGCTGTCTGGCGTGTTAGCAGAAATTTATACTGCTCGTCGCGTTATGATTTTTGGGTTTGTGATGTTTGTGGTTGGCTCTGTTATTTTCTTATCGATTGGTCTGCCAAGTAACAGCTTATCCATCATGGTCCCAACCTATGCATTGCGTGGGTTTGGTTATCCAATGTTTGCATACGGTTTCTTAGTATGGGTGGCTTATGAGGCACCGATTAAAAAATTGGGTTCTGCCGTCGGGGTGTTCTGGTTTGTTTACAGTGGCGGTCTGGGTGTATTAGGGGTGATGTACTCAAGTTATGCATTACCGATTTTAGGTGAGATGGCAACCTTATGGACCGGGTTGATCTTTGTCACTATCGGGGCTTTTATCGCGATTGCACTTAACCGAAATCACGCGGGTGGCGAACAACCAAAACAAAAAGTATCACTCAGCTACCTATTTAAAGGGATCACCATCGCATTTGAAAATCCCAAGATTGGTTTAGGTGGGATTGTTAGAACCATTAACACATCAGCGGCTTACGGTTTTGTGATCTTTATGCCAATGTTCCTTGCTGACTTTGGCTTTTCCCGCACGGAATGGTTACATATCTATGCCGCGCTTTGGACTGTGAATATTGCGTTTAACTTGATTTTTGGTGTTGTGAGTGACCGTATTGGTTGGCGCAATATTGTGATTTGGTTCGGTTGTGTCGGTTGTATGCTTTGTACCCTAATGTTCTATTACGTGCCGTATTACTTCGGCCATAGTTATACCTTGATGATGATCGCGGCAGGATTATTTGGGGCGTGCCTTGCAGGCTACGTACCGCTCTCTGCCATCATGCCATCACTTGCACCTGAAAATAAAGGGGCGGCAATGTCCGTACTGAATTTAGGCGCTGGGCTCAGTACTTTCGTCGGACCTGCACTTGTTGGACTTTTTATTAGCAGTGTCGGAACGTTTGGTGTGATTTGGATTTTCTCAGGGCTTTATTTGTTCAGTGCGATATTGATGAAATTTATCACGATACCGCAAGAACTTCTTGATCAGTCAGCAAAAATGCAGCTAACACCAGAAAATAAGTAAAAGAGGGAATTATGAACAGAATCATTAATGAACCTGATCTCGTTGTTGAAGACGCTATCCAAGGTTACTTAAAGGCGCATCCTGACTATTTTGCGCCAACCGATAACGCCCGTGTTTTAAAATACCCGAAAGCGCCAATCCAAGGGAAAGTGGGGATTGTTACCGGAGGGGGATCAGGTCATGAGCCTGCATTTTTAGGCTATGTAGGGGAAAACATGCTAGATGCAGTGGCAATTGGTGAGATTTTCTCCTCGCCAACCGCAGGCGCTTTTTTAGATGCGTTCAAAGCTGCAAATAGTGGTGCGGGGGTTGCATGCTTATATGGTAACTATGCAGGCGACAACATGAACGTGAAAATGGCGATAAAAAAAGCCGAAAAAGCGGGCATAACGGTAAAAACCGTCGTGGCGACAGATGATGTGGCCTCGGCACCTGCAAGTGAAAAAGAGAATCGCCGCGGTGTTGCAGGTGAAATCCTAATGTGGAAAGTCGGCTCGGCGGCAGCCAGTAAAGGTTATGATCTAGAGGGAGTCATTAATGCGGCACAAAAAGCCATTAATAACTGCCACTCTATTGGTGTTGGTCTAACCTCCTGCACAATTCCCGCTGTAGGTCACCCAAATTTCCATATTGAAGATGGTATGATGGAACTCGGCATTGGCCATCACGGCGAGCCAGGCATTGAAATTATGCCAATTCAATCAGCAGCGCAAATGGCACAAACGATGTTAACGCCAATTTTAGCGGATATGCAGGCAAAACAAGACGATGAGGTTGTTGTGCTTGTTTCTGGTTTGGGGGCGACCCCAGTGATGGAGCTGTATATCTATTACGCAGAGGTCGAAAAAATACTGAAAGAGAAAGGCGTTCGCATTGTGCGTAACTATGTGGGCAACTATTTTACTTCCCTTGAAATGATGGGGGTCACACTAACACTAATGAAAGTGGATGAAGAATTAAAGACTCTGATGGATGTCCCTGCGTATTCATTAGGTTTAACACAGGTTAAGTAAAGGAGCCCCTGATGCAAGTTATCTCTACGGAACGTGGCAATGAAATCACACTGGATTTAGTCCATATCATTGTATCTAACCGTGAATATCTCAGTGAAATTGATGGTGCGATCGGTGACGGTGACCACGGCATAAATATGGCGAAAGGTTTCAACCTGTGTGCCAAAGCGATTGAAGGCCGCGAATTATCATTAAGTGAAGGCTTTGAAGAAATCTCTGATGCGCTAATGGAAGGGATTGGCGGTTCGATGGGGCCGCTCTATGGTAGCTTCTTTATGGGGATGTCAGACAGCATTTCGGGGAAAAGTGAGCTTTCACAGCAAGATTTTCTGGCGATGCTACAAAATGGCTTATCAGAATTGCAGGACATTAGTAGCGCAACGGTAGGGGATAAATGCCTAATGGACACCCTGATCCCGGCGATTAATGGCTTTGAAACCGCGACTCATGCCGGCAAAGATTTCAAGCAAGCGCTGGATGCGATGCAAGCTGCGGCAATCGCTGGGCGCGATTCAACCTTAGATTTAGTGGCAAAAATTGGTCGAGCTAGCCGACTCGGTGAACGTTCACGGGGAGTCTTAGATGCAGGAGCAACCTCTTGCTGTTTATTACTTTGCCAGCTTGCACAAAGTGTTGAAAAACATGGTGCTTTAGCCAGTGCATAACCGTTTATTTTAATTTTTTTGTGGATATATAGCTGAAAACATCGCCATATATCCACTGTCTTTGACAACTCGCTTATTAATAGCCACTAGAAACGCTATACTAAAACTTTATGATCCTTGCCGCGATTAACACCAATTGAGAGGAAATCACAACCTTATGGATAGATCACAAACATCTTCCGATATCGAGCTACTGACTGAAATTGCGATTGCGTACTATCGCGATGAAATTACGCAGGAAGAGATCGCCAATAAGTTTGGAATATCGCGAATTAAGGTGGGGCGTTTATTGAAACGCGCAAAAGAAGAGGGGATTGTAGAAATTAATGTTCGCTATCACCCCATCTTTAGTACTCAACTTGAGCAGCAATTACTCTCTCGTTTCCCTATTTCCCGTGCTTTAATTGCCTTAGATCACCCAGATGAAGAGCAACAGCGTAATCAGGTGGGAATGTTGGTTGCCAATTATTTATCGACGACACTGCGGGACAATATGATTGTCACTGTCGGGCAAGGGCGCAATGTTGCAGTTGTTGCAGATAGCGGTGGGGCTGTGCCTGAAAAGAATTGCCGGTTTATTTGTGGAATTGGGGGGACTCATCGCCCTGGAGATTCGATAAACGCTGATCATATCAGTCGTCGTCTAGCGAAAAAGTTTGGCGGTACCAGTGAAACGCTCTATGCGCCAGCTTACGTTGAAAATAACGAGCTGAAACAAGCATTTATGAAAAATGGCACCATAAAAGAAACCCTTGATCGTGCTCGCAAAGCAGATATTGCCTTAATAGGCATAGGCGACATGAATGAAGATAGCTATATGGTCAAACTGGGTTGGTTTACCCCCCGTGAAATTGTGGATGCCAGTTTAAACCAAGGTGTCATTGGGGATATCGCAGGGTATGATTTCTTCAATGCCCAAGGGCAGCATGTTGATACCGTCATGAATGACCGGGTGATTGGCTTGAGCATTGACGAACTAAGAAAAATTCCCTGTGTCATTGCCATCGCCTCAGAGTCGTCTAAGGCGATGGCGATTATGGGAGCTCTGCGTACTGGGGCGATTGATATTATTGCAACGAGTGCGAGTAATGTGCGGACGATTTTAAAAATGTCCCAATAGCTCGTCATACTTCAAGTCGCAGCGTTGTTGACTGCGTTCATTCGCATTAGTCACATACTTATGTATGCTCCTAACGACTCATTCACTTGTCGCCTAGCTGCAGCTTGAATTATTTAGAGCATTTATTTGTCATACTTCAAGCCGCAGCGTTGTTGACTGCGTTCATTCGCATTAGTCACAGACTTATGTATTTGCGACTTATTTATGGCATCTATTATGAAATAGGTTTGCATCACCTAATTAGTTGCCTTATGATTTTTTGGGTAAACTTTTGGGAGATGGCATTCCTCCTTATGTAAAACCGCCCGTCAAGGGCTGATGATGCCTACGTTAACCTTTTCATTTGATGGGGTACGTAGGTATTATGTGCCCTAATTTAGGGCATAAGTGATCCCACAGGAGACGTTCCTTTCATTTATCCCACCAGACATTAAAGGAAGTTTCTATGTACGTCTCTTTATTTGCAATTGCGATTGGCTCTGTCCTCGGTGGTTGGCTTAGATGGTTTGTTAGTCTCAAACTTAATCACCTTTATCCCAACATCCCCCTCGGCACGGTTGCGGTTAACTTGATTGGTGGCTTTGTCATTGGTTTTGCGATTTCCTATTTTGCCAGTGCCAATATTAGCCCGGCCTATAAATTATTTATTGTCACTGGTTTTTGCGGTGCATTTACTACGTTCTCAACCTTCTCACTCGAAGTGCTCGTTTTAATTCAAGAAGGCAAACTGGGCTTTGCTATCAGTACCATTGCTATCCATGTGATTGGCGCATTGATCTTTACCTTGCTCGGTATGTTATGTCATAACTGGTTGACACAAGGGTGAAGCCGATACCCTAATTTTATCTGAATTGCTAACAGCGGCGCTTGTTCAAGGTTAGGTTACTGCTATACTGAAACCATTGCTTTTAATGGAGATAAACAGGATGTTAGACAAACATTTAGAGTTTGAAGGGCTAACTGGTGTCGGAAAGGTTCAGCTTAATTTTGCGCCTAACCAGCGGGTATATACTCTAATTGGCGTCAATGGGGTAGGGAAAACGAAAACATTGGAAGCACTATTTCAGCTAATGTTTTTTAGTAATCAGGCGGTTATAAACGCAAATAATGGTTATCATTTGTACCTTAAATTTAATTTAGCAAAAAAAACCATTTCAGATGATCTAGCCGTTGTTGTTGCAAAAGGTAAGGATCAATCCACGTTTTGGAGCAGTAATTCAATAAAACAACAATTTTCAGCTTTTACGCATTCCCAACCTGTTATTTTTCTTGGTGCTCAAGCTAGAGGCATGATTAAAGAAGCGACTAATATTCGAATCGGTTCTTTCGGGAGCTTTAATGAACGAAAAGCCAGCTACTTTAGTTTGTTATCTAAGCAGATGGAATCTGAATTTGGTTCTATGAATATGACAACCAATATTCAAGAGTGGTTTATCCAAATTGCACGCTCATCAAATGCATATCAAAGCACAGAAGATAATCGTGAGATAGAAATAAAAACAGTTTTGCATTTATTACATGATATCGATGAACGAATTAATCCCAAGTTTTTAGAAATCAGTGGCGATGACCGTGTCAGTTTAAAAATAGATGGGCAAAAAATTCAGCTCAGCCAATTAAGCTCCGGTTTTTCCTCTATACTCAAATTGATCCAATCAATTGTTTCAGGGTACGGGTACTTTACCAATGAAACTCACTTACAGAATGTCAAAGGCATTGTTTTTATAGATGAAATTGAAAGTCATCTTCATTTGTCTTGGCAGGCGAATATCATTCCATTACTGAAGCGTTTATTTCCCAATACGACATTTTATGTGACCACCCATTCATCAGTGGTGTTATCGCAACTTCAACAAGGGGAAGCTTATGAACTTCAGCGTGATAAACACAATGGTACTGTAAAAAGCCGCTTGATCCCTTCTCCGAATAAAGCGGCTTTTGCCGATATTCTACGGGATGTATTTCAGGTCGATGTGAATAAAATCAAGTTAGAAAACAGTACAGTGGATGAGCAACAAAACGCGAAAAATAACTTACTGAATCTGCTAAGAAACCAAGAGGGACAGTAATGACAAGGAATGTATTACTCGACACCAACTTATTAATTTGTGCTTTTGATAATAGCGGAACTGCAGCGAAAGAAGATAAAGATAAAGCAATTAAAAAACTCACCGCTCTGTTATCTGATCCAGAAACCAAATTATTTATCACACCGCTGATCCGCTATGAAGTCTTGCGTGGTATTAAATGGGATAACTCCGAGTCCTATGTTGCCATGTGTGGAGTATTAAATGATTTCCCTGAGTTGGATATCACACGCAATGTTGCCGAGTTATCGGCTAATTTATTCCGTTTTGATACCCATCAACTTGCCTCTGTAAGGCAAGGTACTCGGAATATTGACAAGCGAAAATTCGATGTTTTTCATTATTGCTGCGCCACTTGTAATAACTTAGATCTGGAATCTAATGATACTGATATTAGTAAAATTAAGCAGTTACATAGTCAGTATTGTTCCCTAGTTGCTAATATCTAAAATCACTCAAGCGACCTTGGATCGCTTGAGTATTGTCGCTAATTATTTGCTAATAATTGATGTGCTGTTACTTCATCGGTCACTAGGCCGGTGACCCAGCCACCGTTTAATACCGCTTGGATAGCTTGGGTTTTATGGGCTCCTCCTGCAAATGCAATGACAGGGTGTTTCGGTGGGGAAAATAACGGAACACTGGTGTGTGTGTCATCTAAGCTGGTGGTCAAACGCTCCCCATTGGCCTTAATGAAATGACCTAACAATTCCCCTGCGACACCTTTATCCAGCAGCATTTCCAATTGTTCATCAGTGACAAACCCTTCCGAATTTAACGGGCAGCCTTTCCCGACTTCGCCAATGCCAATAAAAGTGATATCCGCATTTAAGGCTTTTTCCGTGACTTCTTTATAGACACGATGTTGGCACCACATCGCTTTATCTTCGGGACTATCTGCATACAGTGGCGCGGGGAGAATATAGTGGCGACATTGCAGTTTTTCCGCAAAACGCAGGGGAATATCATAGCGTGTTGCAGAGCTATCTCGTGCAATAGCCCCAATTAATGAAACACATTGGTGCTGTGGCATTTCAAGATAAGGCAGGGTGTCAATAATACTGCGTAATGTTCTCCCTGAACCGATACCAATAACCTGAGGCTTTTCTGGCTCAATCAACTGTTCCATTAACTCAGCCCCAGCAACGGCGATCATATCCAAAGTCGCATCGGTATCAAGTTGCCCAGAAGGAACAACATAACAATGGGTGAGCTGGTATTTTTGTTGGATCTGATTAGCGAGCTTTAAGCATTCCGTAATCGGGTGGGTGATTTGTACATGCACCATGCCTTGCTCTTTGGCTAACGAAATCAATCGCTGGGCGACTTGGCGTGATAACCCCAGTTCCTGTGCAATTTCTTGCTGTGTTTTGCCCGCGACAAAGTAAAGCCACGCCGCTCTCGCGGCTTGTTCCATTTTTTTTAATTCTTTCTGCATGGACGGTCTCCTGCTTTTTTCACCATTGTAATTCTGGGCAATTGCTTATTAAAAGGGCAAAAGTCATTACTGTGACCATTATCGCAGTAATTTTCGCGAGATTGAAACTAAAATATAACAAACGGGCATATGCCCATAAAAATGGCAAATATTTATTTTAAGTTAAGGAGTCACAATGCTAAAGCAGAAATCCGTATGGATGCACATTGGTGCAGGATCATTCCATCGTGCTCATCAAGCTTGGTATTTACACCGCTTAATTGCACAGGGCGATGACAGTTGGTCTATTGCGTTAGGTAATATTCGTGCTGATGCGAATGCATTGCTTGATAACTTAGCGAAACAAAATGGGGAATATACCCTTGAAACCGTTTCACCAGAGGGTGAACGTCAATACGAAAAAATGACCTCTGTGCGTAAAATTTTGCATTGGGATGAAAATTTAAGTCAACTTATTGAACAAGGGTGTGATAAAGCCACGCGCGTGATAGCTTTTACGGTCACTGAAGCAGGATATTACTTAACGCCACAGCATGAACTCGATATCCAACAACCGGATATCAAAGCTGATTTATCAGGGAAAATGACCACTATTTATGGGGCATTAACCGCTATCTTACGTGCGCGACTCACGGCTCACGGGGAAGCCGTCACTTTATTAAACTGTGACAACTTGCGCCATAACGGTGAACGTTTTCGCCATGGTTTTTTATCCTTTTTACAGCGAAAAGGTGAAAATGAACTCTATCAATGGGTGAAAGAACACACGCGTTCGCCGAATACCATGGTAGATAGAATCACACCTCGTCCAACACCTGATGTTGCAGAACGGGTAAAACAACACACAGGTTGGGACGATAAAGCGCCCGTGATGGGGGAAGCTTTTATTCAGTGGGTGATTGAAGATGACTTTATTAATGGGCGTCCTGCATTGGAAAATGTGGATGTGGAAATGGTGGAGTCTGTTCTGCCGTGGGAAGAAGCGAAAATTCGTATTTTGAATGCAAGTCACAGTTGTATTGCTTGGGCTGGGACATTAATTGGTTTGAATTATATCGACGACAGCACCCGTGAACTACCTATCAAACAGATGGCATGGAATTATGTGACGCAAGATGTGATCCCCTCATTGTCACCAAGTCCGTTGGATTTAGCACAGTATCGGGATGTCGTACTCGAACGTTTTAGCAACCCTTACATTAAAGATACGAACCAACGTGTTGCTGCAGATGGTTTATCAAAAATCCCTGGATTTATCACACCGACACTGCAAGAGTGCTATCAACGCAATCAAGCGCCTGAGGCAACGGCGGTATTACCCGCGCTGTTTTTCGTTTATTTGCAGCGCTGGGCGAAGGGCGAATTGCCTTATGAGTACCAAGATGGTGTGTTAGATGTGGAATATTACCAAAATATGCTGAATTCATCGGATGCATTAACACAATTTGTGTCAAGCGAGATGTTATTTGGTTCGCTTGCCCATTCGCCAGAATTCCATCAATTAATGTGTAAAACTGTCGCCAACATTGAAAATTGGCTGAAATCGAAGCAGCAATCGCTGTAAGGAGAAAGGCAATGTACCTTGGAATTGACCTTGGCACCTCTGAGCTCAAAGCTGTTTTGATTAACGGGCAAGGGGAAATTATTGCTTCAAGCCATATGGCATTGACGGTGCAGCGACCGCATCCTCAGTGGGCGGAACAATCCCCTGATAGCTGGTGGGAAGCGACTAACGCGGCTGTGGCAACGTTAAAGCACAAAGCGCCTGAAGCTTGGGCTGCCGTGAAAGGGATTGGTCTATCGGGGCAAATGCATGGTGCAGTTTTGTTGGATAAGCAAAACCAAGTGTTGCGCGATTGTATTTTGTGGAATGACACCCGCAGCGCTAAAGAGTGCGCATGGTTGATGGAACAGCATCAAGAATTTTTGACGGTTGGCGCTAACTTGGTAATGCCGGGTTTCACCGCACCAAAGTTATTGTGGGTCGCGAGGCATGAACCTCAAATTTTTAGTGAAATCGGCAAGGTACTGTTACCTAAGGATTACTTACGCTGGAAAATGACGGGGCAGTTTGTCAGTGAGATGTCTGACGCATCGGGGACATTGTGGCTTGATGTGGCGAAACGTGATTGGTCTGATGAATTGTTATCAGCCACAAATTTAACGCGTGAACAAATGCCTTCTTTAGTTGAAGGTGCCGAAATCAGTGGTGTATTACGGGCAGACTTAGCCTCACATTGGGGATTAAGTGCGGATGTCATTATTGCAGGTGGAGGTGGTGATAATGCGGCTTCAGCCGTCGGTGTTGGGGCAATTTATGAAGGGGATGCTTTGATTTCGTTGGGTACTTCTGGGGTGATTTTTGTGGTGAATAACCAGCTCCAAGCCGACCCTCAACATGGTGTGCATGCTTTTGCACATGCCTTACCCAACCGTTGGCATCAAATGAGTGTGATGCTCAGTGCAGCAAACTGTTTGCGTTGGGTCTGCCAGCTATTGTCGACGACTGAAAACCAACTGATGGATGAAGTAGGGCAACTCACGGACGAACAGAAAAAACGTGCACCTATTTTTTTACCCTATCTTTCAGGAGAAAGAACACCGCATAATGACCCATATGCGACAGGTTCTTTTTTTGCCCTGCGTAATGAAACGACACGCGCAGAATTGGGTTACGCCGTCATTGAAGGCGTCACCTTTGCCTTAGCCGATGGCATGGAAGTATTACAACAAACAGGCACCAAGATGCCACGTTGCAGTCTAACAGGTGGCGGTGCTCGTAGCCCTATTTGGGCACAATTAATTGCGGATGTTATTAATGTACCGATTGTAACCCATCCCGCGAGCTCTTCTGGCGCACTTGGTGCAGCACGCCTTGCATGGCTAGCTGATGGAGGCAATGTGGATATGGTGTGCCAGAAACCTGACACGCTGAACACTTATCTTCCTCAGCCTACTCATCAACCGATACTCAATCAACGGCTTGAGGTATTCCGTTTACTGTATCAGCAACAAAAACAAGCAAGAGAATTAATGCCGCAATAGGCCGAAAAGGCGGTATTCCCTACCTACCGCCTTTATCGCTCTCTCTTGGTAATCGATCAAAATAACAATATAAAATGAGGAAACTGCAATGGAACAACAGCAGTATTGGCTAGGTTTACCTAAGCATTTGTTCTGGGGGTTTATTGCTATCGCTATTTTTATGAGTGGTGATGGCTTTGAAATGGCGTTTTTATCGAAACATATTACGGATTTAGGTTTTACACCAGCGCAATCCGCGATGGTGTTCACGGTTTATGGTTTAATGGCCGCAGTGGCGGCTTGGGCCTCAGGTGTTGTCGCTGAAATTATTACACCATTAAAAGCCATGATGATCGGTTTTGTTTTATGGATTGTGATGCACACATTCTTTATGGCTTTCGGCTTAGGTATGAAAAGCTACAGCATGATGTTGCTGTTTTATGGTATCCGAGGTTTAGCTTACCCGCTGTTTATTTATTCCTTTATGATGATGCTGGTGCAGGTTATTCCCAGAGCTCACCTTGCGGCGGCCACTGGCTGGTTCTGGGCGATGTACTCTGTGGGAATTGGCGTCATAGGGAGCTATTTACCGAGTTTCTCTATCCCAATGATGGGGGAGACGGGGACACTCTGGATGGCGATTGGTTGGGTGGCAATTGGCGGTATAATAGCTTACTTTAGCTTACGTCATATCCCAGTTGATCGCTCGAAAGTCGATTTGCCAATGAAAGATAAAATGGCGGAGCTATCACGTGCAGCGACGATTTTATTTACCAATAAAGATATCTTTATGGCAAGTCTGATCCGCATTATCAATACCATTTCATTATTTGGTTTTGCGATTATTATGCCTCTGTTATTTGTTGATCGTTTAGGCTTTACGATTTCTGAGTGGCTACAAATCTGGGCAGTGTTCTTCTTTGTGACGATTTTTACCAATATATTTTGGGGAATAGTGGGGGAACATATTGGCTGGATCCGCCAAGTCAGATGGTTTGGTTGTTTAGGTATGGCTGTTTCAAGTCTGCTGTTTTATTACTTACCGGTTTATTTTGGCCACAATTTCGCTATTGCCCTGATCCCTGCCATTTTACTGGGTATCTTTGTTGCTGCTTTTGTGCCAATGACAGCGGTATTCCCGAGTATTGAGCCACACCATAAAGGTGCCGCTGTTTCGATTTATAACTTATCTGCGGGGTTAAGTAACTTCGCCGCCCCTGCGGTGGCGAGTTTGGTCTTGCCGTTTTTCGATATTGTTGGCGTTGTTTGGGCGTATACTGGGCTCTACATTTTTGCGGGGGTACTGACGTTTTTGATTAAAGTACCTCAGCCAGGTTTTGAAAATAACCGCAAAATGAGATCAGCTAAAATGCTTGGTGAGCAGCAAACCAATAACTAGACTTATGTTTATATTAAACCCATAAATACTGCGTGATTTATGGGTTTTTACTTTTCTGTCAATAATTCTGTACATGAATAAAGGGCTATCTGCCTTTATTCTTTCTAATTGTAGGAAAATAGGGTAATAATAAAATTAAGTAGAATATTTTATTTAAATATAAATATAGACCAAATTTATCATGTATTTTCGTGTCTGCTCGCGTGAATTATTGAAAATGTTTTCCTATGCAATAGAATATAATTTCAAAGATTAAAAAATAAGCTAAAGTAAATCCAACTTTTATTTTACTCTATTAGGCTATTTTATATTGTTTGTGAGGGTTGTTAATAAAAGAATACTTATGCCTAATTGATATACTCCATAATAATTCACTTCATAATAAGTTCTCTGCCTTTATTCCTATCTGATTTAATCCTGTTCAGTTATCTATACATCTGTATTTTCAATGTTATGATGAATTTTGTTGCGCTTTTGTATGTTGGTAGCGAAATACTCTTTATATTGGTGATTTATCACTCATGATTAAGCTGTAAATTAGTGATTAACTAATATTAAAAGCTTCTAATACTAAAAAAATAAACAAATAAAAAGATATACGCGGGGAAAAAGTTATGTCGCAGATGTTAGCTCTGTTTTTGATAGTCGGAATATTATATATCGGGGATGCCGTTGCAGTACGAACCAAAGCTTGGATCCCGTCCGTTTTTGTGTGTGCGGTATTATTTTTGTTAGGGTATTGGACTATCTTCCCGAAAGATATCGTCAGTATTGCTGGTATCCCACAGGTTGTTGCCGTTGCCTTAATGTATTTATTAATTACCAATATGGGGACCTTGTTATCCCTGAAAGAGTTATTACGCCAATGGAAAACCATTCTTATTTCATTGGCTGGTATTTTAGGCATCATTCTTCTCACCTTTATTATCGGTGTTGCATTGTTTGATATGAATACCGTATTAGTTGCTGTTCCTCCATTAGTGGGCGGTATTGTTTCCTCATTAATTATGTCAAAAGGTGCTGCGGAGGCGGGACTGCTAGATCTCTCTGTTTTCGCCATCTTAATTTATGTTATGCAAGGATTTGCGGGTTATCCATTAACGGCAGTGATGCTGAAAAAAGAAGGGCGTCGCGTACTTGAAAAATATCGCAATGGACAGTGGGAAGAAACACTCTCTGTTGACAACCCAAAAGAAGGTGCAAAAGAAGTCGACGTGAAAAAAGTGGTATCAGAAGATGAAATGCCGCGGATGTTTAAAAAAATTCCTAACCATTATAACACGAGTTATTTCAAATTCTTACGTTTAGCTGCTGTGGGATATTTGGCGTACTTAGCCTCATCTTATGCTGCGCCTTACGTTAATATCAGTCCGTTTGTTCTGTGCTTATTGTTTGGGGTGATCGCGTCATCGTTAGGTTTCTTGGAAAGACAACCATTACAGAAAGCCAATGGGTTTGGTTTTGCGATTATGGCATTAATGTTATTTATTTTTGATACGCTCAATCATGCAACGCCTGATATGTTATTGCGCCTTGTCTATCCCATGGTGGTCTTAATCAGTGCGGCAGTGTTTGGGATGTACCTTGCATCATGGGTAGTTGGCAAAATGTTGGGGGTAACTAAAGAGATGGCGTTTGCGGTGGCGTTAACCGCATTGTATGGCTTTCCAGCAGATTACATTATTACTAACGAAGCGATTAACGCGCTGACGAAAGACGAAAAAGAGCGTCAAATTTTAACCAGCCATATGTTAGGACCAATGTTAGTCGGTGGCTTTATTTCAGTCACCATGGTTTCCGTTGTACTCGCGGGTATTATGGTTGCTTATATTGTGCCAGTTGCAGGGTAAATGATTATGGAAACAAGTGCATCAAGAATTCAACGCCATTTAGAACAATTGGCAGAATATACCGCGACACCCGGCCAAGGGACGACGCGTATGAGTTATAGCGAACAAGATAAACAGGCGCGCCAATATTTAAAACAGCAAATGACCGCCCTCGGTTTGCAGGTTCGCGAAGACACGATAGGTAATATTTATGGTCGACTAGAAGGCCAGCAAGCGGATTTGCCAGCGGTGATTATTGGTTCACATTTTGACTCAGTGCCCCATGGTGGAGCATTTGATGGCCCTGCGGGGATAGTGACTGGGTTAGATGTGGTTGCTCGTATTCGTGAACAAAACCTAACACCAAAGTATCCACTGGAAGTGATTGCGTTAGTCGAAGAGGAAGGCACCAGTTTTGGTCGTGGTTTAATGGCATCTAGTGTGATTACGGGGTTGATCGGGACCAAAGAGCTATATCAGCTTAAAGACCGACAAGGTATTAGCGCAGCACAGCGGATGGCGGCGGCTGGTTTTAATGCGGACAAAGCGGCTGATGCCGTTTTAGATGCGAAAAAAGTCAAAGCTTTCCTTGAGTTGCATATTGAACAAGGCCCAGTGCTTGAGCAGGCTAATGAAGATGTCGGTATCGTAGAAACCATCGTAGGTATCAGTCAGTTAGAAATTAAATTAACAGGCAAAGCGGGACATGCAGGTACGACACCGATGAATATGCGTGCAGATGCTTTAGTGTGTGCATCACATATTATCAGCCAAATTCCAGAGCTGGCGAACGCGGCGGGGGATAATACGGTTGCAACAGTTGGGCGGCTAAACGTTTTACCGAATGGCGCGAATGTTATTCCGAGTGAAGTGATATTCAGTGTCGATATTCGTTCAAAAAATGATGCTGCATTACGTAAGGTTATCGCACAAATCATTGAGCTGACAGAAAAAACCAGTGAACCCGCAGGGATTGCGAGCGATATTATTCAACCGCTTTATGTTCAGCCGACAGAGTTAGACAATCAGATCATTGGGTTAATGCAACAACATGCCAGTGAGCAAAAGTTAAAATTTAGAACCATGGTTAGTGGTGCAGGCCATGACACCATGATTTTTGCGGGGATCACACAGACTGGCTTGATTTTTGTGCCTAGCCGTAATGGATTAAGTCATCACCCAGATGAATGGACAGATTATGCGCAAATTGCTCGGGGAGCTGATGTGATGTTCGCTACGGTTAAGTCACTCATTGAATGTTAAAGATTAAGAAAAACACCAAAGTACAGTATTGAAAAGGGTAAAGGTAGAAAAATGATCAATTCAACAATTACAGCAGCAATCAAAAAATATACACCAGAGATGATTGCTTTTCGTCGTGATCTACATGCTCACCCTGAATTGCCATTTGAAGAAGTGCGAACAACACAGCGTATTGCCGAAGAGTTAGATAAAATCGGTGTGGAATATCGACTCACCGAACCAACGGGGGTGATTGCTGAAATTAAAGGGGGAAAACCGGGAAAAACGGTCGCATTACGTGCAGATATTGACGCATTACCTGTTTTGGAACTGAATGATTCTTTAGAGTATAAGTCAACGGTTGAAGGCAAAATGCATGCCTGTGGTCATGATGCGCACACCGCCATGTTATTAACGGCGGCAAAAGCGTTGGTTGAAGTGAAACAGGAATTGGCAGGTAATGTGCGCTTGATTTTCCAACCCGCAGAAGAGATTGCCCAAGGTGCATTGGCGATGATCAAGCAAGGGGCAATTGAAAATGTTGATAACGTATTTGGCATGCATATTTGGACGACAACACCTTCAGGGAAAGTTTCATGCAATGTCGGAGGGAGCTTTGCTTCAGCCGATTTATTAAAAGTCTCTTTCAAAGGGCGTGGGGGGCATGGTTCGATGCCAGAAGCAACGATTGATGCGGCGGTTGTTGCGTCTGCCTTTGTGATGAATTTACAAGCGATTGTTTCCCGCGAAACCTCTTCATTAGATTCTGCCGTTGTGACAATTGGTAAAATGGATGTCGGTACACGCTTTAATGTGATCGCGGAAAATGCAGTGCTGGATGGTACGGTTCGTTGCTTTGATATCGCGACCCGTGACCGTATTGAAGCTGCGATCCGCCGTTATGCTGAGCATACTGCTGCCATTTATGGTGCGACGGCGCAGGTTGACTATATCTATGGTACGCTGCCGGTGATCAATGAAGAGCGAAGTGCGTTACTGGCGCAATCCATCATTGCCGAAGCTTTTGGTGAGCAAGCATTGATCACTGAACGACCCACTCCGGGCGGGGAAGATTTCAGTTTCTATATTGAAAATATCCCCGGTTGTTTTGCGTTGCTAGGCACTGGAAATGCAGAAAAAGACACACAGTGGGCACATCACCACGGATGCTTTAACATTGATGAAGATACCATGGTGACTGGGGCAGAGTTACATGCACAATATGCATGGGCCTACTTACAACAATCTGATTTTTAATAATAATTCATGCTAGTGGCTACACTGTAGTCACTAGAGTTTGTTGTATTTTTATCTAATCAATACTGTTTTAGGCAAGCGCCACGCAATGTAGCATCAAATAAGTGATGTGTTTTAATCGAACCCGTGGAGCAGCGTTTAGGCACAATAGTTGATTCAAATCGTCGTCAGCCAGCACGACGGATACATTTATCCTTTTTTAGGATTGTTTTTTGGCCTTTGGGAGCGATAAATAATCAGCAGGAACCATCAACATCCCCTAAACATTGTGATGGGTAAAAATAGCGTCTCTTAAGCGTTGTTGTTGTTCGAAACGTTGCGCTTGATTAAGCTGCTCATCATGGGAAAGCTGCATAAGCATTTCATTCATATTATGAACTGAATTTTCATCAAGTAGTAAATCGACTTTTTTAATAATTTCATCATAGTGGGACATAGGCACGACCTCCAATGGTTTTACTTTAATATTTACTTGGCTTAATCATAACGCAAAATATCTTTGACTGGTTATGCCATTAGTTCTGTTTATCGATGATCATGACTGCCATCGTATTAGGCTCTAATGCTCGCATAACATGGGGTTCATCACCGGGGTAGTGGATATAATCACCAACAGCTAACTCAACAGGGTTATCCAATGGGCCAACTAAGGCGCGACCTGCGGTAATAATAATATGTTCACTGACACCACGCATGTGAGGCTCGGAAATACGATCACGTCCCGGTTGTGCAATCACAGTGTAAATGTCTCGGCGGGAATCATCAGGGGCGGACGATAGTAAAAAGGCTAAGTAATTCGCATGTTCGGCACTGACGGGGGTGGCTTCACCATGGCGAATAACAGTCACAGTATCTTGTTTTTCTTCGATTAAACGAGCAAAGGGTATATCTAAGGCGACACAAATCGCCCACAATGTTTCAATACTTGGGTTACCACTACCCGATTCTAATTGGGAAAGCGTGGATTTGGCGATGCCTGCTTTACGCGATAATTCAGAAAGTGATAACCCACTTTTTTGCCGTTCGCGAGCCAGCGCTTTTGAGATAAGTTCAATGGGAGGCGTGGGTAAATTCAATTTTCATATCCTATTTAGATTGCACTTTGCCATCGCGATCAACATAATGAACAAACGTATTATATATCGAACGGTTTAGGGATGCTAACTTCAACTATCTTTTCTACTCTTAATAATAGCACAGTGAAAAATATTGCTCTCGTGTGTCTTGCTGACTTAATTGTGGGTATTTCTTACGGTGCGCTAGCGCATTCTCAGGGCTTTGATTTCTGGGTGCCTTTAACATTATCCATTTTAGTGCTGGCAGGTGCCTCGGAGTTTTTATTTATCGGTGTGATCTTTACCGGGGGAAGCCCTATTTCTGCTGCTCTTGCCGGGCTGTTGGTGAATTCCCGTCATATCCCATTTAGCTTTGCGGTAGGGGATCTGACGGGCAAAGGAGCGAAAGCAGTGCTGGGCTATCATATTATGAATGATGAAAGTGTCGTTTTTGGTCTTGCACAAGAAACAGAGAAAGAAAAACGTGCGGCATTCTGGTTATGTGGGGTGGGGATCCTGCTTTGTTGGCCGACTGGCGTGATAATTGGCGAGGTGCTTGGAAGCTTTGTCAGCGACACGCATATTCTTGGTATGGACGCGATGTTCCCCGCTATTATTTTGGCGCTTTCATTACCTGCGTTAACGGACAAACGATTGAGAATCACCGCGATCATCGGGGCTATTATTGCGGTGTTAACCACACCGTATCTACCCGCAGGGATCCCTGTTTTGCTCGCATTATTGAGCTTAGTTTTTTATATAAGGAAATAATCATGATGGATAATCCGTGGCTGATTTTCAGTGGTATCGTAATATTAGCGGTTGGTACCTATCTTATGCGAGCCTCAGGGGCATTGTTGAAAGGGCGGGTGGAACTTACTGAAAACAGTAAAGCATTATTTTCGGCGGCGGCAATTGTGATTTTATTTTCTGTTGCGACCACATCGACGTTATTTTCAGGGGATACGTTTTCGGATTGGCCTAAGGTAGTTGGTGTATTGGTTGCGGGTATTCTGACTTGGTATAAAAAACCGTTTATCTTAATCGTGTTATCGGCTGCGGTAGTGACGGCATTATTGCGCTTGATTTAAAAATTGCCCCTATCAATAGGGGCAATGAACTAAACGGTTAAGTCTTTAATGGTCTCTGACGAACCGTTTTTTTGCACAGATGCAATCCCTTTTAGTGCGGATTGTTTAGAGGCATACATCTCACTGGTAGCAATAATTTCATGATTTGCAGCTTTTAATACGAAGTAATAAGGCTGAGCCACATCTTTCGTGGATTTTTTCAATTCATAATAGCCCATGGTAAGCTCCAGATTTCAAATCAAACCGAATAAGTAGTGAAGGAAGTCAGTAGAAAATTCTACTTAAATAAAGATTAGCTGCTTTTAGGGATTATGACTAGTGAAGGAAAAGCATTTAGGAGAAACCACAAAAAAAGCCTCTGATAAGCAGAGGCAATCGTAGGATATATAGAACTCTTTATTGTCCATACAACATATCTGTATCTAATTGATTAAGCTATTTGATTTTGCTTATCAATCAAAAAGGTTTCACCGATATCATCACCAACACTAATCAGTGTTACCTTTTATTGCGCGGCAGGTGCATTAACCGGTTTTGGTGCTGGCATATTATTACTATTTGAAAATTCAGGTACTTCCATGACTACAACTTTCACGACATAGCGTTTACCCTCTTCAATTTTAGGGGCATTATTCGCCAATTTTTTAACTGTTTCATTCGGTGTCGTGGTTTGTTCTGCAACGCTATACACCATATTATGATGATTACCCATATGTTGGCGTGGTAAAGGACCATTCCCCACATTGGCTGCGGTAGCGGCAAATCCCACTGACATTAACGCTAAAGCGAATAATCCGGCATGTAATTTTTTCATTTTCATCTCCTCTGTATGGTTGATAAAGCTATCATTTATCAAATTTTTTGGCGGCTCAATCGCTTTTACTTCCCTTGACTGAAGCTTCATAATTACTGCACTTTTTATTCACGCTTAATTCATAATCTAGGTAAAACAGTAAGTTAGTAAACGAAAACTGACATTTTATTCCAGATGTGCTAATGATTATTTCAGTTATGGCGTCTTAGTACACGATCGACTAGGATGGATAATTAGGTTGTATATCCACAAAATCCTAACAAAGTGAGCGTGTATGTCAGATAAAAAAATCCCTCTTTCGTTGCTTGATCTTGCCCCGATCACTCAAGGGTCAACAGCAAAAGAGGCTTTTTCGCATTCTCTTGATCTTGCTAAATTGGCAGAAAAGCTAGGCTATCACCGTTATTGGCTTGCAGAGCACCATAATATGATAGGGATTGCGAGTGCGGCGACATCAGTCTTAATTGGCTACTTGGCCGCGAATACTCAATCATTGCGACTTGGTTCAGGTGGGGTGATGTTACCGAACCATTCCCCTTTAGTGATTGCAGAGCAATTTGGAACACTCAATACGCTTTATCCAGAACGTATTGATTTGGGAATAGGGCGTGCGCCGGGAAGTAATCAACAAACCATGCAAGCACTGCGCCGCCATATGAACACAGATATTGACAATTTTCCACAAGATGTTGCCCAAATAGTCAACTGGTTTGATGCAACCAACCCTGATCCGGCGGTTCGTCCGGTTCCTGGATTTGGTGAAAAAATTCCCGTTTGGTTACTTGGCTCAAGCCTTTATAGTGCCACCCTTGCTGCAAAATTAGGCCTACCTTTTGCTTTTGCCTCACATTTTGCGCCGGATTTATTATTGCAAGCACTTGAGGTTTATCGTACCAACTTCCAACCATCGCAAAGACTCTCCCAACCTTATGCAATGGTATGCATTAATATTATTGCCGCAGATACGCAACGTGAAGCTGAGTTTTTATTTACCTCTATGCAACAAGCGTTTGTGATGTTGCGCCGTGGTCTAACATCTCAGCTACCGCCACCTGTTGAAAGCATGGCTAATCTTTGGTCACCAGCAGAAGAATATGGCGTCCAGCAAGCGCTAGGGATGTCGCTGGTGGGGGATAAGTCGAAAATTCGTCACGGACTAGAAACGATTTTACGTCAAACGCAAGCGGATGAAATCATGGTTAATGGGCAAATTTTTGATCATCTATCGCGGCTACATTCATTTGAACTGGCTATGCAGGTTATGAATGAATTAAGCTAAATTATTTTAAAGAAAGCTAATTGCAAGGAAGCAAGGGGGATTTAATAAAACAGTAAAGAGATAACCCAGAAAAGCTCTGGGTCATTGACGGGTTAGCAAGCGATTTGCGGTTGATGTGGTTCTAATGGTGGCAATCCATGAGCGGCACGTGCGCGGTCGCAGGCTTCATTATAGATACCATTTTGCCAAGACTGCTCAAACTCACGACAAGGCGTTGGTCTTTGAGCGTAAATTGAGCAAGACACACATTGCCCTATCGTGCCTTTTAGCGCAGTACAGCGCGTATTTTGCTTTTGGTTGGTGCCGTGCATACAACTCATAAAAGGTGTGATTTGCTCGGTTAAATGCTCAGGTACAACGCCGCCGCCATTTTCTGCTTCTGCCCAATAAAAGGAGACACGAAAATAGGCGCAACAAGCACCGCAGCTTACACAAGGATTATCGGAAGCATCGGTTTTTAGAATATGAATATTTGACATAACAAAACCAGATATTGATGTTGGAAATACCCCGTAGAGTTCGGGTTGACGCAACACAAGCAGGAAGCTCAAGAAAACGTTGCTCAGATTTTATTATCTGATGTAAATCCAGTGAATTGCAATAGCTTATAGCAGAAAAAACTGGCTTAAATCTCTATTTCTAATTTAAATAAAATTAAACGGCAATTTTTAGTCATAAAAAAACCTGCCATGTAGGCAGGTTTCAGACTGCTGACAAACATAACATGTTTGGCGGCAGGTTGGATAGGTTTTTCAACTAAAAGGCAACTTAAGGGATTAAACGTGTTTTAATTCAGCATCATCATCTTGATTAAACACAGCTTTATCTGTTTCACCCATCAATTGGCTAGTGACTGTACCTGCGGTCATTGAACCGCTTACGTTCAGGGCAGTACGACCCATATCAATCAATGGCTCAACTGAAATCAATAAAGCAACCAAGGTAACAGGTAAGCCCATGGCAGGCAGTACGATTAGCGCGGCAAATGTTGCGCCACCGCCGACACCTGCGACACCTGCTGAACTCACCGTGACAATACCGACTAATGTTGCAATCCACAGTGGATCGAATGGATTAATTCCCATCGTTGGTGCCACCATTACGGCTAACATTGCAGGGTAAATACCTGCACAACCATTTTGGCCAATAGTTGCACCAAATGATGCTGAGAAACTGGCAATCGATTCAGGAATACCGAAACGGCGTGTTTGGGTTTCAATATTCAGCGGAATACTTGCAGCGCTTGAACGGCTGGTAAAGGCGAATGTCAGTACCGGACCTGCTTTTTTAAAGAATTTAATCGGGTTTAAGCCGGTTGTTGCGACAAAAATACCGTGGACAATAAACATGATACCGAGAGCCACGTAAGATGCGATAACAAATGTGCCTAAGTTAATAATATCGTGAAGATTAGAGCTTGCGACCACTTTGATCATTAGCGCCATGACGCCATAAGGCGTTAAACGCATTACCAACCGAACTAATTTCATAGCCCAAGCTTGCATAACATCAATTGCGGCTAATGCTTTTTCGCCGCGCTCTTTATCATCTTTAAACAGTTGTAATGCAGCTACTCCTAAGAAAGCGGCAAAAATAACAACACTAATGATTGATGTTGGGTTTGCTCCCGTTAAATCGGCAAATGGATTCTTAGGAATAAACGATAAGATCAATTGTGGCACGGTTAAGTCAGAAACTTTACCAATGTAGTTGGTTTCGATGGCATTTAAGCGCGCGGTTTCCGACTGACCTTGTACGAGACCTTCGGCGGTCAGACCAAATAAGTTGGCAATTAAAATACCGACTAAAGCGGCAATTGCGGTCGTTAACAGTAATGTGCCAATTGTTAAGAAACTAATTTTACCGAGTGAAGAGGCTTTATGCAGTCTTGCAACCGCACTTAAAATGGAGGCGAAAACTAATGGCATGATCACCATTTGTAATAGCTGCACATAACCATTACCAACAATGTTAAACCACAGAATGGAGTCTTTTACTGTCTGGTGACCACTACCATAAACCAAGTGCAGCACGACACCATAAGCGACACCGAAGACTAGACCGACTAACACTTTTTTTGACAGGCTCCAGCCTTTCGTTCCCAGTTTTGCTAACAGTATCAGCAGTGCTACAAAAACGAGCACATTAATAATTAGAGGAATATTCATTCCGAACTCCAAATTGTTTTTTATATGGTATGTAACTAGCCCTTTAATCCTTATTGGTTATAAGGATTTAGCTGTTTCTAACAACTGGTTATATGGTATCAATAGAAAAAACACATTTCTTATATCAAATAGTAATAAGATAGTGCTATTCATACTTACATTATATTACAAAACTGAAGATTATGTAGGGAAGTGTGTATCTAGCTGATTTTTAATATATTTTATTGTGATTTCTATTTGGGTATAAAAATCAAATTGATACCCGGTAGGTAACAGACAGGCACAAACCGTCAAAACGACCGCAATAAAACGTTCACCACGTTTGCTATTTTTCCCACGAATAACCGGAAAACAGAAACGTTGAGGTAATGGCCATAAAAAAGGCACACCGGATGGTGTTAGCATATCCGCGATTAAATGGCTTAAATAACCCAATAAAAACGCCTGAATAAGATCAGTCGGAATTGACCATTGCGGGGGTATCCACTGATAACATGACAGCATTAATAGTAACCATGCGAGTAAACTATGGGTAAAACCGCGATGACCACATAACTTAGAAATAGGCAGCGAAAAAATGCGTAGCAGCCGACCGGGCAACGAAGACGGATGATCAATATCAGGCAATAAAGCACCTAACAACGCGCCAGGCACCAAGTGCAGCCAATCACCTTGAGCAAGCTCAGGGGTAACTTGGAGTTTATGGGCCATTATCAAAGAGGCGACGGAAAAAAGCAGATGCCCTTCAGCGGTCATGGTGGATAAAATACCATCTGTTTATCTATACAGTTAATTGGCAGTATAAAGTGTTTGAAAATAATATGATAGAGGGGGGAAGGTAAAAAAACTCTTATTTATTAGCAAATAAGGAAAGGATTTTATATTTTTGGGGTAGTTCCCCTACCTAAGTCAGATAGGGGAAAATACAGATGACACATTTAGCGATAACTAGCGTAAATGTTTTGCTTCTAATTCATTTAAAGAGCGTAATTTAATATCGGCTAAACCGAAGCGCGGGTCATTAAAATGTTTGCTATCAGGCACAACAATCGAGCGCATTCTGGCGGCTTTTGCTGAAATCATACCATTAAATGAATCTTCTAAAGATACGCAGTGAATAGGCTGAGTTGATAATGCACAAGCCGCTTTTAGATAAACTTCAGGATGCGGCTTACTTAAGGGTAAATCAGCGGCAGAAATGACGGCAGAGAAATAGCCGCGAATATCCAGCAAATTTAGTACTTTCTCAAGCATGTACAGGGGAGAAGCCGATGCCAGTGCGATTTTTAAGTCCATTGAACGACAAAGTTCCATTGCGTGTTGAACGCCCGGTAAAATAGGGCGGGTTTCTTCAACTAAGCCCACAACGCGGTCAATGATCCGTTGTTTCGCTTCTTGTTGGCTGCATCCATGCCACGGCGAAGCTTGGTACCAAAGTTCAACCACATGGTCAATACGTAAACCCAAAGTATCAGGCAGTGTGTCAGCGATCGCGAGGTCAACGCCCAACTGTGAAAAAACCTCAAGTTCAGCTTGCGCCCAAAAAGGTTCCGAGTCGATCAATAAACCATCCATATCAAAAATAACTGATTGGATGGGAAGGTTATGGTACATGTCAAAACTCCATTCATGTAAACCCTATTGCCGCAGCGTGTTATCTATCTGGCAGTAGGAATTGAGGGAACTTGCCCAGCGACGACAGTAAATATTCACTGACTGACTATAATATCAGCAAGGGATAAGTAGTCGTATTAATTAAGTAGGTGATTGTAACAATTCAAAGCAAAAGCGCATAGGCACAGACAGTGAAAGTTATTTATCGATGTGTTTTTAAAAATGTTTAAAGTTCTGAAAGTCGATATCCCATCATCATTTTACAAGGTAAATTTGGAGGGATTTAATAATTTCAGCTATTATTATCCCAAAAAAGTCACCCTGAAAATTTATCGAGAATAATAACTCTGAGGAAGAGCAGTAATGAATTACCACAATGCTAATTATGTCGCAATCGGCAAACGTATTCTGGGTTGGGTTGTTTTTCTGGTAGCATTAATTTCGACGTTGGCGTCTTTAATTAAACTCGCTGGGATGAAAGGATTGGCTGGTGAGGGGATCAATGCCGTTGCCAATGATTTTATTAAATTAATGGCAGAAATGATCCGCCAAACAACGCCATTTTTAAATTTCTTCTGGAATAATTCGCCTGTGCCGCAAGTTGCTAATGGTTTTTCAGGTAGCAATCTCGGTTTTATTATCATTTTTATTTTTATTTTTGTAGGATTAGCACTCAGTGCATCAGGGCTACGTATGTACCGACAAATTAAATTTATTCGTGAAAGCCTTGAAGACCACGTGATTTTGGAAAGAGCCAAAGGTATCGAACTCTCAAAAGCAGAACTAGAGGCAAATGTCACAATTCCACGCCACACAATTTTTACCCAGTTCTTTATTCTTTATTTCTGGCCTGTGGTGTTGTTGGTGGGGTTGTTTTTTCTCCTTAAGTTCCTTAATTGGTAGTTTTCGTCATACTTCGAACTGTAGCGGTGTTGGCTTCATTCGGCTACTTGGGTCACATACTGGTGTATGCTCCCCAAGCTATCCTCATTCGCCGCCTTGCTACAGGTCGAATTATTTAGAAAACAAGTTTTCGTCATACTTTGCATTATGCGGGGGGTATCTTGATTGGCTAACGCTAGCCACATACTGGTGTATGCTCCCCAAGCTATCCTCATTCGCCGCCTTGTTACAGGTCGAATTATTTAGAAAATTAACGTGTTGCCATATTATAGCTTGTCTTAATATTGGCTTTGTTCGGTAGCTTGGGGTACCTTGCTTAATTATTCCTTTAATAGCGAATCAACGATTTTTTGGGCTTGCAAATAGCTCTGCTCATTACCAAAAATATGAGCTTGGTTGAGCAAATAATATAATTGGTAAATAGGTTGTCTATCCAAAAAGCCCTGTGGTAATGGCCAAACACTTTGGTAACCATCAATAATTTGAATAGGAATTTCTTTATATAAAGGCAACATCGCGATATCACATTCCCTATCTCCCCAATAACATGCTGGATCATAAAGAACGCCATCAATTTGATGGGTAATGGCACAATTTGCGGGCCATAAATCGCCATGTAATAAAGAGGGTTGAGGTTGGTGACCTGCTAATTTACTTTTGACAATATCAACAAGCTGCTGGATATCGCCAAATACCATACCCTTTTCAGACGCTAGCTGTAATTGCAAACCAATGCGTTTTTCTGCAAAGAATGAACTCCAGCGTTTTTCCCAGCCATTTGGTTGAACAATGGTATTGAGCATGGTGTCAAAATCAAAGCCATAGCTGGGTTGCTCTTCCCATTGATGTAAGCGGGCGAGTTGCTGACCAAAGTGCCAAGCGTTAGTGGTATCAAATGGCTTTAACGGGAAATATTCGAGAAGAAGAAAACTATGATGTTTATTACTGCCAACACCATACACCTTGGGAACGGTGATGGTTTGGCTTTTGGCAAGCATTTCGAGCTGTTCAGCTTCTTGCTTAAATAACGGCAGAAACTCTCGCCGATTTTGCTTGATAAACACGGTATGTTCACCATAGTCAATTCTTAACGTATGGTGAATATCACCACCAGAGAGAATGACTTTGTTACGCAGCTCCGCTTCACCTAAGTGTTCACTTAATAAACGACACATTGCTTGCCACATGACTCACCTCGCTCTGCTTTGGTCTTCATTATCATAATACTATAGCGACAGTTTAGGAATTAACAGTGATAATTGTTTAAAAAGAAGCACCTATCACGAAATAGTTATTTAGGCATTTTATGTATAAAAAGAAATGATCGTAAATTAAAAGCTAGCGGCTTTTTATCAGATTGAGAATGTTCAGATATTTGCTTGTTATCGTGATATACCAGCGCGTTGTATGAGATATTCAGGTAAACTGCAAAAAAGTTAAATAACAAGGGAAAACCATGCATACTGATTTTCAAAATCCACGTTGGTTAAGGGACTTACTGCGATTTATTCCGCTGAAAAGTCAGTTTGTGTTATGTGGTAATGTACGGGATTTACAAGCCAGTGAACTAGCTCCCTCGATTGTAACGCCTTTACCATTTAACCAATCCTTATTGAATAGCTTATTTAAAGTGGGTTATGCATATGTATTAACTTATACGCCATTGGTCGGTTTTCAATGTGTTGCGGATCCTGCGTTAAATTGCCAAGAAACGGATGCGGTGATGCAACGGCTTGGATTAAATGTTTCGCAGGGCAAAGCCGCTGGTGGTATTGATATGCTTAACCATCTGCTTGATAAATTTATTCAAGATAAACAGCAGCCGATGGCATTATGTATTGATTTTGCCTCTTGTTTGATCTCCCATCGTGATAACCTTACTCCAGCAGAACACAGTTTATTTACCCGTGCACTAGTGGCATCCCATCAAGGAAAAGCAAGACCTGCGGGGGAACAAAACCAACCCTTTTTTAATACTATTTTTTGGATAGTGGAAAAAGAGACCGATTTACCCGATTGGTTTGTGGTAAATAACCCACGGATTCGAGTCATTCCTGTTGCTAAACCGGATGGGCAAATGCGCCGTCTGTTAGCCCCCAGTTTATTAGCCTCCCTCGCGGATTTTAAATGCATTGAAGAGGCTGATAAGGCCTCACTATTTAATGATTTTGTTGATGAAACTGAAGGGCTACTTTTATTAGATTTAACCGCAATTGTACAGTTAGCCCGCATTGAACAGGTGCCGGCAAGCTGTATCAGTGATGCCGTTCGCCGATACAAAGTGGGGATCACTGAAGATCCGTGGAAAAAGATTGATAAGCAAAAAATTCACAATGCCCCCGAGGTGATTTCACGACGAGTGAAAGGTCAACAGCATGCCGTCACACATTTGTTAGATATTATCAAACGGGCAATGACAGGGGTGGGGAGCAATAAAGGTGGGCGACCCCGTGGTGTGTTGTTCCTTGCTGGACCAACTGGCGTAGGGAAAACGGAACTGGCTAAAACAGTTACCCAGTTACTATTTGGTGACGAAAGTGCCTATATCCGCTTTGATATGTCTGAATTTAGTGCTGAACATGCTGATCAGCGACTTATTGGCGCGCCTCCAGGTTATGTTGGCTATGATTCAGGAGGGGAATTAACCAACGCGATCCGTGAAAAACCCTTTAGTGTGGTGTTGTTTGATGAAATTGAAAAAGCGCATCCGCATTTGATGGATAAATTTTTACAGATTATCGATGATGGTGTTTTAACATCAGGACGTGGTGATCGGGTTTATTTCTCGGAAGCTTTGATTATTTTTACTTCAAACCTCGGTATTTACCGTTTAGATGCGAATGGGGAGAGAGTGGCCAATGTGCAACCTCATGAACCGTTTGAAACGGTTACGCGCAATGTCAAAAATGAAATAGAGCGCCACTTTAAATTGGTTCTTAACCGTCCGGAGTTACTCAATCGCATTGGTGAAAACATTATTGTTTTTGACTTTATTCGTCCAGATATTGCACAGCAAATCTTTGATCAAATGGTGAATAACATCTTGTCAGGTTTAGAAAAACAATCATTGACCATTTCAATATCACAGGAAGTAAGAGAAGCATTAAAAGCGAGTTGTTTGGCGGATTTATCCAACGGTGGACGTGGCATACGTAATCAATTAGAAATGCATTTAATTAACCCGTTATCAAGGGCAATCTTTGATCACGATATATCGGCAACCCGTGCTTACCAAATTACGCATATACAAATGGGGGAAAATACGCAACTCACGCTCACTGAGCTAGGTCATTAATCTAATGAATATTCGTGTCTCACGGCTCCATTTCCCGATTACGACTTTAGGGCCAGGGAAGCGGGTCGGTATTTGGTTTCAAGGCTGTTCATTGCGCTGCAAGGGGTGTTTATCCCCTGATACGTGGCATGAGAAAGAAAGTTATTTTACGGTGGCACAGTTGATTGAGCACATTCAACAGTGGCTTCCCTTCGCGGATGGTATCACTATCTCAGGGGGAGAACCGTTTGAGCAGCCAGATGCCTTATACACATTGATTCGTGAAATAAAACAGCAGTTTCATGGAGATATCTTGGTATATAGCGGTTATGAATGGGAAGCCATCAAAGCGTGTGTTGAACGAATGACGCCATATATAGATGCATTAATTAGCGAGCCATTTAAAGTTGAACTACCACAAACATTAGTGCTGCGAGGTAGTGATAATCAACAACTGCATCTTTTCACGCCACTTGGAAAAGAAGTTTTTAAACAATACCAACGCACTAGGACGCCAGAAGATAAAAAACTGGATTTGGCTTTTGATGAACATGGACGATTATTTATTGCGGGGATCCCCGAACGTGATGATATGCAGCGGTTGAGCCAATTGCTTGCACAACAAGACAGTACTCTAAAACAAATTAAAAAATAACTCACGGGATAGAGGGATGACGATGATACGTTTTTGCCCACATTGCTTAACAGAACGACCGCTAACTGAAATATTTTGTGCGGGGCAAATTCAAACCGAACAGGCAAAATTTCAACTTTGTGGCTGGGATCTTACCCTTGAGCCTATCCATCCTGAAGGTTGGCGTCCCGAAACAAGACAAGTTAGTCCCATCGAAGTACCAACCCGTGGTGAAAAGGAAACCGAAAACGCACCTGCACGCTACTGTGAAAATGGTCACCCTATGGCAGAGGATGATTTTATCTGCCTTGAGTGCGGGGCCGATGCGGCGGTAGAGCCAGCGGCTGTTGTTTCGTCGTCACCTGTTCAATATATTGGGCCTTGGCGTATCGAAAGGCGGATTAACAGTGTTGATAGCCCGCGAGAACGTTATTTTGTTACACATAATCAAGAAGAAAAAAGTGGCGTATTGACCTTGTACCTAAAAGGAGAAGAGCCTGATCCCGCAGTCTACCAAACGCTTAAACGCATCCCAACGGATCATGTTCCTGAGTTTTATGACACTGGCCGCTTTGAAAATCGCGCATGGCATGTCACCGAAATGCTTGAGGGCGGTTCATTAAGTCAATTTATCCAACAAGGTGAATTTTGGCAGGCAGATGAAATTGCGAAACTTGTGGAAGAAATGGGGCGGGCGATCGCTGCGTTTGCGGAGCATGGGTTACGTCACCGTAATTTGTGTCCAGCTAATCTACTAATTCGTAGCCGTCACCCCCTTGATATTGCGGTGATTGAATACGGCTCAGCTTGTTTATCCGAGTTTGACCTTGATATTGTGACACCCCTCGATATTTCTCGTTACTCCGCCCCCGAAATCCTTGCTGGCGGTGTCAGTGCCGCATCAGATTGGTGGAGTTTAGGGATCATCCTTTTAGAGCAGTTGACGCGAGGGCAGTGTTTCGCGCATGTTCAAGATAATGCGTTTCTTATTCAAGTGATGACTAACGGTGTTGAGCTGCCTGAAGAGTTACACCCGAATATTCAATTATTACTACGTGGGCTATTGTGTCGCGATCGTTTTTTACGTTGGCAATGGCCACAAGTTAGTGCGTGGCTACAAGGAAAACCACAGCAAGCACCACAGCGCCAAGTAACCCTTATCCCAAACAATTTACACACATTGGCGTTTGCTGGGCAGCAATTGCAACAACCTGAGGCTTTCGCACTAATAGCGGCACAAGCGGCTCATTGGGATGAGGCACTACCACTTTTATTGCGTGGCGATGTGAGTTCTTGGTTAGCCCAATTTGAAAATAGCCAAGGGCAATTGGCGAAATTGCAAACACTGCTTGAGGGGGATTTTCAACAAGAAAACGTTGATGATATTAAACTAACCCTCGCCTTAAAAATCCTGAATGACAATATTCCGCTGATTTATCGCGGTGAAATTATTACCCCAGCATGGTTGCTGGAAAATCCGTATTTAGCCTTTGCGCTAATTAGTGAACCTATCAACCAATATATTCAACGTATTGATCCACAGCATTGGTTAGTACAGCTTTATCATCGCCAATGCTTAGTGCGTGAACGGGCAAATCAACTCAATATTATCCTCAATGAAGAAAGTCTCAGGTTATATTTACTCGTTACGTCAATCAATCAATTGTCAGCAAGATGGGCATTGTTCCATGGGCAATTCCCGGATTCTCATAATGAAAGTTTACAAGGGCTATTTGATAAACAAAACCCACAAGAAATTGATTATATTCTGTTATTAAGTGCGGATATTGGTCAGTTTATTTCGGTATCAACCTTGGTTGAACAAGCTTTTAACCTTGCACAACAAAATGATATTCATAGCTTTGACTGCGAAGTAGCCAAACAACAGCTGTTATTACCACGTAAGGCGTTATATTTACAGCTCAGTGATCGAACAAGTGATTTCAAACGGGTTGGATTGGCAGTATTAGACAGTTGGGTTGACCAGTTTTTACTGATGCGTAGGCTTTCTCTTGAGAAAACATTGGTGTTGTTAGCTGTACCGCTTGAACACTGGCAAATTCCAGAGTCACAAAAATATATTTTAGAAGTTTTGCGCTTTTTTAACCAAAAGCTGACCGCCGTGACGCAGCGGGGGAATTTAGTCCGCATGCGCTTAACACCCAATACAGGGCGTATTGATTTAACCGAATGTGGTAGCGTTGCGCGCAGTGCAAGTGCGTTATTGGAGCATCTACTTAACCGTAAAAAAGGGATGATAACCATTGATAGCGATATGCTGCTACAGCGCAAAGGGGTCAATACTCGCTTAAGAATGTTACAAGCAGATACACAATTATATCAACGGGATACCGGTATTAATGGTATGTATTTAGGGTTCCCTTTTTTAGTCTTAAATACCCAGCCAAACCAAATTAAGCCACGGATTGCACCACTATTTTTATGGCCTATCGCATTACAATCTGCTATTGCGCAGCAAAGTCCTCTCCAATTGGGTTTTGACCATGAGCGCGGGGCTGTTCGACTTAACCCCGCATTAGCAAGCTTTGCGGGGATCCCTGCGATGAACAAATGGCAGAGCGTTTTAGAGGCTTTATTGTCTAAAGCGGGGCTAAGCATCGACGAGATTATGGAGAGTTTGTCTGCTTTGCTGCCAATACAGGGGGCTCAGTTGCTTCCGTTGCCTTCATTAGCGGAACCTGTTGAAGAAAACACCGCGCAGATTGTCTGCTCAGCGGTGCTGTTCCATACATCATTTATTGGTCAGGCGATGAGTGGCGATCTACAGCAAATCGCCCACACCTCCATTGCGCAAACGGCACTGTCTACTTTACTAAATGTTAATTCAGCGAATTTACCTAAACCTATTATTAATCAAGAAAATATCTTAAGCCCATTTGCGCTGTCCCTTGCCGATCCTTCTCAAGAGCGGGTCGTGCAAGCTGCGCAACAACAAACAGGGTTATTAATTGAAGGGCCTCCAGGAACAGGGAAAAGTCAAACAATTGTTAGCCTAATTGCGGACGCGTTAGGTCGCCAACAAACGGTATTAGTTGTATGCCAAAAGCCTGCGGCGCTTGAGGTGGTATATAAGCGATTGGTTGCTAGTGGGTTAGGGGACAGAGCATTGCTTATCAACCAGAACCAAAAAGGCCGCGATGTTATTTTGGCAGTGCGTGAACAAATTGAGCAACTGTGGAGTAAAGAGAACAACGCCCTATTTGGGCAAGACTGGCAGGCAGAACGCGTTCGTTTACTCAGTCGAGTACACTTTTTTGAACAAAAACTCGATGGTTATTACCACGCACTCAATGATATTGATGACCATTGGCAGCTATCCTATAAATATATTCTCGACAAGTTAATTGAGGTGGAACCTTTAGAGCGCTTACCCCTTAATGATGAGGCGTTAGCACAGGTATTTGCTGAATTTAATCAATCTACATTTGCACAACTTATTGATGATATTAAACAGCATGCTCAAACATGGTGGCAATTAGATTATGAGCATAGTGCGCTAAAGCTACTGGCACAGTTTTCTGTGAACGACCATCAATATACGCTATTTAATCAAGTTATTAGCTCATTTATTGAGGTGGAAAAACAACGGGATCAACTTTACCAATCCGCGAATCAAAGCATAACACTCGATAGGCTGACAAATCATGAGCCTGTATTGGCTCAGCTAAAGGCGCATTTTGGCCAACAAACACAGGAGCAATGGCAAGACTTATCTCGGTGGTTAGGGTTGTTTATCAATTTACAAGGTTCTATTACGACGGGAACAGCAGTCATTGACTCGTTAGAACGGTGTTACCAGCGTTTATTATTGATTGATGAAGCTCAGATAGACCCCTTGTTGCTCCCGCTATTCGATGGTATTGAAACCACTAAATTGGCGCAATTATCTCGTGCCGTTACTGAGTCAATGCAAGGTTCGTGGTTACGTTTCTTCAACCCTTTTTATTACAGGCGATATAATCAGTTACAGCAATTGATTGCTGAAAGCGGGTTAACTCAGGAGCGTCTGCCGATATTGCAAAAAACGATCGGTGTTGAGCAACAGTGGCGGTTACTGGCACAAGAAATTATGCCTATTTATCAAAAAATTGGCCTAGTGTTTCAGCCCGATTGGCGAACCCACTTACCACAATTAATCGCCCAATTAAAATGGGTGGAAAGTTCGAGTCAATTACTGGTTCAATACCCTGAAATTTCACATTTTTTACCTGCTATTGTAGACGAACAACAAATTGGGTTTGAGCGCCAGTGCCATGAGGTTCAATCTGCCATCGCGAGGGTGAAAGCCAGACTTGAAAGTTCGTACCAACTAAATCGGATGAGTTCCGTTTTTTCAGTACAAGTTGTTGAGCGTTTCCAACAGGCAATTAATCAGGGGCAATCTTTTAGCGATGAATTAATTCAAATTGCTAAAGAGAAAGATAATTTACTTAAGTATCAATTATTTAGAGAAATTACTGCGCATTTTACTCAGCAACATTGGCAAATATTAGCGACACTGCATCCTACCGTTACGCAATATATTCACGACAACAGTCACCAAAAAGATTGGGTTACGGTGTTGATCCAGACGATTAACTATGGCTTTTATCGTTTTGTCAAAAAACAATTTGATATCAAATTACCTGCACTTTCAGCCAATAGCACACAATTTATGGCGGATTTAGCCGAACTTGAACAGGCACAAAAACAACTGCAACTGTTTAACCGCCAAGCGCTGACCTGTAACTATGACTTGACTCAAATAGGAAGTCGTCGTGAATGGGAAGAAATCACACGGCTTACGGGGCCAAGGGCACGTCGACTGAGGGAATTTATTAATGAAGGGCGTGAAATTGGTTTAATGCAATTGCGTCCTATCTGGCTGATGACACCGGATGTAGCAAGCCAAGTGCTGCCATTACAAGCGGCGATGTTTGATAGTGTGATTTATGATGAAGCATCACAAATGCCGATTGAATTTGCATTATCGACGTTATTTAGAGCGAAGCAGGCGATTGTTAGCGGCGATGAGAAACAAATGCCGCCATCGAAGTTCTTCACAGGGAAACCAGTTGAAGAAGACAATAATGATGATGTGGATGAACAGCAAGAAGAAGCTGATGAAGTGTGGGACTATCGGCAGATTACTGATTGCCCTGACTTGTTGCATTTGGCGCGTACCGTGTTGCCTATACATACCCTTGATATTCACTACCGTTCAGCTTATCGAGAGCTGATCAACTTTTCAAATTTTGCCTTCTATGAAAACCGCTTAAATATTCCAGCGCAGTTCTCCGCAAAATTAGTGAGTAAAATTAAGCCGTTGCAGCTTGTAACAGTGAATGGTGTGTACGTGAACCAAAGTAATGAGGCCGAAGCCGCTGCGGTTGTTGACCACCTCGCAACATTGTGGCAATTGCCATTTACCCTGCGTCCATCGGTGGGGGTTGTGACATTTAACCAAAAACAAACCACACTGATTAACCAGCATATCCGTTTGCGAGCAGAACAGGATGCCCACTTTTTGGCTGCCTATATTGAAGAAAACCAACGTATGCATGATGAAGAGGATATGTCCTTCTTTGTCAAAAATGTGGAAAATGTGCAAGGAGATGAGCGCGATATTATCTTGTTTTCCACCACATTTGGTCGCAATGCACAAGGGACGTTTAGGCGTAACTTTGGTGTACTAGGGCAAACGGGTGGGGAACGCCGTCTCAATGTGGCTATCACCCGTGCAAAGCAACAAGTTGTGATCATGACATCAATGCCTGTGGAAGAAATATCAGATTTATTAACGACCTACCGCAAGCCTGAGATCCCACGAGATTATCTACAAGGTTATCTCGCCTATGCAAAGGACGCGTGTGACCCAACAAAACAAAAAGAGAACCAAAAATTGCTTCATCGTATGTGCCAGACACAATTTGCCCTGCAAGAGGCAGATAAAGAGCAAAGTGCTTTTGTGGCGTCAGTGGTTGAATTTATTGAAAAAAATGGCTGGCAAGTCACTAAATCAACCCAAAAAGAAGTGTTTCATTTTGATTGTATTATTGAAGATGAAGTAACCGGACAATTATTAATGGGGATTGAATGCGATATGCCATCACACCCTCTTTTGCAAACGGCCAGATCACGGGAGTTATGGCGCAGCCATATCTTAAGCCGTGTAATACCACAACGTCACCGTGTTTCTATTATTGAATGGTACAATGACAAAGCGTTAGCGCAGCAGCGGTTACAGGATGCGATTGTTGATGCATCATTACGTTTAAATGGCTCTCTGAGCGTGACGACCAACCAAGAAGGCGAATTATGAGTTCATCCGTTCATCGTATTAATGTTAGAGAAATGAATGAGATCCAGTGCCGTCGGCAACTAGCGGTTAGCAGTAAGATATTCCAACAATGGCAAAAAATAGCCAATACAACGCAATATCACCAATCCCGTGTTGAGCAAATTGCGACATTGTTTCAGCAACTATCGGCGCATGATATCACCACATTATCAGCGAGCCGCTTAACCTCGTTACAGCGTGAGTTAGCTGAGTTTAATGAAATAGTAAAGCAAGAAATTCAAACGGTTCGTGAACAACAACTTGAACAGCAGGCGCTGGTGGCTCGCACAAAAGCCCATCGTCAACATAATATTGAGTCATTAGCGGCGTTAGTGCGAGAAAAACTGCCCCTTGAAAAGCAGCTAATCGCAGAGTTGGAAAATACCGATTTAATGACAGAAAAGGCCGAAAACTTATTAATTTTCCGTGCATTAGAGGCATTAAACCACCTTCAAAACCCACTTTCACCGTTTGCAAATCAATTATTGAGTCAGCTAAAGGCACAATCGGAAGATGTCCCTCAATTTTGGCAGCAGGGCATTCCACAATCGCCGTTTGCCAAGCAATGCGAGCAAATTTTACTGATGATTGAAAAGCTTAAGTTGTTGGGATGCTTGGCAGAGGCGCAGAGTGCGCAGCAACAACTCGTTGAAATTCAAGCTATGGATGAAAGCTCACAGCGCCATTTGCGAGCGGATTCATTGCTCCTCACCATGGCACAACAATTGAAATCAACTCAGCAACATATTGAGCTGATGGATAAAGTTGAACAATTGTGCGCGCAACTGGCTATTTTTACAGATAATGAAAATAGTGTCATGGTTGATAAGGCACTCGCTGCCATGCATTCCAGTTCAGTGACTGAGTTAATGTCATTGGTTGAGCAATTAGCAGCACAGATTAATTTGGCGGAACAAACTGTTGTTGCAAAAGCACAAAGAACAACCGTGTTAGATGGTTTAAGTAAACTGGGGTATCAAGTTCAAGAAACAGATGTTCAAGCATGGATGGATGAAGGCAAAGTCGTGGTCAGGCATCCGGCAACGCCCGGTTATGGCTTAGAATTGGGTGGAAAACAATCCCGTTTTCAAACACGGACAGTGGCACTATCTGCAAATAGAGATCTTCAACGAGACAAAGATATTGATGCCATTTGGTGTAGCCAGCATCAGCAACTGCAAGATTTAATTGCGCAATCGGGGGCAGAACTGTTGGTAGAACGGGCTTTACCCGCAGGTAGCAGTGAAATGAAAGTTTATGATATGGAAGAAGCAGGGCAACAGCGTAATACCACGGTGCACCAGCAACCCCGGACTTTACAAAAATAACGAATAGTATAATTAGCTGTAAATAAAAAGCTGGATTAACCATGAGTTAATTCAGCTTTTTTGATAAAAATGCGGCTAGTTTATTAAGCGGTATGCATACTTTGTGGATTAATCTGGTTCCGTTTGCGCGCCAACACCCACTTGCTATAGATTAACGCAATAACAAAATAAACAGCTTGAGTGACAACGATGGTTGGCCCTGTAGTTGCATTAATGTGAAAGCTAAGAATGGTACCAATCACACTTGAGGTGACCGATGCAATAATGGCAACCAAGAGCATTTTGCCAAAACTACGACAGAGAACAAACGCAATAATCCCTGGTGAAATTAGCATGGCAATGACAAGTATGATCCCAACGGCTTGTAATGATGCCACAATGGTTAAAGCCAGTAGTGACAGCAGCCCATAGTGAAGTAACTTAACGGGTAAACCAATTACACGTGCTTGATTTGGGTCGAAGCAATACAACATAAAGTCTTTTCGCTTCAGTAAAATAATCGCAATAGTGATCCCCGCGAACAGCAAAATTTGCTTAAACTCGTTGTCGGTGATCCCTAAAATATCGCCAAATAAAATGTGTGTGAGATGTTGCTCTGTATCGATTTTGGCAAACATGACTAAACCGATAGCAAACATCCCTGAAAATACAATCCCCATGACGGTATCTTCTTTTATCCGGCTATTTTCTTTGAGATACCCCGTAGCGACAGCACAAAATAGCCCTGATGCGAATGCGCCAATCGCTAAAGGAATACCAAGTAATGAGGCAATAATGATCCCCGGTAAGACTGCATGGGAAATCGCATCCCCCATGAGGGACCAACCTTTTAGAACCAAAAAACAAGACAAAATCGCGCATACAGTACCCGTTACGATGGCGGTGATCAGTGCCTTTTGCATAAAAGGAAACGCAAAGGGAGCCATCAATAAGTCAATGAAATCACTCATGGGATGCTCCTTGTTGGTGTGACTGCTGCAACTGAGCAACGTCTTTTTTGCCTTTACGGCGTGAGGCAAAAAAACCGTGTTTCGGTGCAAAGAAGAAAGCCAATAAGAAAATAATGGTCTGTAACGTCACGATCAGTCCACCCGTTGCACCATTTAGGTAGTAGCTGATATAGGCCCCAACAGCGCTAGTCACCGTACCAATGCTAACAGAGATGACTAATAATCGCTTAAATTGGTCGGTCAATAAATATGCGGTGGCGCCAGGCGTCACGACCATTGCAATAACTAAAATCGCACCAACAGTTTGCAATGCTGCAACGGTACATGCGCTTAATAACGTAAAGAAAATGATTTTTAAGCGTAATGGATTCAAACCAATTGACCGCGCGTGGCTCTCATCGAAAAAGACCGCTAATAGATCTTTCCATAAGCATAATAAAACGATAAATGTCACACCGATAATAATTTCGACTTGAAGGACATCCGCATCCGCAATACCTAAAATATTACCGAAGATAATACTTTGTACATTCACGGAAGTGGGATTTAGTGAAACAATTAATAGGCCCGCAGCAAAGAAAGTGGAAAAGATAAAGCCAATAACGGCATCTTCACGCAGGCGAGTTAAATGTTTTATTAATGTCATGGCAAATGCAGCGAGGATCCCGGTAAAAAAAGCCCCCGCAGCATAAGGTAACCCCAAAGCATAAGCCCCAGCGACGCCAGGTACGACGGAGTGGGAAAGGGCGTCCCCCATTAATGACCAGCCTTTTAACATTAAATACGCCGATAAAAACGCACAGACAGCACCGACAATGGCGCTCACCCAAATGGCTTTTATCATAAAATCGTATTTAAAGGGCTCTAATAACAAATCAATCATTCTTCACCCTTAGGCTGATTTTTTCTCACTGGTGCATCGTGGTCATGACCATAGAAAACGGCAGCTCTTTCATCATCAGTAATCACCGTAATGGAACGTGGATCATCATCGTCATGCAGTTCTTGCCCTGACAGATTAATGTGGCGCAAAACACCCCCAAAGGCTTTCTGAAGATTTTTTTGTGTAAAAGTCGTTTCAGTTGGTCCACTGGCTAATACGGTACGGTTAATCAAAATAACGTGGTCGCAAAACTCAGGAACGCTTCCTAAGTTATGGGTGGAAACCAAAATGAGATGACCTTCATCACGCAAGCTGCGAAGTAGGTCAATGATGGCATTCTCTGTTTTCACGTCAACGCCCGTAAAAGGCTCATCTAAAAGTAAAACTCTGCCTTGTTGGGCAAGGGCGCGTGCTAAAAACACCCGTTTTTTCTGGCCACCAGAAAGCTCACCGATTTGCCGGTGTTCAAGACCTGCAAGATCTACACGCTTGAGTGCCATTTTTACCGCGTCTTTGTCCTCTTTTTTAGGAATACGGAAAAAACCCATTTTTCCATAACGTCCCATCATGACAACATCGGATACCAAAACAGGGAAGTTCCAGTCAACTTCCTCTGTTTGAGGAACATAGGCGATAACGTTCTCTTTTAAGGCGGCCTTAATAGGTTGAGCATTTAGTGTGACACTTCCTGCTGATGGGGTGACTAACCCCATAATGGTCTTAAAGAGTGTCGATTTACCACTTCCATTCACACCCACGAGAGCACAAATAGACCCTCCGGTAATAGTAAAACTAGCATCATAAATTGCGGTATGACCGTTGTTGTAAGTTACAGTTGCATTATCAACGACCAAATTTGGGTGCTTAAACTGATTAGAGTGATTCATATTACTGTGAAAATCCTTTCGCTATCGTGTCTACAGTCGTTTTTAACAGGTCGATATAAGTCGGTACGGGACCATCTGCGGTGGACAGTGAATCCACATATAAAACCCCACCATATTTAGCCCCCGTTTCTTTACTGACTTGACGAGCAGGCTTATCCGAAATGGTGCTTTCACTAAAGACCACAGGGATATTATGTTGGCGCACAGTATCAATCACTTTTTTGACTTGCTGTGGGGAACCTTGCTCTTCCGCATTGATTGGCCATAAGTAGACTTCTTTAAAGCCATAATCTTTCGTCAGGTAGCTAAAAGCCCCCTCACTGGACACCAACCAGCGCTCATTTTCTGGAATACGGTTTAAACGTTCACGCAGCGGAGCATCAAGGTCTTCAATTTGCTGTGTGTAATTTTTGGCATTGGTATTATAGATTTCTGCATTTTCCGGATCATATTTAACTAATGCTTGACGAATATTTTCAATATAAATTTTGGCATTGGCAGGTGACATCCATGCATGCGGATTTGGGTTATCTTTATATTCCCCTTCGCGAATTGGCATCGGCTCAATGCCTTCGGTAACAACGACCGCAGGGACATTTTTAAAGTTTTCAAAGAAACGTTGGAACCAAACTTCTAAATTCATACCATTCCATAGGATTAAATCGGCATCATAAGCCTTCATAATATCTTTCGGCGTGGGTTGATATCCGTGAATTTCAGCCCCTGGTTTGGTAATTGACTCGACAATTGCCGCATCTCCGGCTACATTTTGAGCAATATCTTGAATAATGGTAAATGTTGTGACCACTTTAAACTTTTTAGCGAACGCCGGTTGGCTAATAAACAGCATTGCAACTAATGCAAATGCTGTGGTAAGTAGAGGTGCAGATAATCGAAATAAATTTTTCTTCATAAAAGTTGACCCTGACATTTTTTGGCTTAGCATTTTTAACTGTATGGTTGTTAAGGTTTATTACAACTTCACTTTATATCTCAAACGATAATGATTATCAATATCGTTTATGAAAAAATTATAAAAAGTGGGGAATTGTAGGTATAGCGACTATGATTTTTTATTACTCATTATTAATTTGTAGACTAAAACATGTCCTGAAGTAAAAGTTAAGTAAAAATTATTTTATTTTTCTTAGGATTAGTTATTCTCCCAGAGGCTTTGATAGCAGAGGATACAATAGTGAAAAAAATAATCAGCGGTGCTTTTGTGCTACTGTTACTTGCCGGTTGCTCCAGTGAGCCAGATAGGCAAACAACAAAAACGCGGATGTTAGATAATGGAAATACTTTACCAGCGATAGCACAAAATACCACGTTTCCACGCACACCTTTTGATGAGTTTATTCGTGACTCTGCTGCGCGCTACAGTGTTGATGAAACCCTTATTAGGGCAATTATTGAAGTTGAGTCTAATTTTAGGCCTGAAGTGGTGAGCAAATCGAATGCCATTGGTTTGATGCAAATTAAAGCGTCGACAGCAGGGCGCGATGCTTATCGTTTCCAAGGTAAATCAGGGGAACCCAGTTCCAGTGATTTAAAAGATCCGCAAAAAAATATTGATATTGGTACGGCCTACATTCGGATTTTGCGTGATCAACACCTTGCAGGGATCACCCATCCCCAAACAATGTATTATGCAACTGTGGTTGCATATGTGAATGGTGCAGGGGCATTGCTAAGGACTTTTGATAATGATAAAGGTAAGGCAATAGCGATGATCAATAACTTGTCACCTGAAGAGTTTTATCAACATGTACAAGCTAAACACCCAGCACCACAAGCGCCACGTTACTTGTGGAAAGTCAAAAATGCCTACAATGCCTTAGCGATGTCTTATTGATGCTCCATTAACAAATGTGGGAGTTGCGCAATAATTTCAACGATCCCGTTGATGACAAACTGCACTCCCATACAAATTAATAAGAAACCCATCACGCGAGCAATTGCATCAATACCACTATTTCCTAACCATCTCATAATGGAAGTGGCACCTCGTAACCCAACCCAGACAATCATGCTTGCCAATAAAAAAGTAATGATAGGGGCGACATTGAGCACCCATGGAGCGAACGTCACATTACCTTGCAAAGATGCTGTTGAACTGATAATCATCGCAATTGTCCCAGGTCCCGCAGTGCTTGGCATCGCTAAGGGAACAAAGGCGATATTGGGTGATCCTTGGCGTTTTTTGGAAACATTCGGGTCATCTAATGGCGTTGTTGGTGCGTCATCCGATGGGTCATGATTTGGAAATAGCATGCCAAAACCAATAAAAGCAACAATTAACCCACCCGCGATACGTAAACCGGGTATTGATATGCCAAATGTGTTCATCACGAGCTGTCCCGCATAAAACGCAATAGTCATTATGGCGAAAACATAAATCGAGGCGAGAAAGGCTTGATGATTGCGCTGCTCTTTAGTCATATTTGCTGAAATGCTCAGCATGACTGCAATTGCTGTTAAGGGATTAGCAAGAGGGAGGAGCAAAACAAGACCAATACCAACGGCTTGAAACAGTTCTAGGAAATTTGTCATAGTAGTTAAATCCAAGCTCCTATAAATGTAAGTAAGTTTCCCTATCTTAAATAATAACGAAAATTGTTATTGTTCTGTATTTTAGCATGTTTAATTAGGTTAATGTTTTATTATTCAATAGGAGTTAATGCGATAAATATGAGCGGGAAGTGCACACTATAATTCATTACTGAAAAGATAGAGTTGTTCACATTAACTGTGGATAACTGCCCTGTTCGTTTGTGAATAACCCATATTAATGCTTTAATTACAGATGGATAGGTTCTTGCGCTAAAAGTATGCAATTTTGATAGGCAAAAAAAACCTTCTTATAAGGGGTATAAAAAGGTTAAGGGCATCTATTAACTGGTTGTCTAATGTTGATATGTTCTAAATTATATTCTTTGTAATGTGATTTACTGATAACTTATGTAAATTCATTAAAAGGTATTTTTTGACATAGTAAGGGAGAAAAATAATAGGTTAAGTGGAATTAATCATCTCATTTTGGCTGTGACGCATCTAGAAAAAAGTATCTATTTTTGCCAAATTTTATAAGCGGCTCGCTTAAATGGTTTAAATAAACCTGAAAGTGAAGTTTCTTTAAATAGCCGAAAATCGCTAGAGTTTTCTTTACAAAGTATTTTTAATTTTAAAAATTGCTTTACGCACAGTTGTATATCCTATGCTCAGGTGATTTTGAATCGTAGGATTGGGTATGAAAAAGCTGATAGCGACGTTTGCTGGGGCATCAATGTTATTTATTTTAGCTATCGCGATAATGCTGATTGTTTTTCCTATGCAATGGAAACAAAGTATTTACCCTAGTTTGGCACAACTGCTCCCTGAATCACTAAGTACGGTATTACCCCAAGGGCTTGTCAGTAACAATGTTTGCGATAGCTTAGAAAACAATCTAAAAAGTTTTGCAGATTATTTAAAAGTAAATCAGGACATTGTGGATATAAAAGGAATGAATAGCCTAGATGAGCAATTAGCTAATATACAAGCTAGGGTGGATTCAATGCCTTCAGATGTCCGTAATTTGGTGTGCCAGCAGGAGTACAGCAAATTAGAAGGTTTAAAAAGTGTATTCTCTTTAGGGCACAGTAATTAATTATTGAAGCTGTTAATTCACCTTTCATACATAGTATCAAGTTCCTGTATTGTTTTATGATATGCTAATTAACCTCATTTTGAGTTTAAGGTAGCATAATGAGAATTTTAAAATATCCATTATTAAACTGGCTAGTTGCTAATAGTCTGGCCGTTTATTTTCTATTCAAACACGATGCTTTTATATGGCAGTTTTCGGGGTGGATGGGGCTTCTTGGCATTTTAGTTGCCCTCGAAAGTGTTAGTTGGATTGCCGCTAGTTTATTTTATTTTTATAAACATAAGACCTCACCAAATCCAAACGTTCGAGCAACTTCCCTTGTCACTAATGGGCCTTATCGGCTATCTCGAAACCCGATGTATTTAGCATTTACTTCCATGAGCCTAGCATTCGCTTTTTTTACACATTCACCTTACTTTTTAGTGTCAGGGTTAGTTTTTTGGCTGATGACTGATCTGTATACCATTCCACAAGAAGAGCGCTTTTTAGCGGTAACATTCAGTGAAGAGTGGGAACGCTATCGCAAACAAACACGGCGTTGGCTATAAATTGATATTAATGAGATGTATTCTCAAAATTATTACACCAACCCGTAACGAACTCTGCTACCACATGGGCAGGGTTCGCTATAAGTTGCGCTGTGGGAAATTGAAGTAGAAGGATTTATGGCTGTTTCATGTCCCAACGTTATAAAGTCGCAGATAAAAGATCTGGGTAAATTTTTTTTACATGTTATATTTTTTCCATTAATTACAATTTGGATGTTCTGGAAAGTACATCTGGCTAGTAAAAAAGAAATACTTGAAGACTTAGTTCGGTACAGGTCAAAAGGTGACGTTTTATATAAAGACTTATACGATGTATCTACATCAGCGTTAAGGCTAATGTCAGAGATTGAGCAAAGACTAAAGCAGCTTGGCACTGAAGAAGATCGAGTGCTTATAGAAAAAATCAATCAATTTGCTGAGAAAGTTATGGAGGCAACTGTTCACTCTAATGAATATGCTGATTCATTACTAAAAGATTATGGACAAGCATTGAAGAAAATCGGCAAGAGTTGAGGGATGGTGGATGACTGATTCTGTTAATAAAGCTCTTGACGGGTTTGATAGATTGATTCATGTAAAGGAATCAAACTTTGCTGAGATGGATGCAGACCAACAAAAAGAAATGTCTAGAGCAGATAATGAAGCCAGAGGGAAGCTAACGACATTTTTTATCCGAGGTTTTTTCTTTCAATTGCGGGTGGCTGTATCTTTGTTCTTTTTTATAATTATTGTGCGGTTTTATGGATGGAGTCATTGAGTGAAAAAGGAATGGTCGAGGCAGCAAGTAAGGTTTCTTTGCTTGAGCTAGATAAAGTTTTATCAATCATTATAAGCGCCCTCGGCACATCGTTAGGTTTTATCATAGGTTATTACTTTAAAGAAAAGAAAGGCTAACAACCCACTCCGGTGGGTTTTTTATTGCCTAAGATTTGCATATATCCTAGTATTTATGTACTTAACTTAAATATGGTGATGTATGAAAAAGGGAATTATAGCAATAACACTGATTTTAATTAGTACGTTTACTTTTGCTTCCTCAGATAGATACACTGATTATCTAGATAGAAGGGATGCAATATGTGAAAAAAGCTCAGAGCCAGATGAGTGTGAGGATGAGCTAAATCAATTAATGCAGTCAGTTTTGTTTTTAGATGGTGCCATGCTTGCGAAATGCTCAGAAGAGGAAGAAAGCGGTTCATTGTCTAAAGAGTGTCGAAGATTCGCTAGTTTTTGGATGGGGCTAACTAAGTAGCATTATGAAAGATAAGAAGATGAACCTGCCGAAGCAGGTTTTTTGTTTGCTTCAATTTGCACTCCCGCTAAGCTAACATTACTGAAACTAATTGATGGGATGGTGAGATGAAAAGAGTACTAATGATAGGGATATTGACTTCACTTTTATCCGGATGTTACGAGTCTGAGGTATCCTGTGATGTAAGCGATAAGTTGCTATGCTTTTATGCTGAGAACGGCATTACAAAATCTCAAATAGAGTTGGCTGCAATATATTATGAGGGAGATTATAGCGAACCAGATTATAACAAGGCATTTTATTGGGGTGAAAAAGCGGCTTTAAGTGGAAATGTTGACGCTCAGACAATGATTGGTGAAATGTATTATCGTGGGAAAGGTGTTGAGCAAGACTATAGTAAGTCATTTCATTGGTTTACCGAGGCAGATAAACAAGGTGATGATTACGCAAAAGAAATGCTAGGAGTCATGTATTATGATGGGCGTGGAGTTGATGAGAATGAAACGCTGGCATATGAATACTTTAAAAAAGCCTGTGAGGCAGGCAGGTCGTTTAGTTGCTCAAGATATAACAATTCAAAATAGCGCTGATACCTTTGGTGTTTTCAATCCATCAAGCGTCAAGTTAGAGCCTGTTTTCTTTGTTGAAAATGGACAAGTGTTTATCAATGAAGCCTTTATCAATGAAGCCGTTATCAATAAAGCAACGATTGAAAAAATCATTGTGGGGAGTGATTTGCGCTCTAAAAACTATGACCCTGTTAAACGGGTAGGCTCAAGAATAGGTATGATCAACGGAATAGTTGAAATTTATTCCTCAAGATCATAAGGGTAAAAACATGGTCCTCATTGATTACGGGGTGAGACCAGACGGTAATATTGAAGTCTTTGTTTTCCACCAACAGAACGCAGGTATGCCAGAACGTTTCCAGAACAAGCGCATTAAGCACTTTGATAAAAAAGGTGTGCCTGTTTACTTCGAAAACTACGAACCGTGTGACGTACCTGAATCGCGCTGGATAATCCCCTCTTTTCTATCGCTAATAATCTAGTCTGTGTTATTATTTCGTTTGAGTTACTTTTAATGTACATAGTAGTTTTGAAGTTTGTGTACATACTTGTGTACATACCTCGCATTGTGAAGCGAGAAATTAAACGTAACGTATTGATTTATAAACTTTGGAATAATCAAGCAAGTGATCTGGCGTGTGGGTCACCACTGCTGATAAGGATTTTTTAATGCCTGTTATTACTCTTCCTGATGGAAGTCAGCGTCAGTTTGACCATCCTGTTTCTGTGATGGACGTGGCTCGCGATATTGGCGCGGGTTTAGCAAAAGCATGTATCGCTGGTCGTATCAATGGTGAACGTGTTGATGCATGTGAAATGATTGAACACGATGCAAACCTGTCCATTATTACGAGTAAAGATGATGACGGACTCGAAATTATTCGTCACTCTTGTGCCCATTTATTAGGGCATGCCATCAAACAATTATGGCCAAACACTAAAATGGCTATTGGTCCTACTATCGATAACGGTTTTTACTATGATATCGATTTAGACCATATGCTGACGCAGGAAGACTTGGAAAAGCTTGAAAAGCGTATGCTTGAGCTTGCCAAAACAGATTATGACGTGGTGAAAAAGCGTGTTTCTTGGGCTGAGGCACGTGAAACATTTGTTGCTCGTGGCGAAGACTATAAAGTCGAAATCTTGGATCAAAATATTAGTCAAGATGACCGCCCTGGTTTATATCATCACCAAGAATATGTGGATATGTGCCGTGGTCCGCACGTTCCGAATATGCGTTTTTGCCACCACTTTAAATTACAAAAAGTGGCAGGTGCCTACTGGCGCGGTAACAGCGACAATAAAATGCTGCAACGTATTTACGGCACAGCATGGGCTGATAAAAAACAATTAGCGGCTTATTTATTACGTTTAGAAGAAGCTGCGAAACGTGACCACCGTAAAATTGGTAAGCAATTAGACTTATACCATATGCAAGAAGAAGCGCCGGGTATGGCATTCTGGCATAACGACGGTTGGACAATTTTCCGCGAACTGGAAACTTTCGTACGTACAAAACTGAAAGAATATAATTATCAGGAAGTGAAAGGGCCATTTATGATGGACCGTGTACTGTGGGAAAAAACCGGTCACTGGGAAAACTACAAAGATGCGATGTTCACAACATCATCTGAAAATCGTGAATATTGTGTTAAACCAATGAATTGCCCAGGTCATGTGCAGATTTTCAACCAAGGTTTGAAATCGTACCGTGATCTACCACTGCGTATGGCCGAATTTGGTAGCTGTCACCGGAATGAACCATCGGGTGCACTGCACGGCTTAATGCGAGTGCGTGGCTTTACTCAGGATGATGCACATATCTTCTGTACTGAAGAGCAAATCTTAAGTGAAGTCACTAGCTGTATTGAAATGATTTATGATGTTTACGCGACTTTCGGTTTCGAAAAAATCGTTGTTAAACTGTCAACTCGCCCTGAAAAACGCATCGGTACTGATGAGATGTGGGATAAGGCAGAGGAAGATTTAGCGAATGCGTTGAAATCAAAAGGTATTGAGTTTGAATATCAACCGGGTGAAGGCGCATTCTATGGCCCGAAAATTGAGTTTACACTGTATGACTGCCTTGACCGTGCATGGCAATGCGGTACTGTTCAGTTAGACTTTTTCTTACCGGGTCGCTTAACGGCTTCCTATGTGGGTGAAAATAACGAACGCATCGTCCCTGTTATGATCCACCGTGCGGTGTTGGGTTCATTAGAACGCTTCATCGGGATCTTGACTGAAGAATATGCGGGTTTCTTCCCAACATGGTTAGCACCACAACAAGTCGTTGTCATGAACATTACTGACGGCCAAGCCGACTATGTTCAAGAATTGGTAAGCAAGCTGCAAAGTGTTGGCATTCGTGCAAAAGCGGACTTACGTAACGAGAAAATCGGCTTTAAGATCCGCGAACACACGCTGCGCCGCGTCCCTTATATGTTAGTCTGTGGTGATAAAGAAGTTGAGTCAGGTAAAGTTGCTGTACGTACCCGTCGTGGTAAAGATTTAGGCAGCATTGATGTCAACGAATTCACCACTGAACTGCTAAAAGAGATCCGCAGTCGTCAACTCAATCAGATGGAGGAATAAGGTATTAAAGGCGGAAAAAAACTCCCAACAGCACGTCCAAATCGTATTAACGAAGAGATCCGTGCGACTGAAATCCGTGTCACTGGTTTAGACGGTGAGCAACTTGGTGTCATGAGCGTGCGAGAAGCACTCTTTAAAGCAGAGGAAGCAGGTGTCGACTTAGTCGAAATCAGCCCAAATGCTGAGCCGCCAGTTTGCCGTATTATGGACTACGGTAAATATCTTTATGAGAAGAGTAAGTCTCAGAAAGAACAGAAGAAAAAACAAAAAGTTGTTCAAGTGAAGGAAATTAAATTCCGACCAGGAACAGATGAAGGAGACTACCAAGTTAAACTGCGTAGTTTAATTCGCTTTTTGGAAGATGGTGACAAAGCTAAAGTTACGCTGCGTTTTCGTGGTCGTGAAATGGCACACCAACAGATTGGTCTGGAAGTGCTTAACCGCATTAAAACTGATCTGGATGAACTGGCTTCAGTGGAGTCTTTCCCTTCAAGAATTGAAGGACGCCAGATGATCATGGTATTGGCACCAAAGAAAAAATAATTAAGCCAGTATGGTAATCGTTAAACAGTGCCCATTTGGGCACTGTTTAACGTATGTTTTCACGCAATGTGAATGAATGTTGTTTACATCTAGACACTGCCCTTTGGGGATAAACTACACGGTTTTACCCTATTTATGACCACAACCCATAGGCAAAAGCCACGTATTCAATTACTTTAGTGTGATTTATTTCAAGATTTACTTGAGTAATCGGCCAAGAAGCATTAGAATCCGCGGTCGAATCATTTGTCGGCTATTTATAAACGCAGGCAAACAAAGAATATTGTATACACGTTAATCTTTAACAAAATAACGGGTGTACTTGCTTGAGAGAATATGCAAATCTCTTTATCCAATTGGAGGAATGAAGTATTAAAGGCGGAAAAAGAATCCCAACAACACGTGCAAATCGTATTAATGATGAAATTCGTGTTCCTGAGGTCCGTTTAACAGGTTTAGACGGTGAACAGCTAGGCATTATGAGCGCGCGTGAAGCGCTTGAAAAAGCTGAAGAAGCAGGTGTAGACCTGGTTGAAATCAGCCCAAATGCTGAACCGCCAGTTTGTCGTATTATGGATTACGGCAAATTCCTTTATGAGAAGAGTAAATCTCAAAAAGAGCAAAAAAAGAAACAAAAAGTTGTTCAGGTGAAGGAAATTAAATTCCGCCCTGGTACAGATGAAGGTGACTATCAGGTCAAACTACGCAACCTGATACGCTTTCTGGAAGATGGTGATAAAGCTAAAGTTACGCTGCGTTTTCGTGGTCGTGAAATGGCTCACCAACAGATTGGTCTGGAAATGCTTAACCGCATTAAAGCTGATCTTGAAGAACTGGCATCTGTGGAATCTTTCCCTTCAAAAATTGAAGGTCGTCAGATGATCATGGTGCTAGGACCGAAGAAGAAATAATTAGGCCTACAAGTAATAGCTATTTATAGCAATATGAAGGTTATTCGCCTAGTTAATTCGTAGTTAATCACAATGCGAAGTTGGAAATTAAAGAAATGCCAAAGATTAAAACTGTACGTGGCGCAGCAAAGCGCTTTAAAAAAACTGCAGGCGGTGGCTTTAAGCGTAAGCATGCAAACCTTCGTCATATCCTGACTAAAAAATCAACTAAGCGTAAACGCCATTTACGTCCGAAAGGAATGGTATCTAAAGGCGATCTGGGTCTGGTAGTTGCTTGCCTGCCTTACGCATAAGTAGACAATTTAGTTAATTAAGATAAAAGACGATAGGAGATAGCTATGGCTCGCGCAAAACGTGGTGTAATCGCACGTGCACGTCACAAAAAAATTCTGAAGCAGGCGAAAGGCTACTATGGTGCACGTTCACGTGTTTACCGCGTAGCGTTTCAAGCGGTAATCAAAGCTGGTCAATACGCTTACCGTGACCGCCGTCAACGTAAACGTCAGTTCCGTCAACTGTGGATCGCGCGTATCAACGCTGCGGCTCGTCAGAACGGTCTGTCTTACAGCCGTTTCATCAATGGCTTGAAAAAAGCTTCAATTGAAATCGACCGTAAGATCTTAGCAGACATCGCAGTTTTCGATAAAGCAGCATTCACTGCTTTAGTTGAAAAAGCGAAAGGCGCTTTAGCTTAATTGTTTGCTTGAAAAGAGGAAGGTAACTTCCTCTTTTCATTTATAGTGTTTTGTGTTACTAATTTAATAATGTTCTTTATTGGAAAGTTATCACATGTATGCTGTTATTTTTCGTTTCTTTTTTTACTTTAGCACCTGAGGTTCGGGGGCTTTTTCGCGTAAATAAAGAAGAAACGAAAAGTTACGCTAAAGCCTCCTTAGGGAGGCTTTTTTGTTTTTAGTTTAAGATTAAATACAGTAAAATCAGTTAAGTACTCATCCATACTTAATGGAGTGGGGGGCTTAATAAATTTAATGAATACTAGCAAAAAGACCAAGTGGTCATAAAGGGGAAACAATGCCACATCTCGCTGAGTTGGTTGCACAGGCAAAAGCAGCCATTGAACAGGCCCAAGATGTTGCTACGTTGGAGTCAGTGCGTGTTGAATTTTTAGGCAAAAGCGGCCATTTCACACTCCAGATGAAAACGTTGCGTGATCTGCCAGCTGACGAACGTCCAGCAGCAGGGGCTGTGATAAATGAAGCTAAGGTACAGGTTCAAGATGCGCTGAACGCGCGTAAAGATGCGATGCAAGCTGAGATCCTTAATGCACGTCTCGCATCTGAAAAAGTTGATGTGTCATTACCTGGGCGTCGTATGGAAAATGGTGGGTTACATCCCGTTACCCGTACAATTCAGCGAATTGAAGAGTTTTTTGGCGAGTTAGGTTTCTCTGTGGAAACGGGGCCTGAAATTGAAGATGATTACCATAACTTTGATGCCCTGAATATTCCAGCTCATCACCCAGCCCGTGCGGATCATGATACCTTTTGGTTTGATGCTAAGCGTTTATTGCGTACCCAAACCTCTGGCGTACAAATCCGTACTATGAACGGCCAGCAACCGCCAATTCGCATTATTGCACCGGGTCGCGTTTATCGTAACGACTATGACCAAACGCATACACCAATGTTCCACCAAACAGAAGGTCTGATTGTTGATAAAGACATTAGCTTTACCAACTTAAAAGGCACATTGCATGATTTTCTGAATAATTTCTTTGAAGAAGAAGTTCAAGTGCGTTTCCGTCCGTCTTATTTCCCGTTCACTGAGCCTTCAGCAGAAGTTGACGTAATGGGTAAGAATGGTAAATGGTTGGAAGTATTGGGGTGCGGAATGGTACACCCGAATGTATTGCGTAATGTTGGCATTGATCCTGAAGTCTATTCTGGGTTTGCATTTGGTATGGGCATGGAGCGTCTGACAATGTTGCGTTACGGTGTTTCTGACCTACGTGCATTCTTCGAAAACGACCTTCGTTTCCTCAAACAGTTTAAATAAGGCGGGTTTATCTCATGAAATTCAGTGAACTCTGGTTACGCGAATGGGTGAACCCGGCGATCAGTAGCGAAGCATTATCAGACCAAATCACCATGGCAGGCCTTGAAGTTGATGGCGTCGAAGGTGTTGCGGGGCAATTTCACGGTGTTGTTGTTGGTGAAGTGGTTGAATGTGGTCAGCATCCAAATGCTGACAAACTGCGCGTGACAAAAGTCAATGTCGGCGGTGAGCGTTTACTTGATATCGTTTGTGGTGCGCCTAACTGCCGTCAAGGCCTCAAAGTTGCCGTTGCAACCGTAGGTGCGGTATTACCGGGTGATTTTAAAATTAAAGCCGCTAAACTACGTGGTGAGCCATCCGAAGGTATGCTGTGCTCCTATTCAGAGCTGGGCATTTCCGATGACCACAGTGGTATTATTGAATTGCCACTTGATGCAACTATTGGTACTGATATCCGGGAATATTTAAAATTGGATGATAATGCGATTGAAATCAGCATTACATCCAATCGTGCAGATTGCTTAAGTATCTTAGGTGTTGCACGTGATGTTGCGGTTATCAATAAATTAGCACTAACTGAACCTGTCATTAATGCAGTTCCAGTAACCACAAAAGACACTTTCCCAATTCGTGTTGAAGCGCCAGAAGCGTGTCCACGATTTGTTGGTCGTGTGATCAAAAATATCGATGTTTCAGCACCAACACCATTATGGATGAAAGAAAAACTGCGCCGTGGCGGTATCCGTTCTATCGATGCGGTAGTTGATATCACCAACTATGTTTTACTGGAAATGGGTCAGCCGCAGCATGCGTATGATTTAGACCGTTTAGACGGTGCAATTATTGCGCGTATGGCAAAAGAAGGTGAAAAGCTGGTGCTGTTAGATGGCAGCGAAGCAACGCTTAAATCAGACACTTTAGTGATTGCAGATGAATCAAAAGCACTCGGTATTGCCGGTATTTTTGGCGGTGAGCACTCAGGTGTGAATACTGAGACAAAAAATATCCTGTTAGAGTGTGCGTTCTTTAATCCGTTATCCATTACGGGGCGTGCACGTAACTATGGTCTGCATACCGATGCATCACACCGTTTTGAACGTGGTGTAGATCCTCAACTGCAATTTAAAGCGATTGAGCGAGCAACCGCGTTGATCGTGGAAATTTGTGGTGGCGAAGTGGGTGAGATTATCGATGTCACTAGCGAAGCGCATTTACCAAAAGCGGCGAATATTAAACTGACACGGCATAAATTAGACCGTCTGATTGGTCATGTGATCGCTGATGATTTAGTCACCGACATTTTAACGCGTTTAGGCTGTAAAGTGACTGCCTCGGAAAACACGTGGGATGTCGTCGCACCAAGCTGGCGATTCGATATGCAAATCGAAGAAGATTTAGTTGAAGAAGTTGCGCGCATTTATGGTTACAACAGCATTCCTGATGTGCCATTACGTGCTGATCTGGTTATGACGGATCACAAAGAAGCCCACTTGCCGCTAAAACGCGTTAAAGCGATGTTAGTTGACCGTGGTTACCAAGAAGCGATTACCTATAGCTTTGTTGACCCGAAAATTCAGGCTTTATTGCATCCAGCACAAGAGGCATTGCTGTTACCAAACCCAATTTCAGCAGATATGTCTGCAATGCGTTTATCGCTACTAACTGGTTTATTGGGTACGGTGGTTTACAATCAAAATCGTCAACAGAACCGAATTCGTTTATTTGAAACAGGTCTACGCTTTATTCCTGATAATCAAGCAGAATATGGAATTCGCCAAGAATCTATGCTCGCAGGTGTGATCACGGGCAATAGATTTGAAGAACATTGGTCATTAGATAAACAAGTTGTTGACTTCTTTGATTTAAAAGGTGATCTTGAAGCTGTTTTTGAATTGACTGGGAAACTAAATCAAATTACATTTAAATCTGAGGCACATCCTGCATTACATCCAGGTCAAAGTGCTGGGATTTATCTGGAAAATGAACATATAGGTTTTATTGGTGTTGTTCATCCAGAATTAGAACGTAAACTCGATTTAAATGGTCGTACGGTGGTGTTTGAGGTTCGTAGTGATGCGATAGCACAACGTGTCATCCCTGAAGCTAAGGCGATTTCACGCTATCCATCGAACCGCCGTGACATCGCTGTGGTCGTGCCTGAAAATGTAGCCGCTGCAGAAGTTTTGGCAGAGTGCAAAAAAGTTGGCATAAATCATATAGTTGGCATAAACTTGTTTGATGTGTATTGTGGTGAAGGGATAGCTGAGGGCTATAAGAGCCTTGCTATCAGTCTCGTCTTCCAAGATACCCAACGTACGATGGAAGAAGAAGAGATTACCGCTACCGTTGATCTGTGTGTTGCTGCGTTAAAACAGCGATTCCAAGCCTCCTTGAGGGACTAAACCTATGGCGCTTACTAAAGCTGAAATGTCAGAAAATTTGTTTGAAAAACTGGGTGTTAGCAAACGTGATGCTAAAGACCTTGTCGAAACTTTCTTTGAAGAGGTTCGCCTTTCCTTAGAAAATGGTGAGCAAGTAAAATTATCTGGATTCGGTAACTTTGATTTACGTGATAAAAATCAACGTCCCGGACGTAACCCAAAAACTGGGGAAGATATTCCAATTACTGCCCGCCGTGTTGTTACTTTCCGCCCAGGGCAAAAATTAAAAAGCCGTGTGGAAAAAGCAACGCCAAAAGAGTAATCATATCAATTGAATTTGGTATAAAAAGACCGCCGTTTAGGCGGTCTTTGTTTTTGACTAAGAAATAGGGTTAAGCGTGATGAAATGGGCTTCTTTCTCGATGGATTAATGCAGCAATATAACTTATAGCTAGCTGGTTGGTTGCTTCCTCCTCGTTGATTGAGAATGGAGTTTTTGTTGTTGATATATTCAGTGAGGAAGTATCCGTTAAATGTGGTGCGAATATAGTGGCTAAATTTTTCACTGACATTCGATGCGTGTCTTCATCATTGGCAATAAGGGCACAGAAGCGGATAACAAGCTGTAAGGCCAATGGAGGGGGAGCCAACCTATCGAGTGCTTTACAGATCCTATTGTCGGTATTTTTTAAAATTGCAGGCGCTTTATTTTTCAATTGCTCATTACTTTTAATTTGCTGAATAATATCTTCTTTGTTTTTTACAGCATCAGCGCATGCTTGTAGGTCATTAAATGAAACGGGGGATTTAAAGTCGATATTGTTGCTTTTTTTCAATAAATCAGCGGCTATCTTTTTAAAGGCGCTCGTTATTGTTGGTAGTGAGTCGTTATGGAGTTGCGATAAAAAATCATGGGCAGAGTCAGGAACATTTATTCTTTCGAGTAGTTGATTGACCTCATTCTTCAGGCCTTCAATACGCAAAGGACCAATACTATTCGTGTATTCTTTATGGGTTAAAATAATGCAGCCTAACCGATTAATCAGATGGTTTTTTTCTCTATCCATATTTGATAAGCCATCATAGTTATCAATCAGCACTGCATTGTTTTTTTGCAGCTTATCGGCTTCATTTTTTCGTAATTTTTCTGCCCGTTGCGCTTTATGTTGGGCTATGACTTGTAATGCAACCTTTCGCGCAGCATCAACGCGTGGATTCCCGGTTAAGCCTTCTTTCGGAATGATTTCATTTTGGGTGGCTGGGATTTTGGCGACACTGTCATCACTAAAGGATATTGTCCTTGTGGGTATCGTTTTGTTTATAGGGGGAATAATAACAAAGCTTTCTTCAGAAAATGCTTTTTTTTTGCCTGCTGAATGTTTGTTCTGGCAACTAAAAAGTAACGAAAAAAAGCTAATAAATGATGGCGTTATCTTTTTTAGAAATGCTTTAAAATTGCTGCCAGTCTTATTTCCCTCTAGGTTAGCCTCATTTGTGCTGTATGGGGAGAGTTGTGGTTTTGGTTGATTGTTAATTGGGTTTTGTGCCATGTTAACACCTTCATATAGTTAGAATAAAAATTGGCAGTAGTTTAAAATTTTCCTTGTGCTCTCTCTTATAGAAAACGAGCTTGTTTTTTCATCGACTAATAAGCACTATAAATGCCATGCACTTTTCATTAAAACAGCTACAGAAACAACAAAATAAATCTGATATCCGCGTGATGGCTTTCTTACTTTTTTCCCTTTGCATTGTTGGGGGAGTGTCTCTGTGTGCTGGCGAAACATGGTACTGGCCTAATCAATGGATGGATGACGCAGCCCGGCTGTTTGTCTGGCAAATTCGTTTGCCAAGAATGCTTGCAGTGATCGTGGTGGGCGCGGGGTTGGCGGTAACCGGGGCGATTATGCAGGCCTTATTTGAAAATCCTCTCGCGGAGCCTGGGTTATTAGGGATCAGTAATGGTGCTGGCGTTGCGGTAGTATTCACCGTGTTAATGTCATCGGGTGTTACACATTATGGAGTATTAAGTGCCAGTGCGATTATTGGGGCTTTGTTACTTACATCGTTATTACTCTATTTTGCTAAGCGCAAAAACCTAAATAATGCCAGTTTATTACTCGTTGGTGTGGCTCTCGGTGTGTTGAGTGGCGCTTGTATGACATGGATGGTGTATATGAGCAGCAACCTCGATTTGCGCCAATTGTTATATTGGATGATGGGGAGCTTTAGTGGCGTTGATTGGCGACAAATGAGTTTAGTCGTCGTTTGTATACCCTTTTTAGTTTGGGTGACTTACCAAGGAAACGTATTAAATTACCTGTCTCTCGGCGCCCTCCAAGCTTATCAATTAGGTATATCAGTACATAAATGGCGTATTATTCTGATTATTATTAGTGGTGTCTTAATTGGTTTGAGTGTCGCTATTGCTGGGGCTATCAGTTTTATTGGCTTAGTGATCCCCCATATTTTGCGGTTAAGTGGTTTAACCAATAATCGTTTGTTAATACCCGCATGCGCTATAGCTGGAGCATTAGGTCTATTATTGGCAGATCTATTATCACGGCTATTAATGGCGAATGCAGAAATCCCGATTGGTGTTATTACCGCCACATTAGGCGCACCAGTATTTATTCTGTTACTTATTCGCCATCAACAAAGGCGGTAAAACGAATGCATACTCAGATGATTATTGATATTAAAAATATTAGCGCAGAAAACCGCCTAATAAATTTTACTGAGCGAGTGTATGCGGGTGAACAAATTCATCTTTTAGGGGCTAATGGTGCTGGTAAAAGTACGTTACTTTCTGCGTTAAGTGGTTACCTTCCCGTTAAAGGCGAAATTTGCTTCAATGGAGAAAATATTGATGATTGTTCTATTGCACAGTTAGCTAAAAAGCGGGCTTATTTCGCTCAGCTTGCGAGTAATACCCCGATCTTAAAAGTTTTTCAATATTTCGAGCTATTTCTTTCATCATCAGCGGTTGCTGCGGATATTTTTGAACGATTATGTCGTGACTTTCAATTGTCTGCACTTTTACATAAAGGGATTTACCAACTTTCTGGGGGAGAATGGCAGCGTGTAAGGGTTTGTGCGGTATTTTTACAACTGTGGAGTGAAAACGATTTAACGGGGAAAATTATTTTATTTGATGAACCGATGAATAATTTGGATATTGTTCAACAGGCAATGTTAGATAAATGGATTAAATATTTTTGTGATTGCCTAGGAACCGTTATAATGAGTGGGCATGACCTAGATCATTCCTATAAAAATGCATCGCGAATTTGGCTATTAGAGCAAGGGCAATTATTTGCTTCAGGAAAACCCACTGATGTGATGACGGAAAATAATTTATCTGGCATTTATAAAACGGAAATTAAGCTAAGTCAGAATACATCCTATAGACAATGGCACATTATAAATTTTGACGATTAGCCAAAAAGTTGTTTTAATCACTCGTTTTTATGCGGGATAATGCAGCAATGTTTGTCGATGTTGAGCTTCGGTTAAAGTACAATTAACTAGAATATTCTATTCACAATGAAAACTAGGCTATAAACAATATGAGCAATTTCTTACCATTTTCAAAACCCGCTATCGGTGATGAAGAGGTCAAGGCAGTCGAAAAGGTTCTGCGTTCAGGCTGGATCACAACAGGTCCTCAGAACCATCAGTTAGAAGAAGATTTTTGCCAACGTTATGGCTGTAAACATGCAATTGCATTGTCCTCTGCAACTGCTGGCATGCACGTAGTTTTGATGGCATTAGGGATTGGTCCTGGGGATGAAGTGATCACGCCTTCACAAACATGGGTATCGACCATTAATATGATTGAGTTGCTAGGTGCAACCCCCGTCATGATTGATGTTGATCGCAATACACTTATGATCCAACCTGACGCCGTAGAACAGGCCTTAACAGAAAAAACAAAAGCGATTATTCCCGTTCATTATGCAGGTGCCCCTTGTGATTTAGACGCATTGCGTTCAATTGCAAAAAAAGCAGGCGTTGCATTAATTGAAGATGCCGCTCATGCAGTGGGGACACGCTATAAAAATGAGTGGATCGGCGAAAAAGGCACGTCTATTTTTTCATTTCATGCGATTAAAAATGTGACATGTGCAGAAGGTGGCTTGGTTGCAACGGACGATGACGAGCTTGCTCAACGTGTGCGTACACTTAAATTTCATGGTTTAGGGGTTGATGCATTTGATAGGCAAATGCAAGGGCGCAAACCACAAGCTGAAGTTGTTGAGCCAGGTTTTAAATATAACTTATCTGATATTCATGCAGCGATAGCCGTTGTGCAACTGTCCCGAGTGGAAACGTTGAACCAACGTCGCGCTGAATTAACCGCGCATTATCGCGAATTGCTGAAAAATTCCCCATTACAAATGCTCAGTGTCCCTGATTATCCGCATTTGCATGCTAACCACTTATTTATGGTACGTGTAGATAAAGATATTTGTGGTATTGACCGTGATACATTCATGGAAAAATTAAAAGCACGGGATATTGGGACGGGGCTACATTTCCGTGCAGCACATACGCAAAAATATTACCGTGAAAAATACCCTGAATTAACGCTGCCAGAATCAACATGGAATAGTGCGACTTTGTGTTCGTTGCCTTTATTCCCAGATATGACGTATGCAGATGTTGAACGGGTAGTTAACGCGGTAGAAGCAGTTCTTTTGGAGTCAAAATAGTGTCACACGCAGATGAATTTGATGAGATTAAAAAAGTCTCAGTGGTAATCCCTGTCTATAATGAAGAGCAGAGCTTACCGCAATTACTTGAACGCACTATTAAATCGTGCAAACAATTAACGCAAAGTTATGAACTTATTTTAGTGGATGACGGTAGTAGTGACCGTTCAGCCGCAATGCTAACACAAGCCGCAGAAAATCCTGACAATCATGTGATTGCGATCATCCTTAATCGCAATTATGGTCAACATTCTGCGATTATGGCTGGGTTTAACCAAGCGGATGGGGACTTAGTCATCACCTTGGATGCAGACTTACAAAACCCACCAGAAGAAATTCCTCGCTTAGTGCAAACAGCGATGCAAGGTTATGATGTTGTTGGGACTCGTCGTGCGAATCGACAAGACTCTTGGTTCCGTAAAACAGCGTCTAAGATGATCAACGCCATGATCACCAAAGCGACAGGTCGCTCAATGGGGGATTATGGCTGTATGTTACGCGCATATCGCCGTCATATTATTCAAGCGATGTTACAATGCCATGAGAGAAGTACATTTATACCGATTTTAGCGAATACATTTGCTCGTAGAACCATCGAAATTGATGTAGCGCATGCGGAACGTGAATTTGGTGATTCTAAGTACAGCTTTATGAAGCTGATTAACTTAATGTATGACTTACTGACTTGTTTAACGACAGCACCGTTGCGTTTACTCAGCGTTGTCGGGAGTGTGATTGCCGTAGGGGGGTTCTTACTTGCGGTGCTATTGATTGCATTACGCTTGATTCTTGGCGCAGAATGGGCCGCAGATGGCGTATTTACTCTATTCGCTGTGTTATTTATGTTTATCGGTGCACAATTTGTTGCTATGGGGCTACTGGGCGAATACATCGGTCGAATTTACAATGATGTACGTGCGAGACCTCGTTATTTTATTCAAAAAGTCGTCGGTGCAGATGTTAAATCCGACAAAAATCAGGAAGAAGACTAATGAAAGCTATTGTTTTTGCCTATCATGATATTGGCTGCGTAGGGCTAAAAGCGCTTAAAAAAGCGGGTTTTGATATTCAGGCGGTATTTACACACACTGATGACCCTAATGAAAACCATTTTTACTCTTCCGTAGCACGCGTTAGCGCTGACATGGAGCTTCCTGTTTTTGCGCCAGAAAACGTCAATCATCCTTTATGGATTGAACGTATTCGTGAAATGAAACCTGATGTGATTTTTTCTTTCTACTATCGCGATATGTTAAGTGAAGAATTACTGGCAATCGCACCGAAAGGCGCATTCAACTTGCATGGTTCATTATTACCGAAATACCGTGGTCGTGCGCCAATTAATTGGGCATTGTTAAATGGTGAAAGTGAAACCGGTGTAACCTTACATAAAATGGTTGCGAAAGCAGACGCTGGCGATATCGTGGCTCAAGAGAAAGTCGCAATCACAGAGACTGACACCGGCTTAACATTACATGCAAAAGTCCGTGATGCAGCAGAAGTGTTATTAGACAAAACATTGCCACTGATTGAAGCAGGTAGCTATAAAGCGGTTCCTCAAGACGAAAGCCAAGCAACTTACTTTGGTCGTCGTACGGCGGAAGATGGCCAAATTGATTGGAACCGTAGCGCAAAAGAAATTAACTGCCTGATCCGTGCAGTGACTGAACCATACCCAGGTGCATTTACTTATTTAGGTGCCCGTAAAATGGTGATTTGGCGCGCTCGCGTGTTAGACGATAACCAAGGCAAAACGGCGGGTACTGTTCTGTCTAATGATCCACTGCGTATTGCGTGTGGAGAAGGTGCAATTGAAGTCATTAGCGGTCAAAGCGAAACGGGCCTATACATGCAAGGTAACCGTCTTGCAAACGAAATGGGCATCGTCACCGATGTTCGCGTTGGCGCTAAACCAACAGCACAAGTTAAACGCCGTACTCGCGTATTAATTTTAGGTGTGAATGGGTTTATTGGTAACCATTTAACTGAACGTCTGCTAAAAGATGGCAACTATGATATCTATGGTATGGATATCGGTTCATCCGCTATTGAGCGTTTCATTGGTAACCCACGTTTCCACTTTATCGAAGGTGACGTCAGCATTCACACTGAGTGGATTGAGTACCACATCAAAAAATGTGATGTTATTTTACCTCTGGTGGCCATTGCGACACCAATTGAATATACCCGTAATCCGCTGCGTGTCTTTGAATTAGACTTCGAGGAAAACCTGAAGATAGTTCGTTACTGCGTGAAATACAACAAACGTATTATTTTCCCATCTACCTCAGAAGTTTACGGTATGTGTGACGATAAAGAGTTTGATGAAGATGAATCACGTTTAATCGTGGGACCAATCAACAAACAACGTTGGATTTACTCTGTATCTAAACAGTTACTTGACCGAGTTATTTGGGCATACGGTGCGAAAGAAGGTCTGAAATTTACCTTATTCCGTCCATTCAACTGGATGGGGCCACGTTTAGACAGCCTGAACTCAGCGCGTATCGGTAGTTCACGTGCGATTACTCAGCTGATTTTAAACTTAGTTGAAGGTTCGCCAATCAAATTGGTTGACGGTGGTGCACAAAAACGTTGCTTTACTGATATTAAAGACGGTATCGAAGCATTGTTCCGTATTATCGAAAACAAAGATGGCAAATGTGATGGACAAATCATCAATATCGGTAACCCAACAAATGAAGCCAGTATTCGTGAACTGGCGGAAATGTTACTAGAAAGTTTTGAAAATCACCCGCAGCGTAGCAAATTCCCACCATTTGCAGGCTTCCGTGAAATTGAAAGCAGCAGCTACTACGGCCAAGGCTATCAAGATGTTGAACATCGCAAACCAAGTGTTGAAAACGCGCGTCGTTTACTTGACTGGGTGCCGACTATCGACATGAAAGATACCATCGAAGAAACATTAGATTTCTTCTTACAAGGTGCTGTAGAAGAGTTAGGTAACAAAGACTAATGAAAAAAGTTGGCTTGAGAATTGATGTGGATACCTACCAAGGTACATTAAAAGGGGTTCCACAGTTACTCAAAGTGCTTAAAGAGCACAACATTCAGGCCAGCTTTTTCTTCAGTGTAGGACCCGATAATATGGGGCGCCATTTATGGCGCCTTTTGCGTCCTAAATTTCTGTGGAAAATGCTCAGGTCTAATGCGGCATCCCTCTATGGGTTAGATATTTTATTAGCCGGCACGGCATGGCCGGGCAAAAAAATTGCTAAAGATTTAGGCTACTTGATGAAACAAACTTTGGATGCAGGTCATGAAGTTGGCTTACATGCATGGGATCATCAGGGGTGGCAAGCCAAGGTGGCTAAATGGAGTGAAACGCAGCTAGCTGAACAGGTGAAGTTAGGTGTGGATGCGCTTGAATGTGCAATTGGGCAGCGCGTTAAATGCTCTGCGGTTGCGGGATGGCGAGGTGATGAGCGCGTTTTAGAAGTTAAACAAACGTTTAATTTTGACTATAACAGTGACTGCCGTGGAAAGTACCCTTTTAGGCCTATCTTGCGTGATGGTTCGTTAGGAACAGTGCAAATTCCGGTGACATTACCCACTTATGACGAAGTCGTTGGTACAATTGTCAGTGATGAAGCGTTTAATGATTATATTCTTCAGGCCATTAAGGATGATAGCGGCGTTCCAGTCTATACTATTCACACCGAAGTGGAAGGAATGTCCAAGTCAGCACAATTTTCACAATTATTGGAACGAATTTCACAAGAAGAAATCCAATTCTGTACATTAAGCGAATTGCTACCTGACGATCTGAATTCATTACCAAAAGGGCGAGTGGTTAGAGCACCATTCCCAGGGCGTGAAGGTTGGCTAGGTTGCCAAGAAGAGGAATAAACACGCTATGTTAAATAATCGAGCGAGCAAAGTTGGAGCCTCTCTGCTGGCTCTTTTTTTTATCCTAACCTATTTGTTGCCGTTGAATAGCCGTTTACTTTGGCAACCGGATGAAACTCGCTATGCGGAAATTAGTCGGGAAATGCTCCAACGTGGGGATTGGATTGTCCCTTATATGTTAGATGTGCGTTATTTTGAAAAACCTGTTGCAGGGTATTGGATAAATAACATTAGCCAAATGATTTTTGGCGAAACCAATTTCGCGGTTCGGTTTGGCTCTGTTTTTTGTATTCTTCTTAGTGCATTACTTGTCTATCGCATGGCAAAAATGATGTGGCGTAATAACCACGTTGCCTATGTCGCCAGTTTAATTTATATCTCAATGTTCCTCGTGTTTTCAATCGGAACATACAGTGTACTTGATCCAATGTTATCATTGTGGATAGCCGCGAGTATGTTTTGTTGCCTATGGGCAATGAAGGCAAGGGAGATTAAGACCAAGCTTGCGGCATGGGCTTGCTTAGGATTAGCCTGTGGCATGGCATTTATGACCAAAGGCTTTTTAGCCCTCGCTATTCCTGTTATTGTCATGTTACCCGTCACCATTTATCAAAAACGTTTTCTTGAGCTAATTAAATATGGTCCACTTGCCATTATTTTTGCCGTTATCATTAGCTTACCCTGGGCTTTAGCAATCGCTAAACAAGAGCCTGACTACTGGAATTACTTCTTCTGGGTGGAGCATATTAAGCGTTTTACTGCTGATGATGCACAGCACGTTGCGCCGTTTTGGTATTATATTCCAATCATTTTACTGGGGGCGCTTCCATGGGCTGGACTCGTCCCTGGATCATTAATAAAAGGTTGGAAAGAGCGTAAGTCAAGCCCTGATATGTTCTTCTTACTCTGTTGGTTTGTTGTCCCTGTGCTATTTTTCAGCATTTCGCGTGGTAAATTACCCACTTACATGCTGCCATTTATGGCACCATTGGCGTTATTGATGGCGAAGTATGGTGTCGATTGTGTGAGAAATGGCACTATGCGAGCACTGAAAATTAACGGTATTATTAATGTTGTATTGGGGATAGCTGCGGTTATTGCCGTGATTGTTGTGAGCACGATGATCAAAAAGCCGTTATATGAGCCAGATGAATGGTCAAAAATGGTATTAGGCGTGGTTGCATTCTCTATTTGGGCGATAATCGGTTATTTGTGTACGGTGCTAAATGCCAAATATTGGTTGTGGGCGGCCTCATGCTCGCTCGCTATCAGTCTATGCATTGGTAGTGCTTTGCCAAATAACACGATTGATTCTAAATTGCCGCAAAACTTTATTCATCAAAACCATGACTTATTAATGAATAGCCGGTATCTAATGGCCAGCAATGTTGGTGTCGCGGCGGGGCTAGCGTGGGAAACACAAAATGCCAATATCTATTTGTACAATAGCAGTGGTGAGCTCAGTTACGGTTTAGACTATCCAGATAGCCAGCATCGCTTAGTTAAACCTGCGGAATTTGCACAATGGTTAGCAAATGCGCGTAAAGAAGGGCAAGTCACCGTGGTCTTTTTGTTGGGGCGTAATGAAGATCTTCCCGATATTCCCAAACCCGATGAAGTGATCAAAAATTCACGTATGGCGATTGTGGTTTACCATCAACAATGATTGCACAACTATTACTGCTATTACTTGTCAGTGTGCTGACCTGTATAGGGCAAGTTGCCCAAAAACAAGCGGTCGTCAACTGGCAAAGGGGAAAAGCAAATAAAGCGGCATCAGCCTTTAAGTGGCTGGTGCTTGCTGTGTTAATGTTAGGGCTGGGCATGTTGTTTTGGTTAAAACTGCTTGAGGTCATGCCCCTTAGTATTGCATACCCAATGTTAAGCATTAACTTTGTGTTAATTACCCTGATTGGTCAGTTCGTATACAAAGAGAAAACAGGGTTAAACCACTGGCTCGGTGTTGTTGCCATTATGATTGGGATATTACTCATGAGTATTAGTGTATGAATAAAGGCTATTTATGGGTGATTGGCAGCGCCTTATTGGTGACAGTCGCTCAGCTCAGTTTAAAGATGGGCGTTGTTGAGCTCCCCTCTTTTTCTTTGGGATGGCACTGGTTGCAAGTTGATTGGTTGTTAGCAAATATCACCAGTTTAAGCATTATCTTCTTAGGGTTAGTGTGTTATGCCTTATCGATGCTATGTTGGCTTTTCGCATTAAAATATATTGCATTAAATAAAGCATACCCATTAATTAGCCTGAGCTATGTATTTGTTTATATCTTAGCCGTTGTCTTGCCTTGGTTTAATGAGCCAGCCTCATGGTTGAAAGTGAGTGGAATTGCTTTTATCTTGCTCGGGGTTTGGTTGATCAGCCGCCCAGTTAAATCGCAAGGCACGCATTAATCGCATAATGAGATGAATTGTTTTTTATTCGCTTCAGGTTATGCTATAAGTTAAATATAGCAAAAAGATAGGTGAATAGGGTGCTTTATGGGGATTAAAATACAACACTTACCGCTATTATTGTGCTTGGTTTTAATTGGTTGTTCGTCAACTTCCGTTAAGCGCACAGCACCGCCGCCGCTAAAAACTCAGTTATCAGACCCTATCATGACGATAGCTCAGTTAAAAGACCAGCTAGAACAATGGTATGGCACACCTTATCACTATGGTGGAATGAGCCAAAGTGGGGTGGATTGCTCAGGTTTTGTTTATCGTACTTTTCATGATCGCTTTGCCATTCAATTACCTCGAACCACAGTAGACCAAACACAACTCGGTACGCGTATTGATAAAACGGATCTGATGCCGGGAGACTTAGTCTTTTTTAAAACTGGCTCAGGTGAAAATGGATTACATGTTGGTATTTATGATACGGATAATACCTTTATCCACGCCTCAACCAGTAAAGGGGTGATCCGTTCATCCATGGATAATGTGTATTGGCGAAAAGTGTTTTGGCAAGCAAGGCGCATTTAAAATCGCTATTTTCTTCAGTGATTATGCTATCTTAGGGGCAAGTTTTGTTTTTAGGATAGCTTCATGTCGACATTACGTTTACTCATCTCAGAATCTTTTGATCCTTGGTTTAACCTGGCAGTTGAAGAAACTATTTTTAGGCAAATGTCTGCCGAGCAGCGTGTGATGTTTTTATGGCGTAATGCTGATACGGTGGTGATTGGTCGTGCACAAAACCCGTGGAAAGAATGTAACACTCGCCGAATGGAAGAGGACAATGTTCGTTTAGCTCGCCGTAGCAGTGGGGGTGGGGCGGTGTTTCATGATTTAGGAAATACCTGTTTTACCTTTATGGCAGGTAAGCCGGAGTATGATAAAACAGTTTCTACGCAAATTATTGTCGATGGTCTAGCGAACGTTGGGATCACCGCTGAAGTTTCAGGGCGGAATGATTTAGTGCTTAACACAGAAAATGGTCCGCGCAAAATTTCTGGATCAGCCTATCGTGAAACCAAAGATCGCGGGTTTCATCATGGTACGCTATTGATTAATGCCGATTTAAGCCGACTGGCTAATTACCTTAATCCAGATCCTAAAAAATTACAGGCAAAGGGCATTACATCGGTACGTTCTCGCGTAGCTAATCTTTCGGAGCTTGTTCCTAACATTACTCATGAAATTGTTTGTGAAGGTGTGATCAAAAGCTTTTTTAACCATTTTGGTGAAACGGTTGAAGCGGAATACATCTCCCCTGAAAAATTACCTGATCTACCTAATTTTACAGAAACATTTGCTAAGCAAAGTAGTTGGGAATGGAACTTTGGCCAAGCACCTGCATTTTCCCATTATTTAGATACTCGTTTCCCTTGGGGAGGGGTTGAGTTTCACTTTGACATTGAAAAAGGGGTTATTAACCGTTGCCAATTTTTCACTGATAGCCTAGAGCCAACACCTCTTGAGTGGTTAAGGGAGCAACTGTTGGGGAAGGTTTATCAAACTGAAACGATTAAAATATTATGTCGCGAGATGAAGCAACTGTGGCCTCTTCTACAAGATCAACTCAGCGATTTAGAGAATTGGTTAGTACATGAATTGAGTTAAAAAATGAGCCGACATTGTCGGCTCAGACATAGACCTCAAAAGTACTAAAAACTAATAAGGAGGAATGATTTTGTAATAAAACTAATTAGTTATGGCTATTGCATGCCATAAAACTTTTGCATTCTGGCAGCTCACCGGTTTGGCGGAATTTTGCTGGTGTGGTATCAAAATGTTTTTTAAAGATACGTGTAAATGTCGCTTGTGAACTAAATCCATATTGCAAAGCAATATCAAGAATAGGTAAGTTGCCTTCACGTAATGATTTCGCAGCTTCTAATAAACGACGTTTACGGACGTATTCGCCAAGCGTGCATCCCTTCATTTCTTTGAAAACACGCTGTAAATGCCATTTAGAATAACCGCTTTTATCGGCTATCGTGTCGATTTTAATGCCTTCATTGCGTTGCAACTGGCTTTCTAACCATTTCACGATATCGTTGACTACACTTTCTGACATATTTACCTCCTACTCAAGTAGGCTATTGTTCATTAATAACTAATAATAACTCACGAAATTAGAGTCTATTCTTCCTTTTTTTCCGATATATCGATAGGCTAAAAGTGCTTTTTTTTAATGGAAATAGCTATCGGTACGATAGCTATTGAAAAAATCAATATTTTAAA